>JAGOHC010000208.1 GCA_017996375.1 Saprospiraceae bacterium | reverse complement strand
TAGATATAACACACACTTAAATAGTGAAACTCCAAACGCTGCTTTGTCTGTTACTCAAAAGCCTCCATTATACTCACATAATTCGCCAAATGTTAATGGCTATGAAGTATTAAATAAATATTTCGATATCATCTTACAAAAACAACCCAACATTTTTGCCTTTGGCGAAGATGTCGGTTACATCGGCGATGTTAATCAAGGCTTTGCTGGCTTACAAACTAAGTTTGGCGAGGAGCGTGTTTTTGATACTGGCATTCGCGAATGGTCAATCATGGGGCAGGCAATCGGTATGGCAATGCGTGGCTTACGCCCTATAGCTGAAATTCAATATTTAGATTATCTGATATATGGTTTAGAACCACTTTCTGATGATTTGGCAACCTTGCGTTATCGCAGTAATGGACAACAAGCTGCTCCGGCAATTATTCGTACACGAGGACATCGCTTGGAGGGTATATGGCATTCCGGCTCACCAATAGGTTTGCTCATTAACGCTTTGCGTGGAATGTATATTTGTGTTCCACGAAACATGACGCAAGCGGTTGGGATGTATCAAACATTAATGCAAAGTGACGACCCCGCCTTAGTAATTGAATGTTTGAATGGCTATCGCCTTAAGGAACAATTACCTGATAATATTGGCGAATATTGTGTAGCCTTGGGCGTTCCTGAAACCTTACAAGAAGGCTCGGATGTTACATTGGTTACCTATGGTTCGTGTGTGCGGATTGCTCAAAAAGCGACTCAGATGTTAGCACAACACAACGTTAGCGTCGAATTAATTGATGTTCAAACGCTTCTGCCGTTTGATACAAATCATTTAATTGTAAAATCATTGCAAAAAACAAATAGAATTGTATTTTTGGACGAAGATGTGCCTGGTGGAGCAACGGCTTTTATGCTGCGTGAAGTGCTGGAGGTACAAAACGGGTATCATTACTTAGACACAAAACCCGTCTGCCTTACTGCAAATGCTTCACGACCACCATACGGCTCAGATGGCGATTATTTTTCAAAACCAAATGCCGAGGATGTTTTCGAAGCCATTATTAAACTTTGTCAGGAATAACCTTAAAATACGTTTTTGTTCAATTTAAAATAGTTTATCAATCAAGTCGAACTGAATTTTGACGAACTGCCTTGTTATCATACCAACGTATAATGAACGTGAAAATATTGCTAATATCATACAGGCAGTATTTTCGCTCATCGTACCTTTTCATGTTGTTATAATAGATGATGGTTCACCAGATGGCACAGCCGATATTGTAAAAGATTTACAATATCAATATGCATCATCTTTACATCTCATCGAACGTAAAGGGAAGTTAGGGTTAGGTACAGCATACATTACAGGTTTTAAATGGGGAATTGAAAAAAAGTACGATTACATCTTTGAAATGGATGCAGATTTTTCGCATAATCCAAACGATTTGGTACGATTGTATCATGAAGCATTGCAAGGTGCTGATGTGGTTGTCGGTTCGCGGTATGTAGCAGGTGGCAAGTTGAAGAATTGGCCCGCCGACCGAATATTTTTGTCCAAAGGTGCATCCTATTATGTACAGTTGATAACGTGGATGAGCGTGAAAGATGCAACGGCAGGATTTATTTGTTATACCCGAAAAGTATTAGAAGCTATAGATTTTAATAAAATACAATTTGTGGGATATGCCTTTCAGATAGAAATGAAATACGCTGCATATCAGCTTGGGTTTAAGATAAAGGAAATTCCAATTACCTTTGCCGATAGGGTAGCGGGTGCATCTAAAATGAGTTCGGGTATTATCAAAGAAGCCATCGTGGGTGTATTAATGATGCGCTGGCGAAGTTTTGTAGATACCTACAAGAAAACCCCTATAACTTAAATTCCTATCTGCCTATATTTTGGTGCATTTGAAGGATCTACTTTTGACATTATTAGATACACCTTTGTTTTTTGCCCTCGATCCGCTTCTTTAAATATCTCAACTATTTCATCACGCTTTGTATTAGCAAATACTTGCAGTATCATACAGTTAGGATAGCTCACGGATAATTCCGATGCTTTATCTAACGCTTTTTCGATAATTTGTCTTCCTTTAGCAGGGTCTTGTGCCATAATATCTAAACCCAAGCGATTATAATCGTACATACTTTGTCTGAATGCTTTCACACGAGGATTCAATAAATTTTCGATTAATTGATAACGACTGCGTTGTTCGCCAACCGACCAACCCGGCGAACCTGATGGCACGGTATTGACGATATCTTGGGCGCGTTGGAAGTATTGATCGCCGCCCAACGGAGAGAAAGTATCATAATCCAAGCCAATTATGATGTAAGCATAGAAGCCAATTACAGAAGTCAGATTATCCACATAATTATTATTAGAAAAAAATAGCGGTCTGCCAATTTCGTAAGTGAAAGGTACATCTTTGTCGAGGTGTGTAAATATCGGTGTTTCGTAATTCGAACCATACACCGGACGTACTGCCTGAATCCCAAAGTCTGCCGTAAAAGCATTCGCAGATTGCTCTTCCTTAATGGTGATTACAATATTTCCTTTTATGCGCTCATTGGGTTCAAAAATATCATCAGTCCATTTCTGGCTATTAATCATATCCTTCAATGCAGCACTCATATTGTCAAATACCTTAGGGTCGGCTATTTGCAATTTTGGCGTTACAATCGAAACCTTAAAGTCAAATTCTTGAGCAATCACCGCTTGTGTTATAAGGATAATCACTATCAGCGAAAAAAGTTTGTTCATATTAATTCTAATAAAATGTAATATCGTTAAGCATAAACGCAAAAAAAGTATATAATTGTATTTTTACGGATTACTTTAAATCAAGTTGCTTTTAGCACCGTTAGGTTTTTATGCGTACATCTTTTTATAATACTGCTGATAATTGCCAGATGTTACGTTTTCGAGCCATTTCGTGTTTTCCAAATACCATTTTGCTGTTAATTTCAGCCCTTGAGCAGCTTTAATTTTTGGCTTCCAGCCTAATTCGGTGGTTAATTTTGAAGCATCAATAGCATAGCGACGGTCGTGTCCGGGGCGGTCTTTCACAAACGTTATCAGCTTGCGCGAGGTGCCTTTTTTATTGCCCAACAAC
>JAGOHC010000062.1 GCA_017996375.1 Saprospiraceae bacterium | reverse complement strand
GTATCCGGCAGCAGAAGCAACATTGCCCCATCCTTGTATGATAACGCGCTTACCTTTTACAGTTTTTTGATGGTAGATGTCGTAATAATGCTTAACCGACTCCGCAACGCCATAACCTGTAATCAAATCTGCTACGGCATATAATTTTGAGCCGCCCGGAGCATAATTAGAATTTTCCACAATTTTGCTGCATCCGTATCGCAACTGTCCTATTACATTTATGGTATCACCTTTTGATACCTGTAAGTGTCCATTTACAATTCCCTCCTGTGGATGCCACAACCCTAAATCTTCGGTAATCGGTGCTACATCTTTTATCTCATCCACGTTGAGGTCGCCACCTGTTCCGTAATAATTTTTCAATAACGGGTAAACAACTTTGTACCAACGCTGCAATACTTCATTGCGGCGCGGGTCTTGCGGGTTAAAGTTTATCCCGGACTTCGCTCCACCGATTGATGGTCCACAAACGGAAAACTTCACCTCCATCACTTTAGCTAATGAAACAACTTCGTCTTTTGTCAACCCCAGGCGCATCCGCGTACCCCCGCCGGCAGCGCCATTGCGTAGGGAGTTGATAACTACCCATCCTTGTGCGTCCGTTTCTGCATCGTTCCACTCAAAAATAATTTCAGGCTTCTTCGACTTATACTGTTCTAATAGTTGTTCCATCGTTCCTTAAATAGTGACGCGAAAGTCATAAAAAGTTGCAATATATTCATTAATAAATTTTTACACACTACACTACCACTGGCTGTTCAAGCTTTTGTAAACAAGTTTTTAAAAATGTGGGCAGTATGATACGCTGCGTCAAGTCAATGCGTTGAGGAGCATATAAGTCTTTTATCATCTGTCGATAAATATTTTCACCGTGTTCTGCTAACACTTGTTGCTTGCGCTCTTCTTGCTGAAAATAATCTAACATACCCAGTGCGTCCGCTTCCGGATGAAACTGCGTGCCAACAAATTCATCTGAAAAACGAACTGCCATTATCGCCCTTTCGGGCAAAGGTGTTAATTGCTCAATAGCTAACACTTTAGCATCCAATTCTGCCAACACCTCCGCATCGGGTTGCACAACCTGCCAATGCCTAAAGTCCGCAATATAAAATGGGTCGGGCAATTGCTGAAAAAGTGTTTCTGCTTCACCATCGTCTGTTTTATATACCGGGTACGTGCCGAATGACATATACGGCCTTTTCGATATGCGTCCAATTTTGAAGTATATGCACGCCATCTGAAAAGAATGACAAATAAAAAAGAAGTACTTTTTGTCAGCAGAATAGAGGTTGTGTGTATATATCCTATTCACCAAATTGAACCATTGAGTATCCCAGTTGCCATCGCCTTCGAGCGGACTACCCGGCCCGCCGGAGGATATATATACATCAAAATCAATGAAGGGAATTTCGGCGCGATGACGCACATCAAATACTTCAAAATCAATCTTATCAGCAAACTGCGATACTATCTGTTTAATATTTGCCAACCCTCTATTGGGTACGTTGTTATTCATGTCCAATATAGCGAGGCGTAGTTTTGTCTGACTCATACTATACTTATTTTAATGTGCGGTATGTAATAAATGAAAAGTGCTTTGTTGAAGGAAGCGCAAATTTCCGATTATTTTTTGAATAATGCTACCCCTGAAAGTATATATCGAAAAAAAACTTGCCCGATTTCCTTATTCCGTCTGTGAGAAGTATCTTTATTGTTGCCTGATACGCCCTTTATAGTACACCATATAATTATTTTTAAATTATGCTTTCGCAAAACGATTTGGAACATCTATGCTGCAAAACCTGTACGGTAGTCATTCAAGCGGCACAATTTATCGAAGCACAATTCGGGCAAGTGCAGCACAATGCCATCGAAGAAAAAAGCCTCAACAACTTAGTCAGTTATGTGGACAAAACCGCCGAGTCCATACTCATCGAAGGCTTGCAACCACTACTCCCCGAAGCCGCCTTTTTGGTAGAGGAGCAAACAGTGGCTTGGCACAGCAGCGATTACCTTTGGGTAGTTGACCCTTTAGACGGCACCACCAACTTCCTACACAACCTGCCGTGGTTTGCGGTAAGCGTAGGCTTGCAATACAAAGGTACGGACATCATGGGCATCGTGTATGATGTGATGAATCGCCAACTCTATTACGCATGGTTGGGCGGCGGCGCATACCTGCAAGGGCAGCGGCTGCACGTCAGTAGCACCACAACCTTACAGCAGTCCTTACTAGTTACTGGCTTCCCATATTACGATTACAGCAAGTCTGCACCTTACCTACAACTGCTCAATCACTTAACACAAGCCACGCGAGGCATTCGCCGATTAGGGTCGGCAGCACTTGATTTGGTATATGTTGCTAAAGGTACTTTTGAAGTATTTTATGAATACAGCCTACAGCCTTGGGATGTCGTTGGCGGGGCAGTTATTGTGCGCGAAGCGGGTGGCATGGTTTCTGATTTTTCCGGCAAGCCGGATTACATCACACCCAAAGAAATAGTCGCCTCCAACACTTTGGTACACACCGAATTCATTCGCCTAACGCAACGGTTTTTTGTGGTGTAAGTTTAATTACCACATTATCGAAAAGTGCGGTTCGCTTTTGGGTTCTATTTATCCCGTTGTGCATTCTTTTATAAAATAATAATCGCCAATATGGTGTGGGCTTCGAATCAACCTTTTTTATTGCACTAACAACACACTTTGGCAAACGTTAAAGTTTTATTTTGCCATTGACTGTATCGAATATATTTTTTATGTTTGTGCTACTTCTAATAGAGAAGTCATTAACCTCAATTTTCTAATCCAATTAATATGTTTTTTATGAAACAACCATCCCTTAACCGCGTACCGGAAAACACCGCAACACCGCAACACCGCAACACCGCAACACCGCAACACCGCACGTAACCGACTACTAACCCTACTTCTGCTGACGATGTTTATGACTACTTTTGTTACTGTTGATAGCCGAGCTCAGAATGCGGTATTAGATATTGAAAGTTATTACTACGATGCGCCAAGTGGATTGGCGGCAGTGAATATTTATTTGCGAAATGTAAGCATACCCGCTACAGCAACGATGCAATTGCTAAATATGCGCGTTGATATCGTTCCTGCGATTGCTGGTACTCCGGTCGCCATTGATGTTCCATATACAGATATGTCAATAAATGATCCTAAATTCCCAAATCTGCAGATAACTGCCACAGGAATATCCAATACGCAAGCAGTAGAGAATACGAGTGCGGCTAACTTCTTTGGAAGTACAGGAAGAGTGGTAATTGCAGAAATTTTCTTTCGCTTACCCCCCGGTCAATGTGGTAATGTTACTTTTGCAAGAGCTTCTGGTGCCGGAAACCCTATATTGACCTATAATGCTACAGTCGGAAATTCCACTTTGGTAAATGCAGGAGTTTCTTTGCCAAACAACCCTGATTTTTGCCTACCTGCCGTAACTATAAACGGCAATATAGAAACGATTGGGCAATCCTGTTCCGGTTCTACGAATTTGGGTGTTCCTAACACGACTATTACCACTACCCAACTAACGGGAAGCGGATTCCCTATCAATAATGTTACAACAAACACTTCTGGTATATATAATGTACAAGTTGCTCCATCGCAAACTTACAGAATTACACCCACTAAGACGACAAATCCATTTTGTGGTGTTAATGGATTGGATGCTGATAAAATTCAAAGTTTTGTATTTGGTTACGTTACTACTTTAAATATGTCTGAATGGATGGCAGCAGATGTCGATAGGTCGAATAAGGTAGCAACTTATGACGTAGCACTTGTAACAAAAGTTGTCAACAATACTTGCACAGGTACTTGCCCTGGTTTTTTTGATTGGCGGTTTATCCCGAGCTCAGTATATTACACTTATGGTGCTATCCCCATGGGAACCATTATGACATATCCTAATTTTAAAGATGTATCTGTTGGTAATTCAAATTCATTTGGCTCAACTTTCGTGGCTGCCAAAGCGGGCGATCCAACCCAATCTTGCACGAGTTGTGGTTTTGCAAATGATGTAGTGGATACTCGCCAAAGTGGGCAAACCCTTGAAGAACCTGTACGCCTTAGTTTTTACCCGAATACTTTAAAGGCTGGTGAAGAGCAAACTATTACATTAAGTTTATCCGAATTGAATGAACCAAGTATTGCTGTATTGGATATGTTATTGGTAAATAATGACCTTGAGCTTAAAAGTATAGCTATATCGGATAAGCATGAATCGGAAGTAGAATATGTTGATATAAATGAAGCAGCTTTTGAACAGGGCAGCATCAGAGTTGCTTGGTTATACAATAAAATAGTAAACAGCCATTCCCAAACAGAGGTGCTGAAAATTCATGTCAAGGCAAAGAATACAATAGATAATATTTCAGATTGCTTTGTGCTGACACAATCCGGTACAGATGTAAGTAGCTATATAAGTCATGGAAAAATCTACCCATTCTCATTGGGCGAAAGCCAAACAGTTTTATCAGGTGTGACCCAAGCATTTGCAACACCAAACCCATTTACCGGACAAACGCGACTCAATTTTTATGTACCCGTTGAACAGGAAATTACCATCAGACTGGTCACCGTAGATGGCAAAATAATTGACCAATACAAACAAATAGTAGCAGAAGGAATGAACACTTATAAGGTTGAGTACCCTTATCAAGGAACACTCCTATACCAAATAATTTCCGATAAAAATACATTGACCGGAAAATTAATCGCCCAATAATACAGTATAACCAAAAAGGGGTGTAGCAAAAATATTGCTACACCCCCTTTTCAATTTTTATCGCCATGAACAATATAAGATATATTTTTTGCCTATTGGTTATGCTCTCCTACTCAGTAGTAGCTTTTTCGCAAGAGGTTTACTTAGCTCCTGAAGTTATTCAAAACAACCCGCTTACCAAGTTAAATCTGCAAACATGTCAGGAGGAAATTGTATATGATAGTATGTATTTTCCCGTTCCACTCACTTTTTATTTTGCAGATTTAGCCCTTACTAAGAATAACAGTTTATTCGCTTTTGTCGCAATCTTGGATTTAGCTACTTTTACTTTTGCGAACGAGATAGTTTCAGTCGGTGCGAATGGATTATTAACTTCCATTTATTCCGACTCTATTTATAGCTATCCTGGACTTGTTGCAGATTCCTCAGGAGTTTTGTTTTCAGTTGGCAGTAATTTTTTGAATCTGAGCGATAATGTATTGTTGCAATACGATTTAAACACAAATCTATATACCTTATCAGCCTTGCCTGCGGGTTTGAATTATGTGGGAGATGAAATTTTCTATAATGGAAAATTATATGCTTGTTGTGTTAGTGGAGAAATTTGGGAAGTGAATACTACAACGCCAATACAAAGCAGTATGATAAGTATTGCTCATAATGCTGCTGGTGATACACTTCCTATTTATGGATTAATTTCTACAAAAATCACGTGCGATAGTACAAAAGTGTTTAGCATAAACCCATCGTTGGACAGTAACGGAAATAGCCAAATTGACTTTTATGAAATTGATATTTATACAGGTTTGTGTTCCTATATTTGTTCAGCAGATAGAGTTTATGCAGGTATGACATCCTTAGCAGAATTTGCCCCACCGCCCGCAGCAACTACCCAATACGATACGATGAGTGTTTGTATGGGCAACCAAGTTGTTTTCAACAACAATACCTACACGATAACACAAGATACTGTATTGTGTAACACCTACATCAATATTTTGGGTTGCGATTCTACGCGCTGCCTGACGCTTACAGTTGCGCCAACGTTATCATTTAATCAACAAGTCGAACGCTGTGAAGGTGATGTTTTTCCGTTTGAAAACCTCACACTTTCGCGCGACACAAGTATTTGTCGCACCTACGTCACTACGCTTGGGTGCGACAGCACTTTTTGCTTAAATCTCGCATTTCGAGATACCACGCGCAATCAACTTTCGCAACAAATCTGCTCGGGCAGCAGCTTTGTATTTGAAGGACAAACCTACGCATCCGACACCGTTGTTTGTCGCACCTACGCCAATATTTTAGGCTGCGATTCTACGCGCTGCCTGACGCTTACAGTTGCGCCAACGTTATCATTTAATCAACAAGTCGAACGCTGTGAAGGTGATGTTTTTCCGTTTGAAAACCTCACACTTTCGCGCGACACAAGTATTTGTCGCACCTACGTCACTACGCTTGGGTGCGACAGCACTTTTTGCTTAAATCTCGCATTTCGTGATACCACGCGCAATCAACTTTCGCAACAAATCTGCTCGGGCAGCAGCTTTGTATTTGAAGGACAAACCTACGCATCCGACACCGTTGTTTGTCGCACCTACACCAATATTTTGGGTTGCGATTCTGCGCGCTGCCTGACGCTTACAGTTGCGCCTTTGCAGACAAGCATTTCGCCAACCGACACCACCATCAATTTAGGGACATCCGTTCAGTTGACCGCGCAAGCGAATGGCTTTAATTATTCCGTGTTATGGCAACCCGCCGAGTCTTTAGATTGTGATACCTGTAGAACTGTAATTGCTTCGCCAACACTTTCAACTTTTTATACCGTCATCCTGACGGATGAGCGTGGCTGCGTGGCAACGGAACGCGTGCGCGTGAATGTAAGCAAAGAATACCCATATTTTGCGCCAACCGCATTTTCGCCAAACGGCGATGGGTTGAATGATGAATTTGCTTTATATTACGGGGCGAGCATTGTTGCAGTTCAGCAGTTGCAGGTATTCGACCGTTGGGGCAATCAAGTTTTTATAGGCAAAAATTTAGCTTCGAGGCATGGCTGGGATGGCACTTGGAATGGGCAAGCCTTAGGCGAAGCCGTGTATGTGTGGTGGGCTACTTTGCAGTTAGCCTCCGGCATTGAGGTCATCGTCAAAGGCGATGTCACACTGCTAAGATGAGGATTGGCAAAAAACAAAATCAGTCGCAGCATTAAATTGAAATAGGGTTTTTGCTATCTTTGTTGCACGAGTTTTGCATCCTTCATTACCAAGTGCATCGCTTTTGCTGACAGCTAATTCAAGCAACTATTAAGAAGCAGTTAATTTCCGCTTCGCTGTAAGGCAAGCAATTGTCGGTATTTCCAAAAAGTTTCTTTAGCGGCTACGCTGCAAATCGTCCAACCCGTGCGCCCATCTAAAAAACCCAATCGAAAAATGTAATTGCGGATAAATTTAATCGTCGGGCTGAACAACAGGTGTCCAACCGTAGCCTTTTTGCCACGCTCAAAATAGGCTTTTGCGGCAATGTCAGCATATTTTTTTGCACGTTCAATATGCTCCGTTTGTGTGTAGTAACTGTAATGCAGCAAATCGCCACGTAAGTGTTGTTGTGTTGCTCCGGCAACATTCAGTATCACCTTATCGTGCGGATTCATGCCTCCCCATTGTCCTTTACGCTTATCCCAAAGGCGGAGTTTCACATCAGGATACCAACCACTGTGATGCACCCACACGCCACAAAAGTTGGTGAGGCGATTCATGGTATAAGCATCGTGCGTGCACTTTTTTTTTACGGCAATAATTGCTTGTCGGAGCGTTTCGTCTAATGCTTCGTCAGCATCTAAGGATAGTACGTGCGGATATTTGGCTTGCTGCAATGCCCAATTTTTTTGCTCAATATGCCCCGCAAAAGGATGTTGCACTACCCTTGCACCCAAGCCTTCTGCTATGCTCACTGTGGCATCGGTGGAATACGAATCCACTACCACAACCTCATCTGCTACATCTATCAATGAGGTGATGCAGCGCGTAATGTTGCGCGCTTCATTGTACGTAATGATAACGACGGAAAGCTGTATTTCGGCGGATACGATAGGTTATAATTTATCAATGATTTGACAAAGGTTATCAAAAATGGCATCAATAGTGCCGATGCCATACACCTCGTGCGATTTTTCTTTTTTCGCATAAAAATCAAACACTGGTGTAGTATCATTTTTATATACTTCTATACGGTTACGGATGATGCGCTCGTCATTGTCGTCCGTTCTGCCACTTGTTTTGCCCCGCTCCAAAATACGGCGTACAATTTCATCCTCATCCACCGTTAAGGCGATGAGTGCGCTGATGGTTTGTCCGCGCTCGGCGAGCATAGCATCAAGGGCTTCTGCTTGCGGTATGGTGCGTGGAAATCCGTCAAAAATATAGCCATCCACTTCCGGGTGTGCGTTTGTTTTATTTATCAGCATGGCAATGGTCAGTTCGTCAGGTACTAATTGCCCCTGCGACATATACTCTTTGGCTTTCTGTCCTAATGGTGTGTTATTACCAAGTTCGTATCGGAACAAATCGCCTGTAGAGATGTGTAGCAAATTATACTTCTCAATTAATTTAGCAGCTTGTGTTCCTTTGCCGCTTCCGGGAGGTCCAAACAGAATAAGATTTACCATAGATTTCAGCTATTTAGAATATTATGCACACACAAAACTACCTCTATAAAGATAGTCGTTTCTTGTAACGAATTTATTAGGGTGTTGTTCTACTTTTCGCGCCATTTTGTAGCCATTGTTGCATATTTACGCACGATTTATAATCATCGCTAATATGAACGAATGTTTTCTGCACACGCTCCAACACCCAATTATTTAAGTAAGTATTGCGCTTGTGCTCTAATGCTGCCGCACTTATTTTGGCGTAGTCTTGCTGCAAGTTTGCCTTGTGTGGTTTGGAACGCGATTGCAGTTGAATGATGCGATAATATTTATCACCGCGTTCGCCCGCGAACAACATAGCTGGCGTGATGCCTTTTTCTTTGAGGGTGTCAATGGCAAAATATACCTCCGGATCAAGGTCGCCAATTTCAAAAAAGTTGTTGCCGGATACGGTGTTTACCATGCGCCCGTCGTTGTTAAAACTTTGCACACTTTTGTCGGAGTATCTTTTTACCGCTTGCGAAAACGTAAGGGAATCTAAGAGTATGAGTTGGCGTACACTATCCAATTTTATTTTAGTTGCGTGCAAGTCAGCATCTGTAATTTTGGGCTTGATAAGAATATGGCGTGTGTGGATGGTGTTCCCACGCCGCTCAATGAGTTGAATGATGTGAAAACCAAACTCTGATTCCACAATTTGCGAGATTTCATCATTCACTAAGTTATATGCCGATGCTTCAAACTCCGGCACGAACTGTCCGCGTTTTACAAAACCCAAATCTCCGCCGTTGCGAGCGGAGCCGAAATCTTCGGAATATTGGGACGCCAACTTAGCAAAATCTTCTCCACCTTCTACCAAGCGATGGCGGATGTCTTCAATTTGCTTGAGGGCATCGGCACGCTGCGCAGGGTTTACTTTCGGCTTCATGACTATTTCGCCAAGCTCGACTTCGGAGTTGAAATAGGGCAAACTGTCTTTCGGCACGGTGTTAAAAAACTGTCTTGTTTCGGCAGGCGTAATGGTTATATCTGTGCCTATCGTCTGGCGGATTTTCCGCATAAGGATTTGGTCTTTTTGGTCGTCGCGCATTTCTTCTTTTACTTGCTGTGGCGACTTGCCGTAGTAGTCAATAAACTGCTGCGTGTTGTTGTTCATATAGCCTAAAATCTGCTCTAAGCGAGCATCTAATTCGGCTTCTAATTCTTCGTCTGCTACCTTTACGCTGTCAATTTTAGCTTGATTGACTAATAGTTTCTGCGTAAGCAAACTTTCTAATATGCCGCAGCGTGTGTTGTCATCTATGTTCCCTTGTTTAGATTTGACATACGCCAGTTGGTCTTCAATGTCAGAATACAGGATTACTTCGCTGCCAATATTTGCCACCACTTTATCTATCACTTGGCGCGTTTGGGCGAAAAGCGCTGCAGTAAAAATTAGGAGGGCGATTGTGATTACATGTTTCATACTCATCAAACAATTTGTTTAATTTTTTTTTGGAACGGCAGGCAAGCCGGTATAAATTTTCACGTTATTGCGTTTAGTTTCGAGTTCGTAGAGCTCTTCCGTTTTTTGGGTAATTATTTCTGATTGGCGTTTGTGTAGTATGAGTTTTTCCACTTTGTCCTGTACTGCCGAAAGCGGTGGTATATCTTTATTCGGTATAACTTCTATACATTTCAGGAAGTAGTAAAAGTCGTCGTCTTTTTGTGTAAACTCGCGCCCGTCGGCAATGTTACCGGCACTTAACGCCCCTTTCGGGAACAGCCCGATGATGTCCTGCTGTTGATACCAAACAGTATCTACCAACATAAATTTATTGGCATATTGGTTGCAGTAAGCTGCAATTTTTGACATATTATCTTTTCGATTACTCCACCACTTTTTGAGTTGCTCTGTATCGGGTGCGGAGCGCGGTACCTTGATGTAATAGGCTCTCACCATAGCATCTTGTAGGCGGAGTTGCTCCTTATTTTGATCGTAGTAGGTTTGCAGTTGTTCGGGTGTGATTTTTTTATCTGTCAGCTGTTCTATCAACACTTTTTGATAATTGTAGCGCACTAACGAGGCGCGGTAGTCGCGTACCAATTCGTCAATGTTCAAATCTTTCGGGATGTTACTTTCGGCACGTTGCATGATGAGGGCATCACGCACCCAACGTTCGACATAGTTGTTGAGAACAACAGCGCTATCTTCGGCAGAAATATCTTTGTTTAATATTCCTTTTTTTTGCAGTTCGGATAAGTACAATTTTTGGTTATATACTGTTGCCAGCAACACATCATCAGATGTGGCTTTTTCGGCGGCACAACTCCCTAATATACCTGTTACTATAATTGCTAAATAGTATAAAATTCGTTTCGTCATAATTGTTTACCTTAAACAAGGTTTTTTCGTCCGTCTCAATTTCTTCAACCCAATGCGGCAAAGATAATAAATTTTCAACATTCTTAGTACACAACACGCGCAGGCTCTCTAACGAAAAAAGCGCCATGAGTAGTACCCATTGCGCTTTATATTTTTACCAAAATGGTGTGGCGTTCTCTATTTGCCGCGAAGTGCTCTTGGTATTTCGATGGTAGCTACTGGTATAGCTGGACTGTTGATCACTTCAATGCCTGATGGCAAAATGATGTCGCGGATACGCACTGATTGACCCAAATCCATAGCAGAAATATCCAAAAATAATTCGTCTATCAAATTACTTGGCAATGTTTTGATTTTCACTTTCCGTACTGTTTGCAAAAGCTTTCCGCCAGCTTTTACACCTACTGAAGTACCCTTGAAACGCAATGGCACTTCCACTTTTACCGGATGCCCGTCAATCAATTCTAAAAATTCTATGTGCGTGACTACATCTGTTACTGGATGAAATGTCGCCTCCTTGATGATACATTTTCGCACCTTATTATTTACTTTTATTTCTGCTATTTTAAAATCCGGCGTATAAATGAGTTGTTTTAACTCACTTGGGCTTGCCGTAATGTGTGTAGCTTCTTCTTTTTTATAAATGACGCAGGGTACCAAACCACCATTACGCAAATCTTTTGTACTTCTTTTGCCTAATGTTTCGCGCTCTGCTGCTGTGATGCTGACCGATTTCATATTTGTAAAATATCTTAATTTTTTTTATCCAAAAATGGTTTTTCTAAAAACGAACGCAAAGATAAGCAATCTTTAGTCAGAAAAACAAATTTTGCTAAAAATAAAATCACGTAACGGCTATGCGCCGCAATAGCCTTCTCAATAGTTGCGGATAGAAACGCCCCGCCAATATGCCAAATCGCTCTTTTATGCCAGCAATCGCCACTTCTGGTTTGCGAGCAGCAATGGCGCGTAGGGCACTCTGACAAAATTTATCTGGCGTAAGCCCGTTTGCAGTAGCATTATCCATTATCTGTTGTGGTGTACCGTCGCCCGTAAGGGCATTTATCGAAACGTTAGTTTGCACAAAGCCCGGGCAGATAAGCGTGACCGCTATGGTTTCGGGCAGTTCGGCACGCAGGGAATCGAAGAAGCCATGCAAAGCGTGTTTAGAGGCTGCATACGAGGAGCGCATGGGCGTTCCTATTTTGCCAACTACGCTGGTGATAGTAACTATATGCCCTTTTCGTTTTTGTAAAAAAACTGGCAGTACGGCTTTCGTGACGGCTATTGTACCCAAGTAGTTGGTGTCCATTAGTTGTTTGTCTACGCTTAGTTGTGTTTGAGCGGCTAAGGCACGTTGTGATATGCCCGCATTATTGATGAGTATATCAACGGCATTATCCGTTTGGGTCAATATTGTTTGTAAAACAGCTGCCACCTTTTCGTAATCGCTGATGTCTAATACTTGTATCATGACGTTATTGGTATGTGTCAAACACATTTGCTGTACGCGCTCCAGCGCAGCCATATTTCGCCCAAGCAACACCAAGTTTGCACCTTCTCTGGCGAAAGTGTATGCCAAATGCTCCCCGATGCCGGATGTGGCTCCGGTTATCCATACGGTTTGTTGGCGGAAGCTCACGGTTGTTTTTGTTGATACATTTCTAAATTTAGGATGCCCATTTTTTGTAACATGTGATTCGTGGATACACGCAACACGCCCAACCCATATTTTACGCTTCTGCTAAAATTGATGGACGAGGCTTCCTCAAAATATTTGGTGGGGCAAGTTACCTCGGCAATGTTAAAACCAGCATAAACAATTTGCGAAAGCATCTCGTTGTCGAACACGAAATCATCGTTGTTAGCATTGTAATTTATAGCCTGCAACACTTCGCGGCTAAACGCCCGATAACCGGTGTGGTACTCTGATAGCTTGTAATTGATGAGTAGATTTTGCGAGAGCGTCAGGAAGCGATTGAAGATATATTTGTAGGTAGGCATTCCACCACGCAATGCTCCTTTGCCCAATATGCGCGAGCCGAGTACTACTGGATAGAGGTCGTCGCCGATAATGTTTACCATAGCGGGGATGAGCTTGGGGGTATATTGGTAGTCGGGGTGCAGCATAATAACTATGTCGGCACCCAAATCTACTGCTTTGTTGTAGAGCGATTTTTGGTTGCCGCCGTAGCCCTTGTTTTTTTCGTGAACGATAATATGCCTGATACCAATTTTTTTCGCCAACTCAACCGTATTATCCTTGCTGGCGTCATCGCAGAGGATGACATCGTCCACCAAATCGAAAGGGATTTCGTTGTATGTTTTTTCTAGAGTAAGCGCAGCATTATAGGCAGGCAACACAACAATTACTTTTTTGCCTTTATACATAGTAGATAGTTTTCTTTTTATTGATATTTTGTAAATACGCCGCAAATATCGAATTATTTTGCGAGTTTTGTGCTATGTAGGGTGGAGAAGATAATGAGTGGCTGAGGGCGGTGCGATAGTACAAGCAAAATACTTAAAAGTATAGTTTACTTTAAATTGCTACCGCTTAGGGTTGAAATAAAGGCAGCGTTTTCTCGTAAGATGGTACTAAATAAATTTAATTTCAAGTATTTTTATCCTTTAATAATTCCGGTATTTTCGTATTTGTTTTGCTTATTTTTAAATTTATCGAAAAAATATAATACCAAAAGAAATTGTGTATATCCATAAACGGCATCTTCAATTGGGATTGACAATATCCTAATACCTAAAAAATTTTTAGGGCTATAATTTACAATGGGTGATTCTAATCCGGTGCCGGTTAGCACACCATTTACAGGAAAAAAACCTAGCATAAGTACAGTGAACACAAAAGATGCTTTACCAATCCAGTTTACCTTGTCAATAAAATGTAGATAAATTAAAACTGCTATTAAAGTTGATGCCGTTACCAATGTATAGATTTTGTCATTGTGTAGAAAAGAAATAAGCGAGCAAGAAACCAAACTGATAAAAACAATAATGTTGTTAAACCCCGAAAGCCAATCTAATTTGAAGAATTTATCGAAACAAAAATAAGTAAACACACAGGAAAAAGGAATACAGACAAAAAACAACCACTCTTCAATTGGTACCCCGGCGAGCACAAAACCGAGTGTATAGTCTGTGTCAAACCACCAAACACCATTTGCTGTAAACCATATATCCCAGGCAATAAAGGGAATAGCAACCAGAACAGCAGATTTTATGAAGGATACAAAATGATGATTAAACAAAATTCGTTTGTCAAAAGAAGCTACAAAGCAAATGGCTACCGTAAAAAACAATATCAGCACGTAGGTGAATGACTTCATTTTTCATTGGTGTTTAAATACATTTTGAAATACTTGATTGGAACATATAGAAACCCAAAACACTCGCCTTCCTCTTTTCCTAAGTGTTTATGATGTTGTTTGTGCGCTCTCCTTAGTGCCAAAAAGTATGGATGCTGGGTTGTTTTAAATACCTTTATTCGTTGGTGAATAAAAATATCATGCACAAAAAAATAAGCAATGCCGTAGAACATAATTCCCAATCCGATATAGAAAAGATAGTTAAAATCATTTGCTGAACCTAAATACATTAAGGCTATAGTAGGAATGGCAAATATTACGAAGAAATAATCGTTTTTTTCAAAACTACCTTCATTACTATGGTCGTGATGGTCTTTGTGCAAAATCCACAAAACCCCGTGCATCACATATTTGTGAATAACCCAAGTTAATCCTTCCATAAAAACAAAAGTTATAACAGTGATTAAAATATACATATATTACTTTTTTGTTTAGTTAAATAATTTTCATCGTAGTTGTTTCGTAAAAATCTTCGCCTGACCCGCCTTATTATAAGG
>JAGOHC010000207.1 GCA_017996375.1 Saprospiraceae bacterium | reverse complement strand
GTATTACGTGGTATTCATGGCGATACCAAGTCGTGGAAATTGGTGACAGCTGTGTATGGCGATATTATGCAAGTAATAGTAGACCTACGTGCCGATTCGCCTACTTACAACCAATGGGAAAAGTTTGAGATTAATACCGATAATCCTATGTCGGTGTTATTGCCTCCTGGAATTGGCAACGCATTTTATGTGAGAAGCGAGGCGGCTGTATATCATTATAAATTAGCGTATTTAGGCGATTATTTTGATGCAGCCGATCAATTTTCTGTAAAATGGAACGACCCTGAAATAGCCATAGAATGGCCAACCAATCATCCTATCTTATCGGATAGAGATAAATAATAAATTACTACTATGGAAACAATTAAACATGGTGATGCCATATTAGCCATCATCTATCGTGATGAGGACTGGACAGAAGGTCTGAATTTTATTACACCTAACGAACTCTTTGTACAAGTAGGTTCTTGGTGGTATCAAAAAGGGAAAGTATTAGCGTCGCATGTGCACAATGATTTTGAACGGTCGGCTATGCGCACGCAAGAGATGACTTACGTGAAAAAAGGGTCGATGCGGGTGCTTTTGTATGACGAAGGCCACACCTATCTTCAGGATTTTATATTGCATGAAGGCGATTTGGCGGTATTTGCTTATGGTGGTCATGGATATGAAATATTAGAAGATAACACCAAAATCATCGAAGCCAAAAATGGCCCTTTTGTGGATGTGGAAACCGATAAAACAAAATTCTGATGAATAGCGACAATATTTTCTTTGATATTACCAAATTAAAAGCGTGTGGGAAGAATGTCATCATAGGTAAAACGGTGCGCATTCGTTATCCAGAATTAGTAGAAATTGGCGATAATGTGATTATCGACGATTTTACCTATATTTCTACTCAATTAAAAATTCACAATCATGTACATATTGCTTCGGGGTCAAAAATTATTGGAGGCAAACAGTCTTTTGTTGAATTATGTGATTTTTCAGGTTTGTCTTGTAATTCTGTATTAGTCGCAGGTTCCGACGATTTTGTTGGTGGTATAACTTCTCCAATGATACCATTAAAATATAGAGGAAATGTAGTGATTGGAAAGATTGTGTTAAATAAACATTGTGTTGTAGCAACTTCTAGTGTTGTTTTTCCAAATGTTATATTTGAAGAAGGTGCCTGTTTAGCTGCATTATCATTGGCGAAAAATAATTTACAATCTTATACTATTTATGGAGGGGTTCCAGCAAAGCCCATTAAGGAAAGAAATAAGGAAGATATTTTAAAATTTGAGAAACAATTTAGAGAGGAACAATAATATGAAAATTTTAATTACTGGGGCATCTCGTGGTATTGGTGCTTTTTTACTAAATTCCTTTTATAATGATGGCTATCAAGTTTTTGGCACTTATTGTTCAACACCACCGACTTCTGACAAAATGTTCTTATTTACAAAGGTTGACATCAGTGAACAACAAGAAATAAAAGATTGGATAGAAACGTGTGTTCGTAAAGATGATAAAATTGTACTGATTAATTGTGCAGGAATCAATTATAATGCAATTGCAAGAAAAGCTGATGTAAACAAATGGAAGCAATTAATTGATGTGAACTTAATAGGTACATTTGCTTTAATCAATGCACTTTTGCCATTAATGCACGAAAATGGTTTTGGTAGAATCATTAATTGTTCATCTGTTTTAGCTCAAAAAGGTGTAGCTGGCACTAGTGCATATGCGGCATCTAAGTCGGCGTTAAATGGTTTAGTAAAATGTTTGGCAGTCGAGAATGCTGCTCAGGGTATCACAATCAATAACCTTTGTTTAGGTTATTTTAATATAGGTATGACACAGAATGATGTTCCTGAAATAGTTAGGGAAAAAATCAAAAAACAAATTCCTAGTCATACATTTGGAGATCCTCAAAATATTTATTTGGCAATAAAATTTTTAATTGAGGCTGATTATGTTAATGGTACTTCCATTGATATAAATGGCGGTCTAATATAAATTAATATGAAACAACTGGTTAGAAATGTTAAAATTATTGGTACTGGATCTTATGCTCCAGAAACTATTTTTACTAATGAATATCTAGAAACCATTTTGCCAACAAATGCACAATGGGTGTATGAAAATGTCGGAATCAAAGAACGGCATATTGCATCTTCTAATCAAGCAACAAGTGATTTAGCTACAATCGCTGGAAAACGTGCTATTGAAAATGCCGGGCTGGACATTAAAGATATTGATTTAATTATTGTTGCGACATCTACACCAGATAGGAAAGCCCCTTCTACAGCAACTTTTGTCCAGCATAAATTACAGGCCAATAATGCCGCTGCATTTGATATTACTGCGGTATGTAGCGGTTTTTTATTTGGGATGTCTGTAGCTTCGCAATATATAGCATCTGGCGTGTACAATAATGTTTTAGTTATAGGGGCTGATACTTTTTCTAAAATTACGGATTGGTCTCGTCGTGATGCTGTATTCTTTGGGGATGGAGCTGGTGCTGCTGTAGTTACTTTTACTGATGTAATGGAAGGTTTTTTGGCATATCGCCTTTATACGGATACAACGGAAGAAATGTTAGGGTTTACAATACCTGGTGGAGGATCGGAAATTCCATTGACAGGAACAAATTTGGACCAACAATATTTTCAAATGGACGGCAAAACTGTGTTTTCTTCTGCTACAAAAGTACTTCCTATTGCAATTAACCAAGTTTTAGAAGATACTGGATTAACTATTAAAGATATTGATTTAATGATTCCTCACCAACCGAGTATTCGTATTTTACAAAAAACGGCTGAATTGATTGGATTACCTTTTGAAAAGGTAATGCATAATATGGAACGGTATGCAAATACTTCTGGTGGTACGATTCCAATTCTTCTTGATGAGGTAAATCGTTCAGGCAAATTAAAAAAAGGAGATATAATTCTTTTTGCAGCTGTAGGAAGTGGATGGACTTATGGTGCAGCAATTATTAAATGGGGAATATAACAATATAAATTTATAATTTAAAGATGGAAAATAAGATAATACCGCAAATGGAACCTTGGTTTGGTAACGAAGAAAAAGAAGCAATGGCTCGTTACATGGATGAAGGTGGTTGGTTAACCGAATTTAAGCATACGTCTGAATTTGAAAAACGTATTGCTGAGTACACTGGAGCAAAACATTGTAT
>JAGOHC010000061.1 GCA_017996375.1 Saprospiraceae bacterium | reverse complement strand
TTTCTTTTCACCTTCTTTGCCCGGAGAGATAGGTTCTTTAGGCCATTGTGGCACTGTACATCCATAACTACCTTTTGCATCGCTAATGATTAAAGGCTCTTTACCTGTGTTTTTGAATTTATAAATGTGTACTGCTTTTTCGCCAGCTTTAATTGTACCATAATCATATTCAACTTCTTTGAATTCGATTGAAGTGGTAGGTCCAGTTGGAGCTGTAGCCGCTTGTGTTATTGGTGTTGTAGTCGCATTACCAGAATTACTTACTGTAGCATTTGCTGTTTCTGTTGTTGTTGTAGTGGTAGTAGTTTCAGCTAAAGGTGCAGTTGTTGCTGTTGTCTCTGACGCTGTAGCAGCAGTTTCTGAGTTATTTTTGCAAGCGACAAACGTTAGAGCTAAGATAGCAAACGTAGCGGCTGCAAAACTAGATACAAACTTTTTCATTGATATTTTTCTTTATTTATTAATTATTAAGTGATTGTGCAAAGTTACTTGAATTGGATTTTATGTCATGTTAATATTACTTGAAAATTTGTTAATGAGGTGTTAAATGATTTTTTACAAAAATTATTTATTAATGGCACTTTGACGCAACTGTTTAGTAGTTTGCGATGAACCATCAGGGCTCCAACCCGGAGGACCAAAAATATACATAAAACTATGATATATCTTTTTCGATTTTGCAACATCAGTAATCAATTCTACCCATTCGTGGAATGCAATCTTGAAAGGGTTTCTAGTTTCAATATTTTTTGTCAAACCATAAACGGGGTGTTTATTTTCCTCTATAAACGTTCCGAAAAGTCTGTCCCAAATAATTAATATTCCGCCGTGATTCATGTCTAAATATTCCAAATCTGAGCCGTGATGAACACGATGATGAGAAGGCGTATTAAATATAAATTCTATTGGGCGAGGAAATTTGTAGATTGCTTCAGTATGAATCCAAAACTGGTAAAGCAAACTAATTGCTTGCATCGTCAAAATCTGTTCGGGCGTAAAGCCAACAATTGGCATCCACATCCAAAAAACAAAGCTGCCTGATAAGTTACCTGTCCATGTTTGCCGCAAGGCTGTTCCTAAATTGTATTTTTGAGAAGAATGATGCACCACATGGCTTGCCCAAAAATATCGACTGTTGTGCGCTGTTCGATGAAACCAGTAATAACTGAAATCATCAGCAATAAAAAGTAAAATCCACGACCACCATGAGTTGCCCATTTCAAAAATGCGAAATTGGTACATAAAAGAAAATGCCAAAAAAATCAACGATTTAGTGAATAACCCGATTATCACATTGCCTACACCCATGGCTAAACTACTAAATGTGTCTGTTGTTTCGTACCAATCTTTTTTTTCATAATACGCTAATGCCACTTCTGCCAAAAGCAGGATGATAAAAAAGGGAATTGAAATATGGATGATATCTAACATTACTGTTTTATAAATTTATTTTTTTGTATCATTTTTCCTTCATCACTGATTGTCATAAAATATAAGCCGGATTTATAATGCGAAACATTAATTGTAGTGCGTTGCAACTGAAATTGAGAAACGATCTGACCAGCTTCGTTGCTAATAATGACAAATAAACCTACTTGATTGTTTTCACATTCTATTGTAAGTGTATCTTTTACAGGGTTTGGATAAATTTTAAGTGGGGTAAGGTTCAAATTGTCGATTTTAGTGGTAGTCTGAAATAACCATTGGTAGGCTGCGCCAAATTCTCTACGCCAATAACTTTCTGAATGTGTTCCATCTGAGTGCGTTATTGCTCTAATATTTTCAGCATCAAAATTATAGTAAGTTAATGTATCTTTCATCCTAAACATATCTGTAACAACTTGGTCGTCAGGTTCTTCGTTTCCTCCTGCAATCATATAATAACGCATCTCTTCCTGATTGCCAGTATTCGCAACCTGTGTATAACAATTTGGACTAAACCAGAAAGAGGGTGAAAAAATTCCAGCTTTTGAGAATGTATTCTGGAAAGTAAGCGACCCATACATACTTATCAATCCACCCAAAGAACTTCCCATTATTGCTGTATGTTCTCGTTCACTTTTTGTGCGATAGTGTGTATCAATATATGGTTTCAAGGTAGCAACTATAAAGCTCATATACTCACTACCTTGACCACCACCATAATTAGGATTTGCCCAAGGCGTATACTCATTGATGCGGTTTGCGCCACCGTTATCAATACCAACAACTATACATCCTTCATCACCGGAATCAAATAATTGATTGAGGGTTTCATCCACCTGCCATTCGCCTGAAAAACTCGTTGCAGCATCAAATAAATTTTGACCATCGTGCATATACATCACCCTATAATATTGTGTGGAAGTAGAATAATTTGGCGGCAAATAAATCCAAATTCTGCGATAGCGATTTAGTTGTGGCATGAAGAAGCTATCCGTCAATATTTTTGTGTTTTCTGTTGCCGTATGTTGTGTTCCACCAACTTCTTCCCAGCCTAAAATTGGCAAATAAAGTGTATCTAAACCACCCGAATAAATGTAAGAGTGGTTATTAATAAAGGATCCATTTTCGTCACCTTCAACGGTTTCCCAACTTCCGCGAGTAAACTTAAATTGTATGGTTTGTGGTGCAATATTTAAGTTAATCTGATATTGTCCTGCTTGGGTTTCAACCAATTGATAATTAACAGATTGTGGATTCCAGTTATTGAAATTTCCTGCTATAAAAATATTGCTGTTCGGCGGAGTATTGTTAGGAATTGAAGAAACGCGAATGGTTAATTGAGCTTGTAAAAATTGAACTACAAGTAGGCAAATTATTATAAAAATGTTAGTTTTTTTCATGTTGCATTTTGCTTTTTTGCCAATAATAAATAGGAACGCCAAGCAGCACAATTATCAGTCCGGGAATTGTATTTTCTGATTTATAAAACAACAAAATTACAGCGATAAACGATGCAAAAATGATATATAAAAATGGTAAAACTGGGTACCCCCAAGCTCTATAAGGTCGCTCTGCATCAGGCATTTTTTTTCGAAGAATAAACACACCTAAGATTGTTAAAACATAAAACAACAAAGCTGCAAATATTGTGTAATCTAATAATGCGCCGTATGTGCCAGAAAGACACAACACACTTGCCCAAACAAATTGTGCCCACAGGGCAAATCCGGGCACTGCATTGCTATTTAACTCACCCGCTTTTTTGAAAAACAATCCGTCTCTTGCCATCGTATAACTCACGCGAGCGCCAGCTAAAATTAAACCATTATTACATCCAAAAGTTGAAATAACAATTAATCCTGCCATAACATAAACAGCTATATCACCTATCACCACTGAAGCAACTGCTGTGCCAACCCTATCATTTGTAGCGTATTGAATTCCTCTACTAATTACATCTGATCCTAATTCATTTCCTTGCAATGGAAGGACACTCAAATAGGCAAGGTTAGTTAAAAAATATAAAACACCAACTAAGGTTGTTCCTAAAAATAAGCTTAAGGGAATATTTCTTTTTGGATTTTTTATTTCGCCAGCTATGAAAGTGACATTATTCCAAGCATCGCTCGAAAAAAGCGAACCGACCGATGCTGTTGCAAATGCTACCACTAATGCCCAGCCAGTTAGTTTGAAAAAGTTACCTGAATTATCTTTTACAACTCCTTCCAATGACAAATTTTGTAATAAAATTTCCTTATTAAATCCAAAGAAAAACACTATTAGGACGGTGCAAATAACAGCAGCGATTTTCGTGAATGTAAAAATTGTTTGCACCCATTTTCCGTTTTTCACACCACCATTATTTATTAATGTTAGCACTATTAAACTAATTATGGCAACTAAACTTGCAGCAGATATTTTTGCAAAACCAAAATTGAAAATAATATTATCTGGACTTAGTATTGGAAAGAATACGCCGACAAACTTTGCAAAGCCGACTGCAACAGCAGCAATTAACCCTGTTTGTGCGACGGTAAAAACTGTCCAACCATATAAAAATGCAATCAAATTACCGTAGGCTTCCCGAAGGTAAACATATTGTCCGCCGGCTTTGGGCAACATACCAGCTAACTCACCATAACTCAATGCTGCTATCGTTGTAAAGATGCTCGAAAGCACCCAAGCAAGCAATAAATATTGCCCGCTACCTAAAACACGACTCATATCGGCACTAACGATAAAAATGCCTGAGCCGATCATAGATCCGGCAACGAGCATGGTAGCGTCGATTAATCCAAGTGATTGTTTGAAACCCGATGGTGATTTTTCCATTTTACCAATTAACTCTTGCTGCAATTATATAATTTCTACCCGGTGCGCTAATGCCTGATGCAAATGTACGGTAGTTGGAATCTAAAATATTTTCAACACCGGCTTGTACTTGAAATTTCTTAAAAAGTTGATACGATAATTTTAGGTTTAACGTAAACCATGCTGGCATCCCTTCGGGCGTAGCGTAACGTTCGTTATCTTCGGCATTTAAGCGGTAGTCCTTGATGCGTTTCCAACCATTGAACGGCACATAGAAACTACCTTGAAATTTATTTTTTGAGTAGGTAATATTCACTTTTCCATTGATTGGTTGAATGTGATCAAGTGGAGATGTTTTCTCATTTTGTATGATACGTCCATAAGTGTAATTTATATTAGCTTTTATAGTAATATTTTTTGAAAAAGTTGATTCTAAATTTATAAATGCGCCTGTAATATACCCTTTATCTTTATTGACAGTTGTGTAAATTGCACTTGTTGAGTTATCGTAAGTAATACTGTCTTCTCCGTTTAATGTTGTGTGATCAAGTGTGAGTAAATTTGTAAGAATAGTATAATAACCATTCAGTTCTATGCGAAGTACATTTTTGTAAATTTTTTCGATATTTATTTCTGTATTATAGCTGTATTCAGGTTTCAAGTTTGTGTTTGGGATAATTAAAGTTCCTGCTACTGATTCGAACACTTTTGCTGCATCATCCACGTTTGGGGCGCGAAAGCCTGAAGACCCCAATACGCCAATTTTCCAAGTTAAATTTGGTTGATATACCATTCCGAAATTTCCAACAACAGCACTACTATTTTGTTGAATGGAATTGTAGGGAAGTGGAAAAAAAGTTTTGTCAACAAATGTTGCCTTTAAATTGTAATATTGGTAGCGCAAACCTCCTTGTAAGTTTAGTTTTTTCCAACCATTATACGTATCGGTAATATAAGCAGAATAGTTTGAAGTATTTGCACCTCCGTCTGGATAGCGCGTATCAGCATTTGTGCTCAAGTTTGTTAATATATCAGTAAGGCTCGCAGTTGATGTTACATTGTTATACGCCGTTTCGATACCATATTGCAACTCATGGTGATTAAATCTTTTTAAAGCATCAATATTCAAACCAAAGATACTAACTTTTTCATGTTGCTGCTTGCGATTCACACTTTGATATGCACGTGTGATGCGAGATTCTTTTGCATTTTGCCCGTTGATTGTCACCAAAAAATTGTCAACGAAAGAGAGTCCGGACACTTTTAATTGATAGCTTCCCATCAACCAATTTTCGGGTCCGTATAACCATTCTGCCGAGCGTAATTCACCATTGCGGCGGTCGGTCAAACGATCATAACGAGGTATATCACTTGTATTTGTATAATAAAGATTCAGTTGATGCGATACGTTATTATTCTGCTGAAATTTAACTTTTTCCATAATACTATATTGGAAGTAGCCCGAATATTTTTGCACAGCATTATCTGAATTAATTCGTATAAAATCTTGTTTATCAACAACTTCTATATAATCATTTCTAAAAAACAAGTTGCTGTAATTTTTATTGAAAGGATTTTTACTTTTGCCTTGTCGTAAATCATCATAATCAGAAAACGAAAATGCTGTTAAACTCGCCCAACGGCTGTTTGCAATATTTAAGTTAGCCCCAATCGTTTTTTCATTATTTGCAGTCGCATATCTCATAAAAGCCTCACACGAAAATTTGGATTTTTCGGAGGCGATTAATTTTGGGGAAATTGTACGAAAATGTACCACTCCGCCTAAGGCATCACTACCGTAGATTACTGAACCGGGACCAAAAACAACTTCTGCACGCTCCAACATACTGTTATCTACGCGCAAAGCATTTTGCAAATGTCCTCCCCTGTAAATGGCATTGTTCATTCGGACATCGTCCAGCACTAATAAAATTTTATTAGCTTCAAAACCTCTCAAAATTGGCGAGCCGCCACCTTGCTGGCTCTTCTGTACAGTCACACCATTTATGTTGGTAAGCAATTCTGCAGTGGTAGGTGTGTTTAGGAATTGTATATTTTCTTTGTTTAAAATCTCAATCTGATTGGGAACTGTATTTTTTAAGTTTTCAAACTTTTTCACAGCTATCGTTACCATTGGCAGTGATACGGAATCCAAGTAGTTTTCTTCTTGTGAAAATATAGGTTGTATTAAGTTTATAAATAAAATAATTAGCAGAATTTTTTTCATATTGAGATTGCTTTGACATTATTCTTCACGATAGATATTTTTTGATAAATTTCTTCTATGTTTTCTCCTAATATTGTGATGTGTCCCATTTTGCGTTTAGGTTTTGTTTTCTTTTTCCCGTATAGATGAACATGAATTCCTGACGATGCCAAGCACTTTTCTAAACCGATATATTTTACATTACCTGTATAATTTTCTTCACCTAAAATATTTATCATACAAGCAATTTTATGTTGTGATGTGCTACCTAAAGGTAAGTTTAATATGGCGCGTATATGTTGCTCGAATTGAGAAGTAATACAGGCTTCTATTGTTTGATGACCACTGTTATGCGGGCGTGGTGCTACTTCGTTGATTAACAAATTATCGTGTTCGTCCAAGAATAATTCCACTGCCAAAAGTCCAACTATATTTAATTTTTTTATGGTTTCCTCTGCAATTATTATTGCTTCATTTTGAATAATTTTGTTGATTTGTGCAGGCATTAAAAGTGTATCTACTAAATTGGCTACAGGATCAAAAACCATTTCTACAGGAGGATAAGTAGCAACTTCACCACTTTCATTTCGTGCGGCAATGACTGCGATTTCTTTTTTAATCTGCACTAATTTTTCTATAACACAAGGTGCATCAAATAGGTTGCTAAGCTCATTTTCAGTGTAAATTATTTGCACGCCTTTACCATCGTAACCGCCTGTTCTTAATTTCTGAACGAAAGGCAATTTAATTTTTTTTTGTTGAAAGGCATCTAAAATTGATTGTTTATTTTCTAATAAAATAAATTCGCCGGAAGGCAAATTATGCTGCTGATAAAATTGTTTTTGCAAACCTTTATCTTTGATAACTGCTAACGCAGCAGGGGAGGGGTGTACGATTTTTCCAATTGATTCTAAATCTTGTAAAGCTGCTAAATTGACGTGTTCAATTTCAATGGTAATTATATCTACTTGCTTGCCAAAGGCAACAACATCATCATAATTATTGAAGTCGCCTTTGAAAAATTGTATAGCATAAGGAACAGCAGGAAAAGTTTCATCTGCATCTAAAACTGCTACGGGTAACTGCCATTTTGCGGCAGCTAAGCATAGCATTTTTCCGAGTTGGCCGGCACCTAATATTCCTATTTTTGTTGAATAAAAATCCATTGGACTATAATGATTCAAATTGGAGTTGGGCGTTTTCCCATGTACTCATAGCCGCGTCTAATTGTTGTTTTAAGTCTTTGTATTTTGATAATGTTGTTTCAGAATCAGGCATATTGTAAAAATCGGGAGCAGCCATTTTTACTTCAATTTCTTTCATTTTTATTTCGATAGTTGAAACGTTTTTTTCGGCTTGTTGCACTTCGCGTTGCCACTTTTTTTTCTCTTTTTCATCAACAATTTTCTCAGAATTTGCTGAAGAATTTTGATTGTTTGATTTGTACGATAATTCTACATCACGCATCGAATCTAATTCACGTTTTTCTAAGAAGAAATTGATATCGCCTAAGTATTCTTTAATTTTTTTATCTTTAAATTCGTAAGTTTTTTCTGTAAGGTTGGTAAGAAAATCTCTATCATGCGATACGACAATCAATGCGCCATCATACGCTTTAATTGCTCGCTTCAAGGCTTCTTTTGACAACATATCTAAGTGGTTTGTAGGTTCATCCAATACTAATAAATTAATTGGTTTCAACAATAAACAAGCTAACGCCAAACGCGCGCGTTCACCACCTGAAAGAACCGAAACCTTTTTATCGGCATCATCTCCACTAAATAAAAATGCACCTAAAATATTGCGAAGTTGCGTCCTGCGTTCTGGTGGAGAATGATACTCCATCGTTTCCAAAAGAGTTTCGTGTTGCCGCAAGGCATCAGATTGGTTTTGAGCATAGTAGCCAACTTGAGTATTATGTCCGAGTTGTATGATGCCACCAGAAGGAATTTCCTCCCCAACTATCATTTTGGCTAATGTTGTTTTTCCTTGACCATTCTGCCCAACAAAGGCGACTTTTTCGCCGCGTTCTAACTGGAAATCAAGATTTTGTAATACACTTAGCTGTCCAAAGTTTTTAGACAGGTCTTTGACTTCTGCGACGATTTGCCCACTGCGCGGTGCAGGTGGAAATCGTAAATTCATTACTTCTAAATCTTCATCAGCAATTTCTATACGCTCCATTTTGTTTAACTGTTTTTGCATGGATTGCGCCAAAGAAGTCTTTGTTGCTTTCGCCATGAAACGACTGATGGTTCTTTCTTTTTGTGCAATTATTTTTTGTTGATTTTTAAACGCATTTGTTTGTTGCTCCTTAAACTCGGAACGCATCTCCACATATCTGCTATAATTTGCTTTATAATCATACACTCTTCCAAGTTCAATTTCAATGGTGCGTTTTGTTATGTTGTCCAAAAATTGTTTATCATGCGATATTACGATAATAGCACCAGAATATGATTGCAAGAAACCTTCTAACCAAATAATTGACTCAATATCTAAATGATTTGTTGGCTCATCCAATAACAAATAATCAGGTTGCTGTAATAACATTTTTGCTAACTCTACTCGCATTTGCCAACCGCCACTGAACTCCTCAATTTGTCTGTTCATATCCGATTGTTTGAAGCCCAAACCTTTCAAAATTCGTTCGCATTGTGCTTCAGCATTGATAGGATTAAATATCTCCAATTTTTGGTTGAGGTTATCCATGTGGTCTAACAAATCAGCATAAGCATCTGATTCATAATCGGTGCGATGTGCCAAACTATCATTCAACTCTTTTAACTCATCTTCAATTTTTTGAATATCTCCAAAAACAGACATAGTTTCTTCTTTTACACTTTTCCCTTTTGGGATGTGCATTTCTTGATGCAAAAAACCTATAGTTGCGTTTGATGGTTTGGTGATGTTGCCATCATGCGGACGCACTTCGCCAGCTAAAATTTTCAACGTAGTAGATTTGCCGGCACCATTTCGCCCAACTAATCCGACTCGATCGCGATTTCCGATAACAAAACTTATGTTATCTAATAAAACTCTATCGCCATACTTTACAAAAATGTTCGTTACTGAAAGCATTTAATTTCCTTAATTTACTAACTAAAAATAAAAGTTGCAAATATAAGTTAATTCAGTATTTTTTTATTGTTTTAGCTTTTTAACGAAAAGATAAACATAAATTTCGTAACTTTGAAGTGCGTCAAATAACAACACTTCTATCGTTTTTTTCGTTTATATAATAAATTTTATTCACAAACACATAATTAATGTAATAAACATGAAAGTAATACTATCTCTAATCACATTTAGCCTCATTCTTGGATTTACAGCTTGCACCGACAAAACCTACATTGAAGAGCCAGCAAGTGTAAATACTACGATGGATGTAAACTTCAAATTAGCCTATGATGGACAACCTTTGGTTTACTTAGACGAATACGCTTATGGTGCAGCTAAAATTAAATTCAGCAAGGTTAATTTTTATCTAACAAATATTTCGTTAACAAAAGCTGACGGAACAGATGTGCCTATCAAAGATGTTATATATGTAGATTTTTCTGATTTGAATAACAGTTTGGCAGGTGCCGAAGCCGGAGCAACATTTACATTATCTGATGTGCCTTCGGGTCAATACATAGGTCTGAAATGTGGAATTGGATTAGATTCAATTTTAAACTCTAAACATCCATCAGATTATCCATCTACTAATCCTTTGAGCCAGTCTTTCAATTATTGGGACGCGTGGAACAGCTATATTTTCTCAAAATTAGAGGGTAGAGTAGATTACAACAATGATGGAACTTTTGAATCAAGTTTTGCATACCATACTGGCTTAACCGAGTTGTATAAACCAATAAGTTATTCGCGCCAATTCAAAGTAGGCAGAACATCTGCCGAAAGTCAGAATTTACCTAATCGTTTCACCATAGACATTAAAGAAATATTATTTAATGAAATTGGAGAGCCCGTTAATGTAGCAGTACATCCGAGCTCGCATAACCCAAACGAAGTGCATTTTGCAGATTATATCATCACACAATTTTCAAAAGCATTAAAACTATTGTAGAATGTACAAGGCGCTCGTTAGTATTTTCTGCTTATACTTGCTATTAGTAACAGGTTGCAAGCCCGATGACCCGAATGTAACTGATCCAAATGATTTGTCATACATCGTCTATAACCCAATACTGTCAGAAGTGCCGCATCCGCAAGGATTTCCTCAAATGGAAATTCCGACGGATAACCCGCTGACAGAGCAAGGAATTGCCTTAGGTCGGAAGCTGTTTTACGACCCAATTTTATCTGCCGATAGCACTCAATCCTGCTCAAGTTGTCATTTTCAACACCTTAATTTTGGTGATGGTAAACCTGTTAGTACTGGAATTGACAACATCGCCGGAAGACGAAGTTCTATGACATTGGCAAACGTTGGATTTTTTACGCACGGGCTTTTTTGGGATGGTCGTGTTCAAACATTAGAGCAGCAAGCTGTTCTGCCTGTTACTGACCCTGTTGAATTACATAATGATTGGGGAACAATCGAAACAAAGTTTAGAACACATCCCACTTATCCTGAATTATTCAGAAAAGCATTTGGCATAAAAAATAAAAATGAAATCACGAAAGATTTAGCAGTAAAAGCTATCGCTCAATTTGAACGTACAATGGTAAGTGCTAACTCGCGTTATGATACAATTTTTAGATTACAGCTACCCGGAGTATTCCCTACTGAAGAAGAATTGAATGGATTTTATATGTTTTTTGATGCCGGTCAAACACTAGGACTTCCTGATATTCATTGCTCGCACTGCCATGGTAATCGCGAATTATTAACCCACAATAATTTTGATAATAACGGTTTAGATTTATCAAATGATTTAATGAATTTCCCAGATAAAGGAAGAGGAGCAGTGACAAATATCACACAAGATAATGGTCGTTTCCGCACACCATCTTTGCGAAATATTGAATTATCAGCACCCTATATGCACGATGGGCGTTTTCAAACCCTGGAACAAGTTATAGAACACTACAATAACGGGGGACATTATGCGCCAAATGTTGCACCATTATCCATCATGCAATTACATATGACCGAACAAAACAAAGCAGACCTCTTAGCATTTTTGAAAACATTTACAGATAGAACTTTTATTAATAACCCGAAATTCAGCAAACCAAACTAAAAAAAATACTTATTTTTGTATCGTAGTATAAGTCGTAAGCATATTTCTTACGACTTTTTTTGTTTTATTTCTTAAATTATAGATTATTTTAATATGACTTCTCACGAAATTAGAAAAGCATTTTTGGACTTTTTTGCATCAAAGGGGCATAAAATTGTGTCTTCGTCTCCACTTGTCAATAAAAATGACCCGACGCTTTTATTTACTAATTCGGGGATGGTGCAATTCAAAGATTATTTTTTAGGAAATAAAACGCCTGATGCGAAAAGAGTAGCAGATACTCAAAAATGTCTACGGGTTAGTGGTAAACACAATGACTTAGAAGATGTTGGCTTGGACGGAACGCACCACACAATGTTTGAAATGTTGGGCAACTGGTCATTTGGTGATTACTTCAAAGAAGACGCAATAAAATGGTCGTGGGAATTATTAACAGAAGTTTATAAATTGCCAAAAGACCGCCTATATGCCACCGTATTTGGCGGCGATGAAAAAGAAAATTTAGCACCCGATAATGAAGCCCTGCAAATTTGGTTGAAATATCTTCCGGAAGATCATATTTTGTATGGTTCGAAGAAAGATAACTTTTGGGAAATGGGCGAAATGGGTCCCTGTGGCCCGTGTAGTGAAATTCATATTGACATGCGAAGTGAAGATGAAATTGCTGACTTACCCGGCAGAGAATTAGTCAATAAGGACCATCCGAGAGTGATAGAAATTTGGAATAATGTATTCATGCAGTTTAATCGTAAAGCTGATGGAACTTTAGAAGAATTGCCCGCAAAGCATGTTGATACGGGTATGGGATTTGAGCGACTTTGTATGACATTACAGGGAAAATATTACACGTATGATACCGATATATTTGCTCCTTTCATTAGGTTTATAGAATCTGAATCCGGTAAAAAATATACTGGTAGTTATGAGCTAACTGCCAAAACTGATATTGCAATGCGCGTAATCGCAGATCATATTCGAGCGGTAGCATTTACCATTGCAGATGGCGAATTACCAAGTAATACAGGTGCAGGGTATGTTATTCGTAGAATACTTCGCAGAGCAGTCAGATATTACTATTCATTTTTAGATATTAAGCATCCGTTTTTGTATAAATTAATTGATTTGTTGGCTAGTGAATTTAAAAATATTTTTCCGGAATTATATGCACAAAAAGAGTTTGTAACAAAGGTTGTTTTGGAAGAGGAAAAATCATTTTTAAGAACATTAGAAGGTGGCTTGCGCCGAATAGATTCGCTAGTATTACAGGATAATCACTTAGATGGGCAAACAGCGTTTGAACTATTCGATACATTCGGTTTCCCGATAGACTTAACACGCCTAATTGCACAAGAAAAAAGTTGGACAATTGACGAGCAAGGTTTTGAAACAGCTTTACAAACACAAAAAAATCGCTCCAGAAGTATTGCACAAAAAGCAGTAGGCGACTGGGTTATTGTGAACAACAGTAACGAAGTCAATTTTGTAGGTTATAACGAATTAACTACCGATAATTCATTAGTGTTAAAATATAGGATAGTTTCACAAAAAGGGCAAGAAGAATATCATGTCGTATTATCCAAAACACCTTTTTATGCTGAAGGAGGTGGACAAATCGGGGATACAGGTTTGCTTAATTTTGATGGAGAATTTGTTCGTGTATTAGATACCAAAAAAGAGAATGATTTAATAATTCACTATACAGACAAAATTCCAGAAAAAATTGATGCAACAGTTATCGCTTATGTAGATGAAACTAAACGACACTTGACTGAAAATAACCATACTGCAACACATCTTTTGCATGCTGCATTACGAAAAGTGTTAGGCACGCACGTACAACAAAAAGGCTCATTGGTGAATCAAGAATATTTAAGGTTTGACTTCTCTCATTTTCAAAAAGTTACTGATAAAGAGTTAACGCAAATTGAAAAATTAGTCAATCAAAAAATCCGTGAAGATATTAGTCGTGAAGTTGCTGTTGTTAGCATTGAAGATGCCAAGCAAGACGGAGCAATGATGCTGTTTGGCGAAAAATATGGAGAAAGAGTTCGAATGGTTACTTTTGATAAAACATACTCGCGTGAGTTATGCGGAGGTTGCCATGTTTCTTCAACAGGAAAAATCGGTTATTTTAAAATTATTGGAGAAAGTGCAATAGCCGCCGGAGTGCGTAGGGTAGAGGCGATAACTGCCATTGCTGCCGAAGATTACATTAATCAAATGTTTAAAGAATACAACGCTATAAAGGAGTATTTTAAAAACCCAAAAAATACAGTTTTACAGGTCAATAACATAGTCGAAGAAAATAAATCTTTGAAAAAAGAGATTGAAAAATTGCATTTAGAACAAGCAAATATGCTCCAAGAAAGACTATTACTCAATGTAGAAATTATCAATGGAATATCTTTCTTAGCAGCAAAAGTGGATATTCCTGATATGAAAATTTTGAAATCTTTAGCCTATAATTTGCAAAAAGAAATTGCGCGTTCTGTAATTGTATTAGCAACGATAATTGATGAAAAACCACAACTTTTAGTAGTAATTGATGAAAAATTAACAAAATCAACTAATCTACACGCTGGAATCATCATCAAAGAAATTGCTGTAGCAATTAACGGCGGTGGTGGCGGACAGCCATTTTTTGCTACCGCAGGCGGTACGGATGTAAGTGGAATTGACAAAGCTTTAGCAAAAGCAACGAGTATAATTTTACAATTAAATGTAGCTTAGTATGATATCTCCTTCTGAATATGTGCAACTAATTAAAATCTTGTATCGCCAACATAGCAACCCCGATGTGGCACAAGGGCAAATGAAATATATGAAATTTCAATTCGATTATTTCGGCTTGAAAGCACCAGTCTGGGTGGCATTACTAAAAGAAGTTTTTAAAAAAAATGGCGTATATGATAGGGGAGAAGAGCTTGCAGAATTTGTGCAACTCTGCTACGACGAACCGCAACGTGAAATGCAATACGCAGCCATAGAAATGGTACAAAAAAATAAAAAAAAGTTAGATGCCAATTTTATCGAAACTTTAGTAAGTATGATTTTACAAAAATCGTGGTGGGATTCGGTAGATTGGATTGCAGTAAAATTAGTCAGTGTACACTTAAATAAATTTCCTGAATTGTTGAAAACAAAACCATACCAATGGATTAAGTACACAGGCAAAACAGCCAAAGACCCCGATATGTGGTTACAGCGCACTGCCATTAT
>JAGOHC010000060.1 GCA_017996375.1 Saprospiraceae bacterium | reverse complement strand
CACCTGAACCTACCCAACCGCCAGCACCAGAAATTGAAAATGAAACAGCCCCAACAACAAAGCCTCCAACAATAAAACCCACTACGGTAATTACACAAAAAGTGGAGGAAGTGGAAGATGATGATGTTGCGGTTGATGACGATGAAAATATAGCAACTTTAAATGACTCAGATTCCACTAATGTCAATCTTAAAAAGAAGAATAAACCAGATAGATATTTCCTCAAACGTCCTCCAGCATACTACGAAGGAATGTTATGGTTGGCGCGAACTTTTATTGAAAGACAAAAATTTGAAGAAGCACAAATTACTTTAAATACACTTTCAGAAGATAGAAAAACACGTAAGTCGGTTAGAAGACAAATACCTACAGTGCAGGCCTACTATTATTTGAAGCAAAAGCGTTACGAAGATGCTGTGAAGCCTCTTGAGTCTGCCATAAAAACTGCTCGCTCCAAAAAGGACAAAGCGCGCTACCATTACATCTTAGCACAATTACACAGTTTGGCGGGAAGACAAGAAGCTGCTTACGCAAGTTTTGACAAAGCGCAGCGTATGACAAATAATTATGAAATGGGCTTCAGTGCAAAATTGAATAAAGTATTGAGTGCTTATCATGCCGGAAAGCAAAGCTCCGATGATGCTATCAGCACGCTCACCAAAATGACTAAGGATAGTAAAAATAAAGAAAATAAGGACCAGATTTATTTTGCATTAGCAAACATCGCGCTCAAGGAAAACAACAATACACTAGCTATTGAAAATCTGAAGAATTCATTGCTATATAACACTGCCAACAAATCGCAGAAAGGCGAATCATATTTAAAATTGGCAAACCTATATTACGAACAAGAGGATTACATTAACGCAAAAAATTATTTTGATAGCACCTTACTGATACTATCACCTGCTGATGAACGATATGCCGAAGCAGGACGCAACGCTTTGAATTTGAAAGAAATAGCAGAGAATTTATCTGAAATAAAATTACAAGACAGCTTACTTGCTATCAATAAATTGTCTGATAAAGAAAAGTTTGCATTAGCACAAAAAATGAAGGATGAACAACAAAAAGCAGAAGCTGCAACAAGCAAACCAGCAGACGTTTCTTCCTTTCAACCGAACGACCCAATTTCGGCTAATATAAAACCAAGTCAGTTCTTTGCTTATAGCGACAAAGCATTACGAAAAGGACGAACAGAATTTACCTCAATTTGGGGAAGCAGAACACTTGAAGATAACTGGCGTAGAAGTAACAAACGAGGTGGTCAGGAAATTGCCATAGCTAATAATGTAGAAGAACAAGAAACGAAAAGCAGTCTTACAAAAGAGGAGGTTGATTTAATATTAAAAGATGTGCCTAATACGGATGCTGAAATTAAGACTGCAAATGATAACATTATGACAGCGATGTTCAACTTAGGCAAATTGTATAGAGACAAATTGCAAAGTAATAAAAAGTCAATTGATATTCTTGAAAAACTTATTGAGCGATATCCAGGTACAACGAATGAATTAGATGCCTTTTACTACCTGTATTTAGCAAACACCGAATTGCCTAATGCAGTTCGAGCGGAGTATTACAAAAACCAAATTATTTTGAGATATCCATCCACAACGTATGCTAAAATATTATTGGACCCGAACTTTTTGGCAGCAGCTCGCACAAAAGAACAAGAATTGAACAAATACTACAACGAAACATATCAAATTTTTAATAAAGGAGAATACCAAAACGCATTTGAGCGTATTGCTGCAGCAAATGAGCGTTATGGAACGCAACATACCTTACAACCAAAATTTTTACTTTTAAACGCAATGTGTATTGGTAATCTCAAAGGCAAAGATGCATATATCAAAGGCTTGAAAGATGTTATTACACGTTACCCTGAAACAGAAGAACAACGCCGTGCTAAAGAAATTCTGCGTTTGCTCGAAGGCGATAAACCTGATACACTCGCTGAGAAGAGTGGCAATATTACGGAAATTACAAAATTCAAGCGTGAAGATGATAAACTACACTATATAATTATCGTTATGCAAAACGATGATAATATAGACAAAGTAAAATCAGCAATAGCAGACTATAACCGCCGCTTTTATGAGTCTGAGCAGTTAAAAATGTCTAACATCTATCTCAATTTTGAAGCAAAGGTGAAACAACCAATTATTATCTTGCGAAAATTTGACAATAAGGAAAAAGGCATGAAATACTACAACGGTGTAAAATCAAACCCAACTGCATTTTTACAGGGATATACCTACGAAATATTTACAGTAACACAAGAAAATTATCGCGTACTTTTGCAGGACAAAAGCGTAGAGGAGTACCGAAATTATTTTTCAGAAAATTATCTGAAATAATTCAGGTAACTTTGCGGAAAAATATACTGTAAGAAATGGATTCAGTTACACAAGTTATTTTAGGGGCAGCTTGTGGCGAAGTAGTGTTAGGTAAAAAAATCGGAGGGCGCGCTATGCTCTGGGGAGCAATAGGTGGCACAATTCCTGATTTAGATGTTTTCGCTAACCTTTTTACCGATGAAATGACAGCACTTGCTTTCCATCGGAATTTTATGCACTCTATCCTTTTTGCCCTACTCATGCCTTGGCTACTCGCTTGGTTAGTGGATAAGCTTTACACTACGGGCTTTTACCAAAAACCAATTTATAAAAATTTAGTTTTTGCGTTTGCATTAATTTTGCTCGCTGCCATTTTTGGAATCATTGTTTTTATTCCAAAAATTTTGAATGGTTTTTTTAACAATCCACTTTTATCATTTTGCATCGTAGCATTTGTTATTGCGACAATTATTTTATATCAAAATTATGTCAAACAGCCACTTCGGGCTGTAGAAGCTACTTACCTTGATTGGGTAAAACTATTTTTTTGGTCAATTTTCACACACCCGATTTTGGATTGCTTCACTTCCTACGGAACGCAGCTATTTCAACCATTCAACAACTATCGTGTTGCATTCAATGTTGTTTCTGTAGTTGATCCAATTTATACATTACCTTTCTTAAGCTGCTTAATTATTGCTGCGATTTTAAATAGACAGTTCATTGCTCGAAAAATAATAAATTGGGCAGGTATCATCTGGAGTTGCGGATATTTACTTTTTTGCACATGGCATAAATCAATCGTCAATACAGTTTTTGAAAACTCAATGAAGGTAAAAGGAATTACCGCAAAACGATACATGACCTCACCAACCATTTTTAATAATGTACTTTGGAATGGTGTTGCAGAAGGTGATACAGCATATTATTTTGCAAATTATTCTTTGAATGACAAAAGCGATACCATCACTTTCTTTAATATCGTACCCAAAAATCATGAAGCATTAAATGGTCATCAGAATGATAGAGATGTCAAAATATTAAAATGGTTTTCTAATAATTATTACCATATATCGAAGGACAGTACAGGAACGCTTAAGCTGCATGATTTGCGTTTCGGTATTTTGAATGATACCTTAAAAAAATCAGACGACATGTTTTTCAAAATAATTTTAGAAGATGTTAATGGAAAATTAATCGGTCACCAAAGCAGAAGCGATGATATTCCTAAAGACGCTTTTTCAAAATTATACAAACGGATTCAAGGAAAATAATACCTATAACCTTTACCGTATGTTGTTTGGGCATCGCGGTAGAAAACTGTAAACAATGAATTTTTTTCATCAGGAAGGAAGAATAATAATATCTGTTTCGATATTGCTGTTTTTGATATTTAATGCAGCGATATATTTTATGCTACCAAATTGGTTGTTGATTAGCGTACCCTTCACCGCTATTTTTTTATTACTAATCTTACAATTTTTTAGAAATCCAAAAAGGCAAATCAATATTAAAGATAACAATATAGTTTATGCTCCCGCCGATGGTAAAATAGTGGTAATGGAAGAAACAGAAGAAACAGAATATTTTGGCGATAAAAGAAAAATGATCTCAATTTTTATGTCACCAACCAATGTGCATGTAAATCGCTTTCCAATAAGTGGAATTATTAATTATTACCATTACCATGCGGGCAAATATTTAGTGGCATGGCATCCAAAATCTTCTACTGAAAATGAACGTACGACAACCGTTATCAAAACTGAAAATGGAGAAGTGCTGCTTCGTCAAATTGCCGGTGCACTTGCAAAACGTATAGTAAATTATGCAAAAGTTGGCGATATTGTCATACAAGGAACGGAGATGGGATTTATAAAATTTGGCTCGCGCGTAGATATTTACCTACCACTGCAAGCACAAGTACAAGTTAGTTTACGACAAAAAGTAAAAGGAAATGTTACCATTATTGCGAAACTTTAGCCGCAAATTATTTATTTAACATTTATTTAACATTAAAAATAATATTTCAATATCAAATAATTACAAAGTATAACAAACTTATAGTTAAACACTAATACATATTATTATGCAATATATGTAATTAATATTCAAAATATTATTGTACAGTTTATCGTAATCCTGAAATATTGTTAAGTTTTTTAACTTAAATGGTAATATTTAAGAAATAAATTCTATTTTTGTTCACTTTCAAGAGAATTTAAGCTTTTACTAAGAACACAACATACTATTTTAAAACTTAAAAGAGGCTCTGGTTATTACTGTTTTTCAATGAAAAGTTGTGGTAACTTTTTTTGGCTTTAATTGACCATTATGGCAAAAGAAAAATTTATTTACAATCGGCACACCCTACAGTTTGAGCATGTAAAAGTACCCCTGAAAACTAAATTGTTACGTGCTTTTGGTTTTGTTTCCGCAGTAGGCGTTACAGCTACACTATTTTTAGCAGCAGCTTATTCTTTCTTTCCTTCCCCTCAAGAAAAATCACTGCAAAGAGAATTAGAATCTAAAGAATACGAGTTAGGCAAATTGAATAATCAAATTCAAATGCTTGGTGACGTACTTACTAAACTCAAAGAACGCGACGGTAGCGTTTATCGTGTACTTACCGGCATGAACCCCATTGATGAAGATGTTTGGAACGGAGGAATTGGAGGGCACAACCCCTATATGCACTTAACTAATACCAGCGAGATGCTTATCTCTACAAAGCAACGTGCCGATAAACTCGCTAGGCAAATGGCAGTAATTTCCACATCACTTGATACAATACAGGCTTTAGCAAAATCTAAGGATAAAGAATTAGCTTGCTTACCAACTATCAAACCTGTGCGCGAAGATAAACTCTCCAAAAATGTAAAATTACTCTCTGGCTTTGGCTGGCGCGTTCACCCTATCTTCAAACGTGTACGTATGCACACAGGCATTGACTTTACCGCACCTAAAGGCACAGATATTCAGGCTACTGGCGATGGTATTGTCAAAGAAGTAAAATCGGATAGGAGAGGCTATGGCTTACATGTAGTGATTGACCACGGTTATGGCTATCAATCACTTTACGGGCACATGAACTCTATTGATGTAAAAGCCGGACAAAAGGTAAAACGAGGACAAAAAATTGGCGAGATTGGCAACACAGGAACATCAACCGCACCACACTGTCACTACGAAATAATTTACAAAGGCGAAAAAATAAATCCTATACAATTCGTTATGGACGGGCTTACGCCAGAAGAATATCAAGAATTAGTAAAAACTGCAGCAGTCGAAAATCAATCATTTGATTAGTTCTCCTGTTGAACATTTTATATGCAAAATGCAAGTATCAATAATGGTGCTTGCATTTTTTTCTTTTTAAATGAGTATGTTTATACCTGTGTTAATTGGAGGTTAAAAAAATTTTTGAAATTGTATTAACTTATTACGAAATATAGATTAGGCAAAAATTAGTCAAAAATGCTATTACCTCCCAAAAATTATTAATTTTGTTATATATAATTAAGTAATCAGTTTATTAATTATAGGCTTAAAGTTGGAATTTTGAGGTTTTCGGCAACGGAAACCTCTTTACATATCAACATTTAATTATGAGTCTTAAAAATAAGATACTGCACATTGCACAAAAACACACCCCAACTGCAATTACTATTAGGCAACATTTGCATCAATATCCTGAGTTGTCGTACCAAGAGTTTGAAACCGGAAAATACATTGCACAACAGTTGCAATCTATGGGAATTGAGCACTCTACTGGTTGGGCAAATACTGGCGTTGTGGCTATAATTCAAGGAAAATTACAGAGTAAAAAGATAACAGCACTTCGGGCAGATATTGATGCTTTACCTATACATGAGGTAAGTGAAATTCCTTATAAATCTAAAAACGAAGGTGTAATGCATGCATGTGGGCACGATGTGCATACTGCTTCATTATTAGGTGCAGCCAAAATTTTAAACGATACGCGTGATGAGTGGGGTGGTAAGGTGAAACTCATTTTCCAGCCTGCCGAAGAGAAATTACCTGGAGGTGCAAGCCTCCTCATAAAAGAAGGTGTATTGAAAAATCCTGCACCGACAAACATCATTGGTCAACACGTTTATCCATTGCTACCCGCTGGAATAGTTGGTTTTAAATCAGGTGTTTATATGGCTTCCGCCGACGAAATCTACGTTTCTGTAAAGGGTAGGGGTGGGCATGGGGCTGTTCCGCAAAACAGCATTGACCCAGTGGTACTTACCGCAAACATTATTACAGCACTTCAACAAATCGTCAGCCGATTTGCAGACCCAACCATGCCAAGTGTACTTACATTTGGTAAAATAAATTCGACAGGAGGTTCAACGAATATCATTCCAAATGAAGTAAAACTGGAAGGTACATTTAGAACACTAAATGAAAAGTGGCGAAAAGAAGCACATCGAAAAATGAAAAAAATGGCAGAAGGTATCGCTAAAAGTATGGGTGGAACTTGTGAGTTTAATATTGTGAATGGATATCCGGTACTTATAAATGATGCTGCTTTAACTGCTCGTGCAAAAAAATATGCCATAGAATTTGCCGGAAAATTAAACGTTACAGAACTACCACTACGCATGACGGCTGAGGATTTTGCGTATTACTCACAACAAATTCCTGCCTGTTTTTATCGTTTAGGAACAGCAAGTGCTAATGGTGAAAATTCATCTGGATTACATACTAACACATTTAATATTGATGAAAATTGTATGCCATTGAGCATTGGTTTGCTAGCTTGGATGGCTGTAAAGGAACTTGGCAATTAGCAAGCAAACTTCAAAAATATTTGTAACTTTGTTCAAACATACAACTGTACAACTATGAGCAAAAACACTGTAAATATTCAAACAATTTTTATATTAATATTTTTTACATGTGTAGTTTTGTGGGCAATATCTAAATGCAATGCAAAACGAAATACTATGCGTTTTGATGACAAATCCGGAAAAGATACCGTTTATGTGAATACCAATCCAAACCCCAATAGTGTATTAGATACTGTCAAAAAAATTGATACTGCCAAACTACTTACAACTGCTCGGTTGCAAATTATACCTGCAACGCCAAATATTGCGGACACTTTGAGCACCACTACCACTACAGCTACTACCATTCAAACGATAGTTAAAAAGGATACTGTTGTAGTTGCGAAAAATACACTTTTTGTAATTATTGACGGGCTTAACGTCCGTACTGAGCCAAACTTAAAAGCTAAGAGTTTAGGTAAATTAAAGCTGTTCGACCAAGTGATTTTTATGAACGAAGTTACAGATACCATACAAAAAATTAGTTTAGGCTACGAAGAAGCTACTGAACCTTGGGTAAAAATAAAAACAAAAAAAGGAACAATAGGTTGGGTTTACGGTGCAGGAGTAAGTTATTATAAAAAGAAACGAAAAGGTGTTATAAATTGATTTAACTATTAGAATAATATTTTAAATATTAACCAAACATTACTATGGATTATTTTAAAGAATCGCTCATCCTACATAGAAATTTGAAAGGTAAAATACGTATCACACCTAAAATTGATGTTCGCACTATTGAAGAACTTTCTTTAGTTTATTCACCGGGCGTTGCAGAACCTTGTAGGGAAATTTATAAAAACGTTGAAACGGTATATGACTACACTTTCAAAGGAAACATGGTTGCTATCGTCAGCGATGGTTCTGCTGTGTTGGGTTTGGGTAATATTGGTGCTCACGCCTCCATCCCCGTAATGGAAGGTAAAGCCCTGTTGTTCAAGCGCTTCGCAAATATTGATGCTTTTCCGATTTGTTTGGATACCCAAGACCCCGACGAAATCGTAGAAACAGTGAAACGCATTGCACCAGTATTTGGAGGAATAAATTTAGAAGACATAGCTGCACCAAAGAGCTTTTATATTGAGCGTAAACTACAAGATTTAGGCATACCTGTTTTTCATGATGATCAACATGGAACGGCGATTGTCGTTTTAGCCGGATTGATAAATTCAGCCAAAGTAGTTGGTAAAAATTTGTTTGGTTTAAAAGTAGTTATTAACGGTGCTGGTGCTGCAGGTGATGCCATTGCACGATTATTGAAATGCCAAGACCCCGAACTCTCAGACCAATGCGTTGCAGTACAAGATATTATTGTCTGTGATACAAAAGGCATCATTAGTTCAAAACGAACAGACTTAAATGATGCTAAAAAAGAACTTTTGGCGTTTACAAATAACAATGATATGTCAGGTACGCTGAAAGATGCACTCAGAGGAGCGGATGTATTTATCGGTGTAAGTGTTGCTAATATTTTAACTTCCGATGATATTCGAACTATGGCTAAAGATCCAATAATTTTTGGTTTAGCAAACCCAACTCCCGAAATTATGCCTGACCAATGTTACATCGGTGGAGCAGCAATCGTTGCCACAGGAAGAAGCGATATGCCTAATCAAGTGAATAATGCCTTGGGCTTTCCTGGAATTTTCAGGGGTGCCTTGGATGTTCGCGCCAAGCGCATTTCGGCAAACATGAAGTTAGCAGCAGCATTTGCATTAGCCGATTATGTTAAAGAACCATCAAAGGAAATGATTATTCCGCCAACATTAAATGAACAGGTTGCGTGGACTGTTGCTGAAGCAGTTAAAAAAGCAGCTTTGCGTGAAATGTAACAGAATTTTGTTTATCTCCAAAATCCAAGAATAAAAGGTTTGTATCGAGCGGGTAGGATGCTAAAGTGTTGTTTCTCAATGCGTTGCAACTCAGAAAAAAGCACGATACCATAATCAAAAACATCTATAGTTGTATAAACTTGAGGATGTAATTTTATTTCTTCCCAAGCTGCCGTCATTTCTTCAGACCAATAAATATCATCAAATACAAGCAAACCATTTGTACTCATTTTTGGCAAAAGCATTTCAAAATATTCTAAAGTTGGTGCGTATTGATGATTACCATCGAGCAGTGCGTAATCAATTTTTTCAATATTAGAAATCAACGCTGGTAGCGTTTCTTTAAAATTTCCAGTGATACATTTTATTTGTTTGTTTGGTGAATGTTGTAAAATATTTCGTGCAATGTTGGCAATATTCGGGTCCCCTTCTAATGTAAAAACTTGTGCTTGCTTAGCCGCTGAACTTTGATAGAGCATGGAAATTCCTAACGATGTACCTAACTCCAAAATTACCTTTGGTTGGAGCCAGTTTATCAATCGAAATAAAAAGCGACATTGCGACGGCGTAGACAATGAGGTTTTGGCAATCTCTGAAATACGTTTGTTGTTTGTACCAATATTTTTTCTTGAACCGGCACCAAAATCGGTCACAGCAATACTTGTCTTGTTATTCAATAATTGCCGTCTGATTTTTTCAGCGTCATCAAAAATATAGAAGTAACGTTTGTCTTCTATTACTGCTTGTGTAAAATCATAAACCTTCGGAGAGTGGATGTTATATACCGTTTGCGCCCTCCAGTAAAATGAGAAAGCAGCCTTTATGCTATGAAATAATTTAGAATTCAACAGATTAATTTACGTATATTAAAAAGAATTAATACCTATATCGTACTTTTGAGCAACAAATTTAATGAAACTTACATCATGGCAGCAACAAAAAAATTATTTCTTCTCGATGGTCATGCGTTAGTATATCGCGCACATTTTGCATTTATTACACGCCCGCTCATCAACTCTAAAGGGATAAATACTTCTGCCATTGGTGGTTTTGTTCGTGCACTTTGGGATATAATCCAGACGCAGAAACCTTCTCATATTGCTGTAAGTTTTGACCTACCATCGCCTACTTTTCGCCACACCTATTTTCCTGCATATAAAGCCAATCGCGATGCACAACCCGAAGATATTACGATAGCCATGCCATACATCAAGCGAATTATTGAAGGTATGAATATCCCTATCGTTACGCATGAAAGTTTTGAGGCAGATGATGTAATCGGTACGTTAGCAAAGCAAGCAGAAAAAGAAGGGTTTAATGTGTTTATGGTTACACCAGATAAAGATTATGCACAGTTGGTATCCGAAAATATTTTTCTTTATAAACCTGCTAGGCAGGGAAACGATATCGAAATTTTAGGTGTAAAAGAAATTTTAGAAAATTGGCAAATAAAACGGATTGACCAAGTGATAGACGTGTTAGGTTTGCAAGGCGATAGCGTAGATAACATTCCGGGTGTGCCGGGCATCGGTCCTAAAACAGCGGTTACCTTGTTAGAAAAATACGATAATATTGAAAACATAATAGCGCACGCTCACGAACTGAAAGGAAAACAACAAGAACAAATTACGCTTTTTGCAGACCAAGCAAGGCTTTCTAAACAGTTGGCAACCATAGCTTTAGATGTGCCAATTCAGTTTGATGCTCAAAAATATTTACTTGAACCCGTAAATAAAGATGTATTGCAACCCATTTTTCGTGAATTAGAATTTCGCTCTATTGCAACCTTAATTTTGGGAAATATTGACGATGACGTTGCTCAAAAAAATATTGAAAAACAAGTTGTTGATAGAGATTTGTTCGGAAACCCGATAATTAAAAAAGAAGAAAAACTAAAACCGCATCATACAAGCGTTAATGAAAATGATAAGGAATCAAAAAAAATTGCACCAACAACACATTACAAAACCATTGCAGATGTTTCGCATCAATATTTTTTAGTAGATTCGGATGCAGCAATTTCAGATTTAATTAATACGCTTTCTCAACTTACAGAATTTTGTTTTGATACCGAATCAACCGGTATAGATGCTAACATTGCAGAGTTGGTAGGTATTTCATTTTCCTATAAAAATCATACAGGTTATTATGTACCGATTTCATCAAACCAAGATGCAGCAAAGAAAAGGATTCAGTTGTTTAAACCTATTTTAGAGAATCCAAAAATTCTGAAAATCGGGCAGAATATAAAATATGATGCACTGTTGTTAAAATGGTATGACATTGAATTACAGGGTGAATATTTTGACACCATGATTGCCCATTATTTGTTGGAGCCAGACTTGCGTCATAATATGGATTACCTCTCTGAATCTTACTTGAATTATCAACCTGTTGCCATTGATAGTTTGATAGGTAAAAAGGGCGTTAAACAACTTTCAATGCGCGATGTTTCAGTTGATTTGGTAAAAGATTATGCCGCCGAAGATGCCGATGTGACCTTTCAGTTAAAAACATTTTTAGAAAAAGAATTAACACATCATAATTTAGTAAACCTTTACAAAACAGTCGAAGAGCCCTTAATACCCGTACTAACTGACTTGGAATATGCTGGAATAAAAATTGATGCAGATTTTCTTAAAAACTACTCAAATGAATTAGCAGATTACATCACTACGTACGAAGAAAAAATATTTGAACACTGTGGAGTGCGCTTCAATTTGTCGTCTCCAAAACAAGTTGGGGAGGTGTTGTTTGATAAATTAAAGATTCCTTACCCTTGGAGAAAAACCTCTACGGGGCAATATTCAACTGATGAAGAAAAACTAAACGATTTAGCACTTGATAACCCGATTGTGGCAGAAATTTTAAACTATCGTAGTGTCAGCAAATTAAAATCTACTTATTCGGATGCCTTACCAAAAATGATAAATCCGAAAACAGGCAGAGTACATAGCTCCTTCAACCAAGCGTTGGCATCCACAGGCAGACTGAGTTCTAATAATCCTAACTTACAAAATATACCTATCCGTACTCCAGAAGGGCGGCGCATACGGGAAGCATTTGTTCCGCGTGATAAAAACCATATTCTGCTTTCAGCAGATTATTCACAAATAGAATTACGTTTGATAGCAGAAATAAGTGGTGATGAAGCAATGTTGGAGGCGTTTCAGTTGAATCAAGATATTCATAGAGCAACTGCTGCTAAGGTGTACGATGTAGCCTATGAATCTGTGACGAGTGACCAAAGGCGCAATGCAAAAACAGTCAATTTTAGCATCATTTATGGTGCGGGGGCACAAAATCTATCAAAACAATTAAGTATAAAACGCACAGAGGCGAAAGACCTTATAGAACAGTATTTTAGGCAATACAAAGGTTTGAAAAACTATATGGAAAAAACAGTTGAAACTGCTCGAACAGTCGGCTACGTGACAACCTTGATGGGGCGTAAACGTTACTTGCGCGATATTGATTCCAGAAATAATTTGATGCGTACTAACGCTGAACGAATGGCAATAAACACACCAATACAAGGTACTGCGGCAGATATGATTAAATTAGCTATGATTAAAATTTATAGTAACCTAAAAGCAGAAAACTTGCAATCAAAAATGATTTTGCAAGTACACGATGAATTAGTTTTTGATGTACAAAAAGACGAACTGGATAGAATTAAACCCATCATCGAAAACGGAATGAAGCACGCCATTCCTAATTTGAAAGTGCCGATAGAAGTAGGAATTGGGGTAGGGGAGAATTGGTTAGAAGCACATTAAAAGCAGCAATACAAAAATGATTTTTCATATATGAAAAATAAAATTTTATATTTTTTTAAAGAATATATTGTGTAAATATTATAATTAATTGTAATTTTATCGCATTACAGGAAAACTATACTACTACGCAACTATGAAATGGATTAAACAAATTGTACGAGGCTTGTTTGGAAGTAGCAACAGACAACCGGCTAAAAAATCAAGCCAACAACTTATGAGAAATGCTACAGTACTTAAATCAAGTGAAATGAGGAAAATAGTAGGTGGCAAGGGATATCGCAACAGCAGATGGCAAAACAACAGTTGCGGTGGTATTGTTCCACAATAAGCTACTAAAAAAGTTTGTAAAAGGGTTGATAATATAAAGTTATCAACCCTTTTTTGTAACTTTATTCTAACAATTTGTAATAGTAGATATGCAACAATCCGATATAAATAATGCAAACAAGTCGCCTAGTAAAAGCGAAAAAAATAATACATCGCGAAAGGAGCGTTTGTTGCAACTATTGGATTTAGCCGCTAATGCCGTTTTTACAGATATCAATAAAGCACAACACTCTTTACAAGAAATTGAAAAAAATATAATAAGTGCTTCTCCTGAAGAACACGCAACATTTTTTATCCTGAGTGGATATGCCTCAAATCAATTATACGATTACGAAAATGCCGAAAAGTATTTTTCACAGGCAGTTGCGCTATACGAAGAATACGGCGATTACAAACAGCAGGTTGAAGCTTATATAGATTTGACTGGTGCTCTCATCAATTTGAATAAAAAAATAGAAGCGACACATTACTTAGATAAATGTATCAAATTACTAAAACCCTATCCAGACGAAAGGCTTTCAGCACGTCTGACCTGTCGGCAGGGATTTCTACATTTGCACTATGCAAATTATGCCAAAGCAACGGAATTTTTGCATACCGCTGATAGGAGCTTGAATTCTTTGTCAAAATTATCATTAAAAGACTATTACTTTTTGACATTAATACACAGTGGGTTAGGAAATATTTATGAGCGAATTGATGATTTTGAAAAATCTATTGCGTCTTACATTAAAGTAGTTAGCATTTGCGAAAAAATGGGAATTCGCTCGCGGTTGTCATGGCATTATTTACATGTCGGCAATACATATATGGCGATTGAGGACTTTCAGAATGCTGAATATTATTTCCGAAAATCAATTAATGTGCATGATGATATTAGCCAACATGCCCGCGCAGGTGCATTTGCAAATTTAGGCTATTGTTCGTTGCGAAATAAAGATTTTAAAAATGCCCTGCAACTTTTTAATAGTGCCGAAGAAATTTATACCAAAATTGCTCCGAATAACTACTCCAATTTCTTTCATATAGAGCGATGGAAAGGGCATCTGTATAAAGAAAAAGGCAACACGAACAGCTCAATGCAACATTTAGGTAAGGCTTTGCATTATGCTCAACAAAATGATGATAATAAATTATTGTCAATCGTGTTTAAAGATATTGCAGAGTTGTATGCCACCTTAGGCAATTATCAACAGGCTTATGAATATCAGCTTCTGCATGATGATGCTTCTGAGCGTCATATCGAAGAATTGAACAAACGCTTGTTGTTAGAATTAGAGATAAAATATGATGCAGAAAAACGTTCACAAGAAACTGAGCTACTACGACTACAAGCATCTAAGTTGCAACTGAAGGCACTACGAGCACAAATGAACCCACATTTTATGTTTAACGTGCTAAACTCTATTCAGTATTATATTACTTCTAATAAAACGGATTCGGCAACAGAATATTTAGCAAAATTTGCTCGCCTTACACGCTCAATTTTAGATTATTCAGATGAAGAATCAATCACTTTAGAAAAGGAATTAGACTTCTTAAATGAGTATTTAGAAATTTCTCAAAAGTTACGTTTTGACGGCACGATGCGTTACGAAATTACTACAGATGAAGATTTGGAAGAAGATATAATTAGCATACCTACAATGATAGTTCAACCATTTGTTGAAAATGCAATCGAACATGGTATTCGCAATCAAAAAAATGGCTACATAAAAATTCATTTTAAAATGCTTGATGATGATACTTTGTTGTGCATAGTCG
>JAGOHC010000206.1 GCA_017996375.1 Saprospiraceae bacterium | reverse complement strand
AAGATTTTGACAATACAAAAGATAATTTTGGTGTAGTAAACCAACATCCCGAATTGTTGAATGTCAATTATGTACTGCAAGGCCCACCTACTAATTCGGATTGGTTACACTTAAACGCTATTGACTACAATCCCGTTACCGACCAGATTATAGTAAGCTGCCATAGCTTTAGCGAATTTTGGATTATAGACCATTCCACAACAACTGCTCAAGCAGCTAGTCATACAGGTGGAAACGCTGGCAAAGGTGGTGATTTGCTTTATCGTTGGGGCAACCCTATTGCTTATGGAAGAGGCGTTGCAAATGACCAAAAACTTTTTAAACAACACCATGCTACATTTATTAAGCCGGGCTACCCAAATGCAGGTAAGGTATCTGTCTTTAATAATGGTGTAAACAGACCCGGTGGAAATGCATCATCGGTAGATATTGTCGATATTGCTCAAGCTGGTTTTCCTTATACAATTGGAGCTACAACTCCGTATTTACCTAACGCAACTTCATGGAGTTATTTTGCTGCTAATCCTGGCTCATTTTATGCGCCCAATATTAGTGGTGTTTATCCACTGGCAAACGGCTCATTTATGATTACCAATGGCCCCAAAGGAGAGATTTTTGAAATTGATAGCACAGGAACAACAAAGTGGAGATACATCAATCCTGTAAACAATACTGGTGCAATGACGCAGGGAACAACACCAACGTTGAATACAGTTTTTCGTGCAGAATTTTATACGCCATCCTATCCGGCATTTACAAGTCTTACCTTAACGCCAACAACCGAAATTGAACTAAATCCGACAGTTCCATCTTTGTGTTCCATAGCAACGGGTATTGCTGATAATATAGAGGCTAATTTCAATATTTATCCGAACCCAATACAAAATGGAAATGATTTGACTATTGAGCTGAATAGCACCAAAGATTTTCAAGTTGAGTTAGTTAATTCAATTGGACAACAAATCTATTTCACAACAATTTTTAAGCAAAGTAACTTATCAGTATTGCGACTCCCATATATGATTGCGGGTATTTATTTTCTTAAAATAAATTCTGGTCCTGATTTTTATTACAGAAAAATAATTGTCAACTAAACAACATCCAAAAATGAGGTTGTTAATTTACACAAGTTCAATACTGATAGCAGTTGGCATATTTGGCTTTACATTAAAGTCGAATAGGCCGACGGGCTTAGTAATAATCAACTTCAATCATTTTGTGAACAATGAATTGTTGAGGTTAGATTCTGTGTTATACAAAAATGAATTCGGACAACCTTATACCATTTCAAAATTAAAATACTATGTTGGAAACATTCAATTGAAAAGCACAAGTGGTAAATATTACACTTGCAATGAATACTTTCTTATAAATGAGGAAGACGAAATTTCAAAATCAATTGAACTACAGAATATACCCATTGGGGAATATGATGAAATTAGATTTTTGTTGGGTGTTGATAGTTTACTTAATTGCAGCGGTGCTCAATCTGGTGCTTTAGATCCCATCAATGGAATGTTTTGGAGTTGGAATACCGGTTATATTTTTTTGAAATTAGAGGGCAACTCTAATTCTTGTAAAACACCTTCCAATATGTTTGAATATCATATTGGTGGTTATAAGCAACCTTATAATTCAATTCGTGAAATGAGATTGAATTTGCCTAATCCAATTTTAATTACCGGATTTTCACAATCTTCCATTCAGATAAATGTTGCGATAGATGAAATTCTTAAAAATCCCAATGCAATAGACTTTGCAGAAACACCAACAATAACAGACCAAAGCACATCATCAACAATTGCCGACAATTACATGGATCTATTTATGGTATCAGCGGTATCAAATGAAAAGTAAAAATCAAATATTATTATGGGCACTTTTATGCTTATTAGTTATTTTGCTAAATAGTTTTGGCAATGACCCAAATTTAATTTCAAAAAAAAATGTTAAATTAGTTAAGCCTGATTATTTTCCCAAAGCATTTTACAACTTCAAGAACAATAAAATAACTCCTGAAAGATTTGTATTAGGTAGAATGTTGTTCTACGACCCCATTCTTTCACAAGACAGTACCATTAGCTGTGCATCCTGCCATCAGCAGTTTGCAGCATTCGCACATATAGACCACAAACTAAGTCATGGTATAAATAATAGCATAGGAATTAGAAATGTTCCCGCCTTGCAAAATTTGATATGGAAAGATGATTTCATGTGGGATGGTGGTGTAAATCATATTGAAATTCAGCCCATTAATCCTATTACAGACAAAGTGGAAATGAATGAGAGCTTGGGAAATGTAATAAAAAAACTTCAAAGGAGTAATTACTACAAAAACCTTTTTAGGTCCGCATACAATGACACAATAGTTACAAGCGAAAAAATATTAAAGGCGTTAACTCAGTTTACGGGATTAATGATTTCAGCAAACTCAAAGTATGACAGATATGTAAGAAAAGAAGTAGAGCTTAAAGAAGCCGAACAACGTGGATTGATCTTATTTAGGCAAAAATGTAATAGCTGTCATACAGCACCATTGTTTACAATTAACGCTTTTGAAAATAATGGACTAAAAGTTGACAGTTCATTGAATGACTTGGGTAGAGGAAAAATTACGGGGAATTCGGCTGATAATTACAAGTTCAAAATTCCTTCATTAAGAAATGTGGAAGTTACATTTCCATATATGCATGATGGTAGATTTAGCACCTTAAAAAAGGTGTTAGACCATTATAGCAATCTAAGCACATCCCAAAAGTCCGAAAACATTAAACTACAAACGATTGGTGTTTTATCTGAAACCGACAAGCAAGACTTGATTGCTTTTTTAAAAACCTTAACGGATAAAACATTTTTGCTTGATAGACGATTCAACATTGTTAAAAACTAAATATTTGTTTACACAATTTGAAGCTAAACAATAGATCCAACGCATTGGCAGGCACATTTGCTTTTTTGCCGTTTCCGTTCGACCTATCCGTCCGACTTACTGATTGTCCACCGGACATCCGCCCCCTTCGGAGTATGTGAGCTCCTCCTCAACTCCTCAACTCCTTGACGCTTTCCCCGTTGGTTCCAGTCTCCCGACCGGATACCCCTATACCGACGTCTCCAGACGTGTGTAACCTCCAGTAGGTTGCGTGCAACGCGTTGGATCATCAAATGGATAGTCCCAACCCCGAAACAAAGAACCCCGAAACAAAGAACCCAGAAC
>JAGOHC010000205.1 GCA_017996375.1 Saprospiraceae bacterium | reverse complement strand
CTCTCCTTCCCGCGAGCGGGACAAGTATCCGAGGGGAACGGTACACCGCAAGTAGAAAATTCATTGCACATATTTATTTGTTTCAAATTCAAATACTTATACAAGCGAAAATTAAATTAATATATAAAATGAACAAAAGAACACTTGATACAATAAAGAAATTAGCTGATATAGAAAGTTTTAAGGATATCTGCCATCAGCAAACACAGAATTTTCCCATGCCATCGGTAGAGGTTCTTGCTGAGATAGTACAACTAACCAGAGCTATCCTTTTTCCCGGATATTTTGGCGATGCAGATGTAAACTCACGAACCATGCTTTATCATATCGGTGTAAATATTGATCGTTTGCAGGTTTTGTTAAAAATGCAAATAAAAGCCGGACTTTGTTTTGAGAACCCTTATGAAGCAACTTCTTGCACCGATTTGGAACAAACTGTTGGCGAAATTGCTACTGGATTTATTGTACAATTGCCCGAAATAAGAAACAAGTTGCGTACCGATGTTCTTGCTGCTTACAACGGCGACCCGGCTGCAAAAAGTTTTGGAGAAGTAATTTTTTGTTATCCAAGCATACGTGCTATCAGTAATTACAGAATCGCAAATGCTTTACTCAAACTTGGTGTGCCACTTATTCCGCGTATCATCACCGAAATGGCACATTCCGAAACAGGGATCGACATTCATCCTGGTGCTACGATTGGCGAATACTTTACAATTGATCACGGTACTGGTGTGGTAATTGGCGAAACTGCCGTTATTGGCAATAATGTGAAAATGTATCAGGGAGTTACACTCGGAGCAAAAAGTTTTCCGCTCGATGAAAACGGCAACCCCATAAAAGGAATTCAACGTCACCCCCGTATCGGTAATAATGTAATTATTTATTCAAATTCTACCATTTTGGGCACTATCACAGTTGGTGATGGTGCTGTAATCGGTGGTAATATTTGGGTGGATGCAGATGTGCCTGCCGGAGCTAAACTTGTACAAAGAAGATAATTCTGATGTACTAATCCCGCTTTGCGGGATGTTCGCTTCGCTACCATGAGCCAATAAACTAATGTGCCAATGAGCTGAACTTATTGTAAATTGTAAATGAATTAATGGTAAATATATAGATGGAGTTTGAATTAATAGCAAAAACATTTAGTGGTCTTGAAGAAGTGCTGGCTACCGAGTTGACACGCCTGGGGGCAAATAATATTCAACTGCAACGTAGAGCAGTAAGTTTTACCGGCGATAAAAGGCTGATGTACAAGGCTAACATACATTTACGCACTGCCATCAGAATTTTGAAACCCGTGTTGTATTTTAAAGCCACTAATGCTGATGAAGTTTACGAACAGGTAAAAACCTTCAATTGGGGTGAAATTTTGGATTTACACAAAACATTTGCCATCGATGCCACTGTTTATTCCGAAGAGTTTAAAAATTCGCGTTATGTAACATACAGAGTGAAAGATGCCATTGTTGACTGGTTTACAGAACGCTATGAAAAACGTCCATCGGTTAGAGCCGTTAAACCTGATATACTCGTTAATGTTCATATTGCAGGTAACAGGTGTACGCTGTCCATTGACAGTTCCGGAGAGTCTTTACATAAACGTGGATACCGCATTTCCCAGAACGAAGCTCCTATAAGTGAGGCACTTGCTGCAGGCATGTTATTAATGGCCGGTTGGGATGGTAAGTCCGATTTTGTAGATCCAATGTGTGGCTCAGGCACTTTTCTGATAGAAGCTGCACTTATTGCGCTAAATATTCCACCGGGAATTTTTCGTCCTGAGTTTGGTTTTGAAAAGTGGAACGATTTTGATAAAGAGCTTTTCGATGAATTATATCACGATGATTCAGAGGAGCGACCTTACAATCATAAAATTTATGGTTTCGATATTTCACATCGCGCTGTAAAAATTGCACAGGAAAATATCAATAGTGCCGGATTAGGAAAATATATTGAAGTTAAACAAAAGGCAGTAAAAGACCTCGAAAATCCTTCTAAGAACTGCTTAATCGTAACAAACCCACCTTATGGCGAGCGAATTACGTCGCCCGATATTTTTGGCATTTATGCTGATTTGGGTAGTACTATGAAACATAAATTCAATGGCAGTACATTTTGGGTTATCAGTTCGCACGAGGAGTGTCTGGCTAAAATTGGTATGAAACCCTCAAAGCGAGTTCCACTGCTTAACGGTGCTCTCGAATGCTGGTTTAATAAATACGAAGTATTTGCAGGAAAACGCAAAGAGTTTCTCGGGAATAAGGACTTAAAAAAACACAATTGAATTTTTTGATATTATTGAAATTTTTTCATCGAAAAAAGTTTGTTTAACCCGAAAAAAGCAGTATCTTTGTACCCGCAAATGTAAACCATGGCTACGTAGCTCAACTGTATAGAGCATCTGACTACGGATCAGAAGGTTGCAGGTTAGAATCCTGCCGTGGTCACATCAAAAACCGCTTACCTAAAAAGTATGCGGTTTTTTGCTTTGTAATATATTGTACATGTATTTTTTTAATACACGCTGATATCTTATAATTAATAATTTAACTTTCGCTTGTATAAGTAGTTGAATTTGAAATACATAAATATGTGCGATGAATTTTCTGCTTGTGGTGAACCGTTCCTCTCGGATACTTGTCCCGCTCGCGGGAAGGAGAGGGGCTGGGGGTGAGGTAAAACATCGAAAATTTGGGAAATACACATTTGTATAACCATCTGATATTCAATATGCAGCATTTAGAAATAATCAGTAATTCAAGCAATTTAATACATGCGAAAGTTGAATTAATGAAATGACACTTGATATGCAAACTGAACAATATTCTGGTGTGTTTGTTTGAGAGAATATTCTATTCCAAAAATTGTAATTTGATGAATATTATTTGTTCTCGTCCCATCTTCAAATAATACTAATTTCTATATGCATTTGAGTTTAGTTTATACAAATTCATCGATCTTATCTGAATTGATTTGCCTGAAATAGTTTAAATTGTTTAATAAATGCAATAAAATACAAAAAACAATAAACATCTTTTAGGAAATAACTATTAAAATGATTTTTTTATAGAAAATAATTTTATATTTGTAAAACAATTATTCAACACGGAATCTCAAAATTCCAAATTAACAAAATATTAATATAAATGACTATTTTATGAGAAAACGAATGTTTTTACTAATCTGCTTTTTTATGGCAGGTATGGGCATAGCC
>JAGOHC010000059.1 GCA_017996375.1 Saprospiraceae bacterium | reverse complement strand
GTTTTCGGTTGTAAAATTTGCACCTTGTTTTACATCATTCAAAATTTGAGTTGGCAAATTATACTTCTCAAGAGCTTCCTTTCTGATTTTTTGTTTGCGTTGTTTTTCTAAAAATAAATAACCAGTAGTTGAAATTCTATGTTCCAAAGGTATTGAGAACACTTCTACCTGTTCATTTTCATAAATTTTTTGATGCTGTTCAGTATCAACTTCTTCATATCGAATAACAAACGAAGGTTCAGTTTGTGAATAGTGCAACATGGCAGCAATCATCTGTTGAAGACCGGGTGGTGAAAAAATGACCAGTTCTGTAACACGTTTGTTAAGACTCATTGAGGTAAGTAACCCTGGCAAACCAAAACAGTGATCGCCATGAAGATGTGTTATAAATATAACTTGAATTTTGTTTTTGTTAAAGTTGAAAAGATTCAATTGCATCTGTGTGCCTTCACCGCAATCTAACAAATATATTTTTTCATAAATATTAAGCATATGTGCAGACGGATTTCGACCATAAGCGGGAACTGCAGCATTACTACCTAAAACGGTGAATTCAAACCGCATAAAACACTTATTCCTCTTCAGTATTTAGCTCGCGTTCTAGCTCTTCCATCATCACATATTCAATGGATTCTTCGATGGTAGGAATTACGGTAAGCACAGAATCTAAACGCGAGATTTCTATTAATTTTTTTACATTACTATTTTGCACGCCTGTCAGTACATACGAGCCTGTAACTTTCCAAATTCTGTTAGCTATAAGCAAGGCACTTAATCCAGAAGAATCTACAAAACGCACGTTTGCCATATCCATAATTAGGTTTTTAATACCTTCGTTTTGCATGATTACAAACTCTGATTTTAACTTAGGTGCAATAAGTGTATTTAAGCTTTCTTCCTCTAATTTGAAAATCGTGTAACGCTCTTGTTTATCTATTGAATATTTCATATTTCTAATTTTATCGGCTTTTATAATTCATTTATATTTTGTACTGTTCCATTGTTATTGCAAAATTATAAATTCTTATCGGTGTGCCTAATGTTTTTTTTAAAAAAAATAATGTTTTAATAATAAATATTTATATATTAATATATAAGATGTGTAATAATATGATGTTTAGATAAATATCAAATTAAAAGGAAGTACTTCTCCTGACATTATACCTTTTACAATTACCGGATCATTATGCATGAATGTGATGGCATTATTTTCATCATCAGCATCAAAAATGCAAAGTCCAAATAAATTCGGGTCATCGAAGGGTAGGGTAGTACGTCCTACAACCTTAATAATTCCTCTTTCAAAATGGAATTTAAGGTATTCAAAATGTGCTAAAATAGTGTTGTTAAAATCATCAGTATGATTTTCTGGATGCTTGAAAGTTTCGAGCAGTTGCAGTTTATAAATGAAAGTTGGCATATTATTTTTGAACTACTGGATTTCCGTTAAACAATATTAGTGAAATACCAAAAGTATGTATTTTTTCGAGCAATGTGGGTGAAGAAATATTATTTAATTCGGCATTAAAGTTAGTATAATCAATCGCTTCAATCGGAATCTGATAATGAAAGCGAATAGCTAACGAAATTAACTCGCTTCCGTGCAAATGTATTGTTGCCATTACCCGAGCAGCACTGTAATTATCCTTAAAAGTAAAGTTGTTGGCAATGCCGGTTGTTTTCGAGCGCACATTAAACAAGTTATATTCATATGCGCCACCGATACCCAATAAATCATTAATTATAACTTCCGTACCTAAACTAATTGTGTTTTTAGAGATTGCAAGTTGCTGCGTAAATGCAGTTTGGTCGGCTGGGTTTGTGCCACTTGATTTTAAAGTTTTAAAACCACCATGCCAACCTAACTCAAAGCCAATGTTATCCGTAGGGCTTAATCGTCCGCCTACTTGTAAGCCATTGTAGGTATGAAAATTCTTGAAGGACTTGTCTAAAGTTGTTTGCCTACGGTTATATGCTTCAATGATGGTATTGAATTGATAATTTTGTGAATAAGAAAGATCGTAACCGACTTTTATGCTCAACTGTGCAAAAGCTTGATTGGCACAAAAACCAATGCAAAGCAGCGAAAGAATTGTATAAAGAGATTTCATGTAAATATATTTCTAATGTAACGTTGTCACAAATTTACAAAATATTATGATTCCTAAAATGTGTCTATGTACATTTATAAATTTATACAAAATAATTACAGGTAATTGATTCTAAGTTAGTTATATGTAGATTTTATGCGTTATATTTGTTATGTTTACTTTTAATGTGTTAATATCAAGTTAAATGAGATGAATGGTACGCATTTTTGTTGCCGATTTTTCATCTTCAACGAATGTAATATGGTATGTTATTTCTTTTTTTTGTAGAAGTGATATTTCCATAAATTTTTCTTTAAAATTTATTAGCCATGCACAAATTTTTGCTCACAGCTTCATTAATCTGTTTCTCACTCATGCTGAACGCTCAAGACTTTAATTTCACAAACGATGACTACTCAAAATTGTGGTCGAAAGTTGTAGAATTTGACGATAAAGGGTTGCCAAAATCTGCTTTGGAAGAAGTAGAAAAAATATTTGCTAAAGCAAAAAAGGAAAACAATCCTTCGCAAATCGCCAAATCACTTTTGTATATTGGTCGCTATACTGAACAGCTCAACGAAGAAGGGATGGTATTGGCTATCAAACGTTTACAAGACGAAATGAACGTAGCTAATTTTCCAACCAAAGAGTTATTACAAACCATTTTAGCACAGCTTTACAAAAGTTATTTAGATCAAAATAATTGGCGTTTTCATGAACGTACAGAGGTGCTGAATTACAAATCTGATGATATTAGAACTTGGTCACCTGAGCAATTAACTAACGAGTCTAAAAGACTATTTTTGGCTTCAGTTGCAAATACGTTTTCACAAAAAATTCTTATCAAAAATATTGATGCAATTTCTAACACGACAAATGTTAATACGGATAAATTGCGCCCTACAGTTTATGATTTTTTAATGCACCGTGCCATTGATTATTTTATAAATGAGCAAAATTACTTGACCGAGCCAGTATATGCTTTTCAGGTGGACAATCCAATGTACTTTGATAATGCTAATAATTTTGTGGATATAAAAATTGAAACAAAAGATTCATCATCCCAAAAGTATCGGGCCATTTTGCTTTTTCAGGATCTACTAAAATTCAGACTAAAAGATGAAAACCCAGAAGCGTTGGTGGATGTTGAATTGAAGCGCTTGCAATTTATTAAAAATAATTATTTCCTTTCTGATGCTTCGGATTTATACTTACGTTCATTGGAACGCTTGCAAAATCAATATGAGGCTTCACCTGCTTCTGCCGAAGTGAGTTATTTCATCGCGCAAGAATATGTTAATAAAGGACAAAATTATGATCCACGCAATTTAGAAGATACGGAAACAAAATTCTTCTTAAAAAAGGCAGCCGAAATATGCGAAAAAGCAACCAAAGCTTATCCAAATTCCTATGGTGCTAGTTTATGTGAAAACTTACACAATTCATTGCTTTACAAACAGTTAAATGCTAATGTTGAATTGGTAAATTTACCAAATGAAAATATTTTGGCATTTATGCAGTATAAAAATCTAACTAAGGTTTATGCTAAAATCCTTCAAGTTACAGAAAAAGATTTAGAAGAATTTCAATATACTGAATACCAAAATCGAGTAGCCTTTTTAAATAAATTTAAGACGCTCAATTCTTGGTTTGTCGAAATCCCAGCTGATGATGACTTGCGAACACATAGCTTGGAATTTAAAATCCCAGCGCAAAAAAGTGGAATATTCGTTTGTATGTTAGCAGATGACCCTAATTTTAGTGAAAGCAATCGCATAGTCTCGTTTGCTATTTTTCATGTTTCTAAAATTGCAAGTTTTCATAAAACGATTGATGGTGTTTCACAATTTTTAGTGACAAATCGCATTACAGGGGAGCCATTAAAAAATGCTGCAGCAGAATTTTTTAGTTATGATTACAACAATAGAAGAAATCAGAAAATTAAAATTGGTAATGCAGTAAGCGATAAGTTTGGAATTATTCAAACTAATGCCTACACTACAAACAGACATTTTTCTATCAGATTTAGCAAAGATGGCGACACCTTAGCTTTGCCGAATCAATACTCAAATTACCATTACCCATCTCAAAAATATACTTCTAAAAATACATATTTATTTACAGATAGAAGCATCTATCGCCCTGGGCAAACTATTTATTTTAAAGGGATAGTTGTTTATACTGATGAAGGTGGCAAACCGTCTATCATGCCCAATCATCCGGTTAGTGTTAGTTTTAGAAATGTAAACGGACAAGAAATTGCTAAAGCTGATTTTGTCACAAATGATTATGGTACTTTTAATGGCAACTTTACAGCACCAAGTACAGGATTATTCGGGGCAATGAGCATTTGTAGTTCTGTTTCTGGGTGCACAAATATTCAAGTTGAAGAATACAAGCGACCTAAATTTGAGGTAACATTTAAACCTATCGAAGCAACATTTAAGTTAGGTGACACCATCACTGTTGTCGGAAATGCTAAGATGTTTGCAGGTAGTAATGTAGATGGCGCTGTAGTAAAATATCGTGTAGAACGAAAAGTATATTTGCCCTATTACCCTTGGTGGTGTTATTGGCGTTTACCATTTTTAGAGGATTCCCCTATGTTGATACAATATGGAAATATCACTACGGATGAAAATGGTGATTTCAAAATAACTTTTCCGGCTATTGCTGATAAGAGTGTAAATAAAAAGTACCAACCCAATTTTAATTTTAATATCACTGCGGATGTAACTGACATAAACGGAGAAACACAATCCGAAACAACTGTCATTACAGTCGGCTATACTTCAATAAAAGTTGATATCCCGCTTGAAGGGAAATTGGAAAAAGAAGACTGGAAAAAAATTAATATCATTGCCACAAATTGGGCAAACAAATCTATTGCCATGGATGGTGAAATTACCATAGCGTTACTGGAGCAACCCGACAAAATATACAGGCAGCGATATTGGGATAAATCCGATAAATTTATTTTCACGAAAGAGGAATTTTATAAAAATTTTAGCAATTATGCTTATGCTGATGAAGATAATGAAAACAAATGGGCAGTAGCAGAAACGGTGTTGCAAAAAACTGTTTCTACGCCAAATGATACGCTGTTAAATATATATGCAAATAATTGGAAATCAGGACGTTATTCCCTTGCTTTTAAAACAAAAGATGCAAACGGTGAGCCTATCGAAATCAAGAAATTTTTCTGGCTGTTTTCTAAAAAAGACAAGAAAGCACCACAAGGTGTAGCTGTTTGGAATTGGTCGGACAAACAATCCTATCAACCGGGAGAAACTGCGATAATTCACTACGGAACAGCCTATGATAATGCACATGCTTTTATCGAAATCGAAAAAGACAATAATATCATTTCACAAGAATGGGTGGAGGTTGAAAATATCGAAAAACTGCTAATGCAAGTCTTTGAAGAGGATAGAGGAAATTTCCACTATCATATAAAATTCACCAAAGATAATCGTACCTACGATGTACACGAAACTATTAATGTGCCTTGGGATAATAAAAAATTAAACATCGAATATTTATCATATAGGGATAAACTGCAACCCGGGCAAGATGAAGAATGGCACATCAAAATATCAGGTAATGATAAAGATAAAATTGCTGCCGAAATGGTTGCAACATTGTATGATGCCTCACTTGACCAATTCAAACCTCATAATTGGAATTTGTCTTTGTACCGAACTTCTGATATGCGACACAATTGGTATAGTGATAATTTTACTCAAACACAATTTATCATACTCCAGTATGGTAGAGAAGATAATGGGTATATGGAGTCGCGTCAGTACCGCGATTTAAATTTATTTGGATGGTATTTAGGTGGAATGTATTATAATATGCATATTCCAATGATGGAGATAGATAATTCTGTTTCTGGAAAAGAGCTTAGAAGTGAAAATGTAAAACAATTAAAAAAAACAAGAAGTTCGCTTGAAGTTACTTCTGCCGCAATGATGTCTGCTGATGCTGCCCCGCCTTCGGCAAAAAGTAGAGAGGGTGGTGCCCAAAATCAGGATGCTGATATGGAAGGTATGGGTGCTAAAAAACCTGATTTCGGAAACATAAAAGTACGTACTAATTTAAACGAAACGGTGTTCTTTTTCCCTAACTTAATGACAGATACTAACGGCAATATTATCATTAAATTTAAGATGAATGAAGCCCTAACAAAGTGGAAGTTTTTGGGCTTGGCAACTACCAAAGATTTAAAAATTGGACTTACTGAAAACACAGTTATCACACAGAAGGAATTGATGGTTTTGCCAAATGCTCCGCGTTTTTTGCGCGAAGGAGATAACATCGAATTTTCAGCAAAAGTATCAAATATTACACAACGAAATTTGTCTGGTACTGCAAAATTGGAATTGATTGATCCACTAACCAATCAACCAATTGACCAAGATTTTGGTCTGCAATCTGAACAAAAATTCACTTGCGAAGCTGGAAAGTCAACTCCATTGTCATGGAAATTAAACGTTCCATATGGCAAGTATAATGTATTGACATATAGAGTATTAGCGCAAGCTGATAATATTGGTGACGGCGAAGAAAATGCCTTGTCAGTTGTCACAAACAGAATGTTAGTTACCGAAACACTGCCTTTGCCAGTGCGCGGAAAACAATCAAAAACTTTTACACTGAAAAGTTTGCAAGAAAACAATTCTTCCACTTTGCAACACCATAAATTTACTTTAGAGTTTACCTCTAATCCGGCATGGTATGCAGTGCAGGCATTGCCATATATTATGGAGTATCCTTATGAATGTACGGAGCAATTATTCAGCCGTTATTATTCCAACACATTGGCGAGCAAAGCAGCTAATTCAATTCCTCAGATTAAAACAATTTTTGACCGTTGGAAAAACACCGATGTCTTGATAAGTAATTTAGAAAAAAATCAAGAATTGAAAACAGCTTTATTGGAAGAAACACCTTGGGTGTTAGAGGCTCAAAATGAAACTCAGCAAAAGAAAAATATTGCGCTGTTATTCGACCTGAACAAAATGGCTAACGAACGTCAAATTGCATTAGATAAATTAGTTGCTCGACAAAACAGCGATGGAAGCTTTGGGTGGTTTCCGGGAGGAACACCAAACTGGTATATGACTCAATATTTGATAGAAGGATTTGGGCATCTAATAAAATTAGGAGCTGACGATTTTTCAAATAATTCTACAGTAAATGATATGTTGGTAAAAGCTGTACAATACTGTGATGTTGAGATTGTTCGCCACTACGAAGAAATGAAAAAGTATAATCCGGATTTGTCTAAAGACAATCTATCTTACATTGCTATTCACTATATGTATGCACGTTCGTTTTTCCCAACGATTCCAATTCCGGAAGCTACCGCCAAAGTGCAGGATTATTATTTGCAACAAGCAAAAAAATATTGGTTAAGCAAAAACCTTTATGCACAAGGAATGATTGCGTTAGTTTTACATCGCAACAACCAATTTGATAAAACAAAAGAGTTGATAGCCTCATTCAAGGAACGGAGTTTAAATAACGAAGAGCTGGGTATGTATTGGAAAGGCGATGGTGGTTGGAATTGGTACGAACTTCCTATTGAAACTCACGCGCTGATGATTGAAGTTTTTGATGAAGCAGCACAAGATGCAAATGCAGTAGATGACCTGAAAGTTTGGTTGCTAAAAAACAAACAAACCACAAACTGGAAAACTACAAAGGCAACTGCGGCAGCTGTTTATGCACTTTTGCGCTTTGGCGATAATTGGTTGAAGGTAAATACACCAGTTTCCGTAACGGTAAATAATGAGAAATTAGATAACGAAATGAAAAACTCAGAGGCTGGCACATTGTACTATAAAAAACAATGGGATGGTGCAGTTGTGAACAATAATTTTGCCACAGTAACCGTTAATAATCCAAATACAACGGTAGCTTGGGGTGCAGCATATTGGCAGTATTTTGAGGATTTAAATAAAATAAAATCATTTAAAGAAACACCTTTGAAAATTGTAAAACAACTGTTTAAAGTTGTAGATACTGATACTGGAGAAAAATTGCAGGAAATTGCAGAAGATGTAGCCTTACAAGTTGGTGACAAGCTGAAAGTTCGCATAGAAATTGTTGTGGACAGACCGATGGAATACGTACATTTAAAAGATATGCGTGCTTCAGGTTTCGAACCAATCAATGTATTAAGCCAATTCAAATGGCAAGCAGGTTTAGGCTATTACGAAAGCACTCGCGATATAGCTACAAACTTTTTTATAGATTATCTGCCAAAAGGTACTCACGTATTTGAATATCCTCTGCGAGTACAACACAGGGGTAAGTTTAGCAATGGCATCACCACCATGCAGAGTATGTATGCGCCCGAATTTACGAGCCATTCAGAAGGCATAACCGTTAGAGTACAATAGTAAGTAAGTTGATAAGTTTTGAGGTCATTGGGTACTTAACCTGATGACCTCATTTTATTTGAAATGCTAACTAATTTAGTTTTATTATTCATGTTCATAAGGTTAAAATTAAAAACTTTGAAAATAGTTATAGAGCAAAGTATCAATTTCGATAATTTCGCCGTTTAGTAACCTATACTTCCAAATTCGATATACATTAAATTTACAACAAGATTAATTTTCTATGGATAAAATAAAAATTCTTTGGGCTGATGATGAAATTGATTTGCTCAAACCACAACTCATGTTTTTAGAACAAAAGGGTTACGATGTTGTAACCGTTATGAACGGACATGATGCGCTCGAAGAATGTGACAATACTATTGATGTTGTCTTTTTGGATGAGTCAATGCCAGGTCTTACAGGTTTAGAAACACTAACACGCTTAAAGGATATTCAACCCAATTTACCTGTAGTGATGATTACCAAAAATGAACAAGAAAATGTAATGGAAGAGGCGTTAGGGTCACAAATTGCAGACTACCTTATCAAGCCCGTCAACCCGAATCAAATATTATTAACGCTCAAGAAAATTATTGATAACAAACGTTTAATACGCGAGAAAACCGTTACGAATTACCAGCAAGAATTTCGGCAAATTTTTATGCAAATCAATAGTGGTTTAAAGTTTGACGAATGGGCGGATGTTTATAGAAAAATAATTGGTTGGGAATTGAAAATTGACCACTCAAGTGTTTCCGAAATGCAAGAGATTCTCTCCATGCAAAAAAGTGAAGCTAACACAGAGTTTAGCAAATATATTGTTAAAGAATACCAAAACTGGATTGCATCGCCCGACAAAGCTCCTATAATGTCTCATAATTTGTTCAGAAAAAAGGTGTTCCCAAATATCAAATCAGATGTACCAACTATCGTTTTGTTGTTAGATAATTTGCGCTTCGACCAATGGAAAGTTATTGAACCTATTATATCAGATTTGTATCGGGTTGAAGAAGAAGATTATTTTTACAGTATTTTACCAACAGCCACACAATATTCACGTAATGCAATTTTTGCAGGTATGTTACCTATCGAAATTGAAAAACATTACTCTGACTGGTGGAAAAATGATATTGACGAAGGTGGAAAAAACTTGTACGAAAACGAATTGCTTACACAGCAAATAAAACGCCTACTTCGCAAAGAAATCAAACACGATTACATCAAAGTCACCAATGTTGCGAATGGCAGGCAGATACAAGACGATATGCATAATTATTTGCAAAATGACTTGACAGTTATCGTTTACAACTTCATTGATATGCTCTCCCATGCGCGTACAGAAATGGAAGTGCTCAAAGAATTAGCTGGCGATGAGGTTGCATATCGTTCATTAACTCGCTCGTGGTTTCTTCACTCACCACTTTGGGCTGCTTTGCAACGTGCTGCCGAGCGCGACGTACAACTTATTGTTTGTACAGATCATGGCACCATCCGAGTAAAGCAACCTAGTAGAGTAGTGGGTGACCGTGAAACGACAACCAACCTCCGTTATAAAGTGGGTAAAAACTTGCAGTACGAAAAACGCGATGTATTAGATATTAAAGAACCGGAGAAAGCTGGTTTGCCTCGCCCCAATATTAGCTCTACATTTATATTTGCAAAAGAGGATGTATTCTTCTTATATCCTAATAATTATAACCATTTTAATAATTACTATAAAAACACTTTTCAGCATGGAGGGATTTCGTTAGAAGAAATGATATGCCCGATTGTAACGCTGCGTTCAAAATAAACCATGGAAAGCGACAGTTTTTTTACGATACAAACACCAGCAATCGGTGAATTCAAAGATAGAGGAAGTAAGTTTATTGGATTTGCATATCCTGTAGAAACTGTAGAAGCGTGTATTGTACATCTTCAATCTTTAAAAAAAGAACATTTTAAAGCGAATCATCATTGTTTCGCATTTCGAATTGGTGCAAATGGTTATAACTTTCGAATAAACGATGACGGTGAGCCTTCGGGAACGGCAGGTAAACCAATTTTAGGACAAATAGATAGTAATAAACTAACGAATATTTTAGTTGTGGTAGTGCGTTATTTCGGTGGTACACTTTTAGGTACTTCGGGATTAATAAATGCCTATCGGCAAACAACAGCAATCGCATTAAAAAACGCAATAATCATTGAAAAAATAATTGAAGAACAATTTGAATTAACTTTCAATTACTCCATAATGCCTGATGTGATGAACGCTGTTAAAAAACTAAATCTACCCATAATTGCACAACAATTTAACGAAAATGCGGCACTAATTACTGCCATACGGCAAAGAGATATTTTAACCACACTTACACAACTAAAAGCACAAATTGCCAAAATAAGCATAGACGAAGCAGCACAACTTTCTACGATTGCCGGATTAAACATAAAACCTCTGCAAAATAAAACTACCTTATTCTAATAAAAACTAATCGCTTTATTTTTAACATTTAGAAAATAATATTGTAGTACAAAATTCGTATGTTTGCGATATTATAAGAAAAAATATAGCGACATTGATGAAAAATCTATTCACTACTTTAGTTTTACTGATTATTACAATTTCTTTGGCACAAGCACAAAAAGGAGGCTTGCGTGGAAAAGTATTAGATAAAGAATCAGGTGAAGTTGTTCTCTTCAGTACTGTACGATTAGAAGGCACCGAGTATATTGTTAATTCCAATATTGATGGCTTTTATTCATTTTCTAATATACCTGCTGGCAAATACAACGCTATTGTATCTTATGTAGGTTACGACAGCTTGGTACAAGAAGTTACCATTACCAACAGCCAAGTGTATAAAGATTTGTTCATCGCCAAATCCACTGTTGAATTGGGAGCAGTAGAGGTAACGGGCAAAAAGGAACAGGCGCGAACAGAGGTACAGATTTCAAAAGTAACGGTTACGCCCAAGCAAATAAAGCAGTTGCCCTCAACAGGTGGTGAGCCAGATATTGCACAATACTTACCCGTATTGCCAGGAGTAATATTTACAGGTGATCAAGGTGGTCAATTATATATTCGTGGCGGTTCTCCTGTGCAGAATAAAGTTTTATTGGATGGAATGACCATTTATAACCCTTTCCATTCAATAGGTTTTTATTCCGTTTTCGAAACCGAAACAATACGTAGTATTGATGTATTGACAGGTGGTTTCAATGCTGAATATGGAGGCAGAATTTCAGCCATTTTGGATTTAAAAACGCGCGATGGCAACAAAAAACGATTTGGAGGAATTATATCCACAAGTCCGTTTCAATCAAAAATATTATTAGAAGGTCCTATAATAAAATTAAAAGAAGATGGCAACAGTCCAAGTGCATCTTTTCTTGTAACAGGCAAAACATCATACATTGATAAAACTTCAAAAACATTGTATAGCTATGCAGCACCAGACTCTGTGGGCTTGCCTTATAACTTCACGGATCTATATGCAAAAACAACTTTTGCAACCGCTAATGGTACAAAATTAAACTTGTTCGGTTTCAAATATGACGACCGTGTAAATTATAGTGACATTGCAGACTTAAACTGGAATAGCTTTGGTGGGGGCGGGAATTTTTCTTTGATTCCGTCATCTACAAAAATGATTGTAAACGGAAATTTTGCTTTTTCAAGATACAAAGTTAGTATTGAGGAGTCTGACGATTCACCGCGTTCAAGTGCTATCAATAACTTTGTAATCGGTTTAAATTTTTCTTTGTTTAATAATAACAGCGAAACTAAGTATGGATTTGAGGTGAACGGAATAAAAACAGAATTTGCCTTCACAAATTTCTTAGGATTAGGATTTAATCAAACTGAAAACACAACAGAAGTTGCAGGTTATATAAACCATCGACACAAGTTTGGAAACTTAGTAATTGAGCCAAGTATTCGTTTACAATATTATGCATCATTAGCAGAAATTTCTCCAGAGCCGCGTTTTGGATTGAAGTACAATATTACCGATTTCTTGCGCTTCAAAGCAGCTGGTGGTTTGTATTCACAAAACTTAATCAGTACTGTAAATGAGCGCGATATAGTTAACTTATTTGTAGGCTTTTTGACTGGACCTGAAGAGTCGTTTAAAAAACTAAACAGCAATGAAAATGCTAAAAGCAAGTTGCAGCGTTCCATACATGGTGTTGCCGGTTTTGAATATGACTTAACAACAAAAATAGAATTAAACGCAGAAACATACTACAAGCATTATCCACAGTTGATTAACGTAAATAGAAATAAAATATTAGCTACAGACCCAAACTACGCTACCGAAACTGGTGATGCTTATGGAATTGACCTTACCGCAAAATACGAAACTAAACAATGGTATATGTGGGGTACATACTCTTTAGCTTATGTGAAGCGCGATGATGGTGAGCAGGTTTATCCAACCAACTTCGATCGTCGTCATAACATAAATGCTTTGGTTTCTTATACTTTTGGCAAAAACAGCGAATGGGAATTGGGTGCACGATGGAACTTCGGTACTGGTTTTCCGTTTACATTAACACAGGGATTCTACTCTTATAACACATTTGACCAGGGGATAAATTCTAATATTTTGACGAATAACCCTCAGCTTGGCATTATCTATTCGGATAAAAGAAATTCGGGTAGATTGCCTTATTATCATCGTTTAGATATGTCTTTGAAGCGTACTTTTGAATTTACAAAATATAGTAATTTAGAAGTAAATTTGAGCATTACAAATACCTATAATAGAAATAATATTTTCTATTTTGATAGAATAAAATATAAAAGGGTTGACCAATTACCGATTTTACCGAGCTTAGGTTTGAAGTTTACGTTTTAGTAAATTAATAATAAATATGAGAACCATTAGGATACTTTTTTGGATTTTCAGCATCTCAGTTTTTGCACAAGCTCAAAATAATTCCTGCAATTATTTTCCACCCACACAGTCCGTTAGAACAATGGCGGAATGGGAGGAAATAAAAGCTTTGTGCATAAGTTGGCAACAAGAAGACGGCAGCTCTTCTAATGCGATATTTTCTAAAATTGTAGATTTCTCAAAAAATGAATGTGAAGTAATAATATTTTGCGATAACCCCAATAGTGTAAAAGCAGTCTTAACAGCTAACCAAGTTGATTACTCCCAAAATGTGACCTTTATCCAATCAGATTTGGACTCAAAATGGATTCGTGATTATGGTGCAAATACTGTTTACCTCAATGATGTTGATTCTTTAGCACTTGTAGATTGGCAGTACAATCGTCCATTTAGAATTAAAGATGATAATTCTGCATTAATTATTGCACAATATTTTAACCTACCATTGTATTGCACTTCTGAAGAATTATCTGATTATTTTTTGGTTCACACTGGAGGAAACTTCGTACCTGATGGTTTAGGTAATGCTTTTTCTTCAAAACTGATTTTGCACGAAAATGCAACTTATACGCCACAAAATATTCAGACAATACTTGGTGATTTTATGGGTATCCAACAGCTCATATTATTGGATACTTTATGGTATGATATTATCCACCATGTTGATATGCACATGAAGTTATTGGACGAAGAAACAATGATGGTAGGGCAATATCCGCTAAATACCGCCGATGGTCCGCAAATTGAGGCAAATTTGCAATATATATTAAGCAATTTTGTAAACCCTTATGGAAAACCATATCGAATAATCAGAATACCGATGCCACCAGAAAACGGGCAGTTCCCAAACAATGGAGGTGATTACAGAACTTATACAAATACTGTTTTTGTAAATAACACAATTCTTGTCCCGACATATAATTCGCCTTATGATAGTGCCGCTTTGCAAATTTGGCAACATAATATGAAAGGCTACAACGTCAGAGGCATAGACTGCAATGCTATCATTCCACAAAGAGGTGCATTGCATTGTATAACTAAAGAAGTTGGTACAAGTGATCCAATTTGGATTACATTTGAAAAGTTTGATTCAATCGTTCCACATAACGAAAATGGTTATCCGTTTCGTGCAAAAATTAAACATAAAACAGGTATTGCATCTGCATCATTATATTATCAAACCGAAAAACGTAGTCTGTTTCAAGAGTTACCATTAAATCTCCAAGAAGAAAATATTTATACTGCAATCATTCCACCACAAAATGAAGGTACAACAATAAACTATTATGTAGGCGCAGTTGCAAATAATGGCAAACAAGCACAGAGACCAATGACATCTCCCGAAGGAGCATTGCAATTTCAAATTGAAGAAACATCTAATGCAATTGTTATTCAAACAGCTAATACCATAAATGTTTATCCAAATCCAGCTAAAGCCGTTACTTGTATTGAATGGGAAAGTCTAAATAAGCAGGCTATAGAAATAAACCTGACAGATGTTTTAGGAACAAAAATGGAAACTATTTTTCAAGGCAATCCTTTTGGTAAAAACCGTTTTTTTTTCAATACAGCCAACTACCCTTCGGGTATATATTTTATTAATATATTTGAAAATAATAATTTTATAACAGCAGCAAAAATTGTAATTCGATAGGGTTACGTTGTTTTATAATTCAAAATGTGTTGCTATGGAAGAGTTCTTAAAGAA
>JAGOHC010000204.1 GCA_017996375.1 Saprospiraceae bacterium | reverse complement strand
CACTTTATTCAAAGCCGTATTGGGGGCAAGCATTAACTTACCAAAAACAAGGAAAAAGTGATGAAATGGTTGCTGCATTCAAAACCTCAAGGGAGAGGTCAATAGCTGAAAATGATGAGGCTTTTGTAGAACGTATAAATTCGACAGCTAAGCGCCTCCTGCAATCCGAAGGGGCAGGATACCTAAAATCTCAAAAGTGGAATGATGCCATTAAATGTTTTACCACCTCCAATGATTTCAAGGCCGATGATCCAGATACATATTATTATCTTGCACTCTCGTACAACGGTCTGAAAAACTGGAATATGGCTATCGAAGCAGCACAAACCGGAGTTGACTTGTCAGAAGGTGAAAGCAAAGACAACAAAGCCAAATTTTATTTCGAAATGGGAAACGCATTTAAAGGTGCCAACAACAACGAAAAAGCCTGCGAAGCCTACAATAATGCAAAGTATGGTCAGTTTGTTGAAAATGCAAACTATGAGATAACTCAAGTATTGAAATGTAATTAGTCAAATATATTATATAGACAAAAGAGAGGCTGCTTGAAAAATGAAGCGGCCTCTTTTTTTTAACAAAGCAATTAGAAATGCGGTTAAGCGCAAGCATCATTGTTCTTGTTAATCGTAACTCATTAAAAAACTTTGCAGATTTATTACGATAATTTTATGAAAAATGTGTTCGATTAATTTATTCAGGAACACAAAAAGTTTGGTTTCTTGCTATATCCATATTTTCCGGAAAACAAAAGCAGTAACTTTCTAAGGATTAACAAGCGAATCTATTTAGAAGATAAATATCTTCAACATTGTGAACTTACGCCGTTTCAAAAAGAATTTTTACGTTTACTTGCTAAGTATAGCAACCGATGCAACGTAAAGCATTTCACCAACTAAGACATTTCATCAATCAAGTTTAAATGTGTTTGCATACCGAAATATTACTTTGGGACCCATGAAGAAAAAATCCTGATTTGCAGCAGAAAAAAAACACACCTCAGCAAATTGTTTGTCAGTTCGGATAATCCTCTAAAGGAACTCAACGTTAATGATATCAAAGAAGTAATTTATTGAAAAAGAGAAATTTTTATAAATCACTAAAAAAGACCTTCTTCCTTTTAACAGGATGCTGTTTGGTGATTCTGCTAAGTGTTTCGTGCCAGAACAAATCGTTACGTTACCCACTCCTCCAATCAACAAATAAAAAAGAATACGTCAATGATTTTTCTATTGGGATTAATAATGATGAATTAGAACAGATTGCTGCCAATGTAAAAAAGGTTTTTTCTATTGTTGATTACGATATATATCATTTTTCTGAAAGCGCCGGGATTACTCAATCTAAGCTTGCTCAGATAAACCTTAGGCGTAGTAGTGAAAGCAAATCTATCTTCAACGAATCGGTGTATGGTACGGCCACCATTTTGCAAAACAACCAAAACGGAATCCTCCTTTTAACCTGCTCGCATATTTTGAATAATCCAGACACCATAATTAGTTTTTTTGCTGAAGCCAACAAACAAACTCTTATTCAAAGCGTTGCAATAAAAAAATCTCAAATGATATTTATCCATGGCAACATAAACAACAACTTGCTTAAAATCATTGCAATTGATCCTGAGCGGGATCTTGTCCTACTCGGTAGCAATGAGCTGTTTGATAAAAACGAACAGCCTGAGTTTAAGCTTAAAGCAGGCAATTCAAATACTTTGCAATGGGGCACGCAGGTTTATCTAATGGGTTTCCCGGGAGGGCACCAGATGCTCACAAAAGCAAATATCGGAAATCCTCATTCTTCTTCAAATGGCGATTTTATTGTTGATGTATCATTTAATCCTGGTGGAAGTGGAAGTATTATAATAGCAATAAACAAAAACACGCACTATCTCGAACTCGTTGGTATAGTAAAATCTGCATCAGCTACATACACAAACGTTTTAATACCTGAAAAAGAGGGGAATCAGGAAATTTATAACCCTAACATGCCCTACGAGGGAGATTTATTTGTGAAACGGGCAAGAAATATCAATTATGGAATCACATTCGCTGTTTCGGTAAATACAATACGCGATTTCTATATCCAATCCAGAAAACAAATAACCAGGGCAGGATTTAATTTGGATAACTATTTTGAATTAAAGTGAAATCAATAATTGTTTGAAAAATAGGATTTTTGCAAATGTTTTATATTTGGAACTGGATAAGGTTAAGATAATAACTATGAATTACATAAAAAGAAACAATAAATAAGTTAAATAAATGAACAAAAATCTAATTTACATTATTTTGGTTGGGCTACTTTTAGTAGCAGGTTGCAAAAGTAAAAACCAAACTTCGGAAAGCTCCAATGAGTCGCAAGTGATACTATCTGAACAAAAACCAGGAAATACCCAACAAAAGACTGGTAAAATAAAAACGGATTCCAAACCTGGATTTAGCAACAAATATGATCGGGGGCAAAAAAAGAGAGAATCCATAGTTGACAAATTTGATCCTTTCGGCAATCTTATCGAACGAACTGAAAACGATTATGATAAAAACGGGTTTGTCAAGTTTAAAAAACGTTATACTTATCGCTACGATGAAAAGCAACGGAGGATAGAACAATGGTTTTATCAATACACGCCCGATGATAGACCAGTTTTTTCACACGTCAATTATATAAAATATGACAACATGGATAACAAAATAGAGAATATCTTTATCGGATATGACGGGCAGGGAAATGAAAGCAACTGGGCAAAAAATCTTTATAAAAACAATGCAGATGGTAAAGTAACCGAGGATGTTACCTATAATAAGCAAGGATTTCCAGTTTATAAAATAAATTACAATTATGAAAATGGCATGTTGATTAGTGAAAATTCGGTGTATTACGATGGCAAAGGTGGAATCATCAATAAGCAAACCTTGTTTTACGATGAATATGGTACAGTAATTAAAACCCTTGATGAGTAGTGCAAAAACAAATCCCTCTTGCCGAGTTGTTGCGGCCCGAATCGCTTGACGGCTATCTTGGGCAAAAACATTTGCTTGGCGAAAATGCTATTCTTCGCCGAAGTATAGAGAACGGCAATATACCTTCAATGATTTTATGGGGGCCGCCTGGTGTTGGAAAAACTACCCTTGCCTATATCATTTCCCGAACGTTGAAACGCCCTTTTTATACCTTGAGCGCTGTCAATTCAGTAGTTAAAGAGGTGCGAGAAATAATAGAAAAAGCACGGA
>JAGOHC010000001.1 GCA_017996375.1 Saprospiraceae bacterium | reverse complement strand
CCATTGTACCCAACCTAAAGCGATTGCTTCCGTAAATAATGTTGTAAAAATTTGTTCCATACCGCAAAATTTATACTGTAACGAAAACAAGATTACCACTCGTCGGAGTGACGTTCCCAATAATTTTGGTCTTCAATTTCTTCGAGGATCTGCAAATAATTAGCATAGCGCAATTCGTTGATACTACCTTCAGCAATGGCTGCTTTGACGGCGCATTTAGGCTCGTTGCGATGCGTACAACTCCCGCGAAAGCGGCAATTATCCGATAGTGCAAAAAACTCTCTGAAGTTATGGGCAACATCCATTGGTTCAAGGTTATTGAATGCCAAACTCTTAATACCCGGTGTGTCAATGATGCTTCCGCCAAACGAGAGTGCGTGCATTTCGGCAAACGTAGTTGTATGCTGCCCCTTGCCCGAGTAATCCGAAAGCTCGCCCGTACGTAGATGCAACGCTGGTTGTATAGCATTAATAACGGATGATTTGCCCACGCCGGATTGCCCGCTTACCAACGAGATTTTGTCGGTAAGTACAGCCTTCAGCGACACTAACGAAGCCGATTGTAGTATGGATGTTAGCAGTACTGTGTAGCCGATTTTTTCGTAAATATTTTTTATAAAATCGAATACCCGCATATCGCCATCACTATACAAATCAGCTTTATTAACAACGATAATGGTTGGAATATCCTGTGGTTCGGTGGTTAATAAAAAGCGGTCAATGAATCCTTGCTTTAAATTCGGATGCACAATGGTTACAAACAAAACGGCTTGATCAATGTTGCTGGCAAGCAAATGTATATCCTGTTTTCGACGTGGCGACTGCCGCGCAACATAATTTTTTCGAGGGTAAATTTTGTTGATAATACCTTGTTCTTGTCCAGCATCAGTTTCTAATTCCACGTTCACGTCGTCCCCAACAGCGATAGGGTTCGTTACGTTTTGTCCTTCGAGCCGAAACTTACCAACAATGCGAGCAGGCAGCACTTCACCTGTTTCAGTACGCACCTGATACCAACTGCCAGTTGATTTTATAACTTTTCCTTTCATTAATGATGTTTTACAAGGTACAAAATTATTAATTTTTATAACTTACTGTTAAATTTGCCCTTCGGCGAATAAACTGAACAGAACATAATTCGTTTGAACTACTTTTGTTAATAAAATAAATCAACCGACACAATCCGTTATGGCAGTAACAATCAAATTTGGCACCGATGGCTGGAGAGCCATTATCGCGCAAGAATACACCGTTGATAACCTGAAGCGTGTGGCAGCAGCTACCGCCCAATGGCTCAAAAATAACGGACAAAAATCAGTAGTTATAGGTCACGACTGTCGCTTTGCAGGGCAACTTTTTGCAGAAACTACGGCGACCATTATGGGCGCACACGGCATAAAAAGTTATTTGGCAAAAGGCTATGTTTCTACGCCAATGGTATCATTAGGAGTAGTAAAAAAACATGCCGATTTGGGTGTGGTGATTACTGCGAGCCACAATCCGCCTTCCTACAATGGATTCAAATTAAAATCGAGCTATGGGGGTCCGACTATCCCGGCGGATATTACGGCGGTCGAAAATTTAATACCCGAAGCATACAACGCCCCGCTACCATCGTTAGACACGATGTTACAAAATGGACTGTTGGAATACATTGATTTGGAAGAGATGTACCTCCGCCATGTAAAAGAAAATTTTGACCTACCACTTATCCGCACAGCAGGCATTAAGTTGGCGTATGATGCTATGTACGGTGCCGGACAGCGCGTCATCATGCGCTTATTTCCGGATGCAGTGCTGTTGCATTGCGAAAATAACCCGGGCTTTGATGGGCAAGCGCCGGAGCCTATCCACCGCAACCTTACCGAACTGTCGGAAACTATACGCAAAAATCCGGCTATTAATTTGGGCTTGGCAAACGATGGCGATGCCGACCGCATCGGGCTATACGATGAGGATGGCGAATTTGTAGATTCGCACTGCATCTTGTTGTTGCTGTTATTATATTTGTATAAATACAAAGGGATGAACGGTGACGTGGTTGTCACGTTTTCCGTAACTGACAAGATGCGTAAGATGGCAAACATCTTTGGGCTGCCTTGTGAAGTGACCAAGATCGGCTTCAAATACATAGCAGAGATTATGACGAAACGGGATGTATTAGTAGGTGGTGAAGAATCGGGAGGTTTAGCTGTGAAAGGACATATTCCGGAGCGCGATGGCATCTGGATAGGATTAGTCATCATGGAGTTTATGGCAAAAACGGGCAAATCGCTCAAAGAGTTGATTCAAGAAGTGTATGATATTGTAGGTACATTTTCGTTTGACCGCGACGACTTGCACATCAGCGAAGTACAAAAACAAAACGTAATTAATAATTGCAAAAATAATACTTATACCGCCTTTGGCGAATATCGCATACAATCTGTAGAGGATATTGATGGATACAAATTTAACTTAGCCGAAGATACGTGGGTGATGATACGCCCATCCGGAACGGAGCCAGTATTACGCGTATATGCACAAGCCCCAACTGCCAAAGAAGCTCGCGCTATTTTAGATGCCACCAAAGCCACTATCCTGTAAAAAAAATATGATTCAGATTATTCAAAACGAAACATTGCTAACGGCATCAACCCTAATTATACCCGTTACGCAAGGCGACACCGCCACCATGAAACTAACTGCTATTGCTAATCTCTATGGGATAAGCAACGCACTATTAAATGATTTTAAGGCAGACCACAAAGAGACCTTTACGGCATATCCGTCGCACGATACCACAGTGCAAAAAATAATATTATTAGGCTTAGGTAAACAACCCGCCTTTGCCGAAGTGTTGCTTGCTTTCAGGAGTTTGTCGTATAAACAAAAAGAAAAACTCTCCTCACGAGTTGCTGTTGATTTGAGTGAACATCCAAATTTTGCAGAAGCGGCTGTCAATGGCTTGCTTTTAGGCACATACGATTTGGCTTTGTATAAAACAGATGAAAAAACCATTCACCCACTTTCACTTCCAGATGCAACCACGCAATTAATGGTTTCGGATAATGCTGACGTTGAGCAAGCGGCTATTCGCGGTAAGCATATCGCTGAAACGCAGATGAGAATTTATGATTTAGTAAATGCGCCGGGTAATAAAGTGATTGCAGAAACCTTAGCAACATGGGCAGCGGATTCGGGCGATAAATTTGGCTATAAAGTAAAAAACCATACGAAAGCGGAAATAGAAACTTTGGGTTTGGACGCACTGTTGGCAGTCAATCGTGGCAGCGAATATCCACCGGCATTTATCGTTATGGATTATCAACCAATAAATGGAAAATACACACAAACTATCGGATTGGTAGGTAAAGGAATTACATTTGATACGGGCGGCATTTCTATCAAGCCGTCCAGTAATATGCACTTTATGAAATGTGATATGGGAGGAGCCGCCGCCGTTTTAGGAGCTATTGAGTTAGCCGCTAAGTTGCAACTTCCGGTACGCGTTGTGGGCATTGTGCCAAGTACCGATAATTTGGTGGGAACAAAAGCCTACAAACCCGGTGATGTTATCGGCTCGTATCTTGGCAAAAGTATTGAAGTAATTGATACAGATGCTGAGGGGCGAGTGATATTGGCAGACGGCTTATCCTTCCTACAAAAAAACTTCAATCCTGATACTATCATCGACTTAGCTACCCTTACTGGAAGCTGCATACAAACACTGGGCTATCATGCTGGTGGGTTGTTTAGTAACAACGAAACGTTAGCGCAAGCACTTGTTCAAGTAGGTGACAATGTTGGAGAACGCCTCTGGCGATTACCGCTTTGGGATGTGTATAATGAAGATGTGAAATCGGAAGTAGCGGATGTTAAAAATTATAGCGGTAAGCCCGTTGCGGGAGCAATCAGCGCAGCAAAATTCTTAGAAATATTTGTAGATAAACACGAAAAATGGGCACACTTAGATATTGCCGGTGTTGCTTTTACAGCATCTGAATTTACGAGTACGCGCAGCGCAACAGCATTTGGTGTACGCCTATTAGTTGACTTCTTAGAAAAACAATAAGTAAAAAAAAATCAATTTCGGGCAGTAGCTTGGCGGGTGCGAATAACACTACGAAGCTCTTCGTTTAGCGGTATCTGACCGTAGTAACCAATCAGACGACTCAATACCTTGCCGGTTTCGTCTAAAATTAAAGTAGTAGGAAATGCTTTTATGGCATACTTTTCAACGAACTCATAGTCTTTCAAAAGCTCGCCATCTACCTTTACTGCGATAAAATTTTCGTTGATATAGGTGCTTGTAGCCACATCGCCGAATACCTCCTCATCCATGCGTTTGCATTGTACGCACCAATCGGTATAAAATTTCATTAGTACTGGACGCTGCATTTGTTTTGATACCGTAAAAACAGTACTTACAGGCTCCGATTCTGGGAAGTAAACTACTTGTGCTTGAGCTATATCACAACAAGCGAGTAAAACCAATAGAATAATCGCAATAAACCGCATACAATACAACAAATTTTAGTAAAGCAATGAAGGCAAAAAAAGTGTTGAAAATGGTTTCAGGTCGCTAAGATAAATAATTAATTTGTATTTCTGCTTCCGAGCGACATTTTTTATAAAAACAGACCGACCACTATCAAACTTATTTGCAGAATCATTTATTATAAATTACTGCAAATATTGACAGGTATTAAAACATTGTTGTATATTTGTGCAGCCCTAAAGCCCAATGGGTTTAGCCTTTCTCAAGGTATTTGACTTGCCTTTTTACAGCACCTTTTTTATTTCATGGCTTTTTATGCACTTATTCTGTTCTTTCAGAACAGATGCTTGCTATTATTTATACAAAATTTACTCACCTTTTAAATTAAAATTCGATGAACCTATTTAAACTTGCAAACCTGCGATATGGCAGGCGAATTTTTGGAGTCATGCTACTGTTAGCATTACAACTCACAACCTATGCTCAGTTATCCATAACTGTTACCACAGGCAATGCTGGCGGGTGTGGCAATAACGGGAAAGCCTCTGCCTATGTCACCGGAGGAACTATGCCTTATGGCTACCATTGGAATACAGGAGCAACTGCCCAAACCCTCAACGACTTAGCTGGAGGAACTTACTACGTAACTGTTACGGATGCTACCGGAGCAACCATCGCTGCACAAGGATTTGTTAATACAGTAGCCGCATTAGGTGTAACGTATGTAGCAACCCGCGAAGATTGCGTACTCAGTAACAACGGTAGTGCTACGGCGATACCTTACAATGGGACACCGCCCTATACTTACCAATGGTCAAATGGGCAAACAGCTATAACAGCCACAGGCTTGGATGCGGGCACATACACCGTAACCGTCACAGACGCAACCGGGTGTACTGCTACTACAGCAGCTATTGTAGCCATGGCAGAGGAAGGCGTTTGGATTATGGCATCACACACAAACGTTACTTGTTTTGGTGGTAATAACGGCACAATACACATAACTGCTATGCTGGGTGTGCCGCCATATACGTACACATGGAGCAATGGCGCACCTAACTCACCCGATATAGCCAATTTAGCTCCAGGTACATACAGCGTTACAGTATCCGATACAAATGGATGTGCAGACATAGAGACAGTAATCGTCACGCAACCACCAGTTATTAACTTGACTGTTACTGCCAATAATGCAGGCTGTAATGGTGGAGGCAGCGCATCAGCAGAAGCTACCGGCGGTACGCCAAACTATACTTATGTATGGAGTAATGGCACAACAGGCAGCACCATTGGCAACTTAGCAGCAGGTACATATACCGTTACAGCAACAGATGCCAACGGATGTACAAAAGTAAGTGCAGCCACCGTGACATCAGGCAATGGTGGTGCAATAGCAGTAACCGCAACAAGTACGCCAACCCTTTGTGCAGGAAGTACTGGTATAGCCACGGCGAGTGCATCGGGCGGCACAGCACCCTATACGTATGTATGGAGTACTGGCGCAACAGGAAGCAGCATCGGCAGTTTAGCAGTAGGTACATATTCTGTTACCGCAACAAGTAGTGATGGATGTTCAGGTGTAGCGTCAGTAGCTATTATTTCTGCCAATAATGCAAACCTTGCTATTAACGTAACTTCAACACCATCAACGGGTTGTAGTGGTAATACGGGTACAGCCACGGCGAGCGCATCAGGTGGAGCAGCACCTTATACCTACATTTGGAATACCGGTGCAACAGGAAGCAGCATCAGTAGTCTGGGCGCAGGCACATATTCTGTTACCGCAACGGATGCCAACGGATGTGCGAAAGTAGGCACAACAATGGTTACATCAAGTACGGGCAGTATTAACGTTACCACAACACAAACAGCCACTACTTGTAGTGGCAATACGGGTACAGCCACGGCGAGTGCATCGGGCGGTACGGCACCTTATACCTACATTTGGAGCAACGGCGCAACGAGTAGCGGTATTGGTAACTTAGCAGCAGGCACATATACGGTTACGGCAACGAGTGCCAACGGATGTTCAGGTGTAGCCAGTGTTGTTGTTACAGGTAGTAATAGCTCATCTCTTTCCGTGAATATGAGTGCAACGGCAGCAAGTTGCAACAGCAATACGGGTACAGCTACTGCGAGTGCATCGGGCGGTACGGCACCTTATACCTACATTTGGAGTAACGGCGCAACGGGCAGCACCATCGGCAATCTTGCTGCGGGGGCTTATTCTGTTACGGCAACGGATGCCAATGGATGTACGAAAGTAGGCACAACAACGGTAGGCACTAATGAGGGTAATGCAACAATAGGTGATTTTGTTTGGAACGACTTAAACGGAAATGGCATTCAGGATGCAGGCGAACCAGGTATTGGTGGATTTACTATTACCCTAACGGGAACATCCACTTCTGGTCAGAGTATTACGCAAACCTATATATCTGAAAGCAATGGACACTATCAATTTAGTGTTCCGGCGGGTACGTACAAGATAACATCTGATTTAGCATTTACCTATAATTTTACCACACCGAATGTTACTACTGGTACGGAGGCAACAGATAGCGATATTAATCCGACAACTGCAATGTCTAACACAATTACCATCGGAGCTTGCCAAAATTATAATGACTTAGATGTTGGTGTAGTGGTAGGTTGTATTGCTCCGTATAGTGGTGGCACAATTGGACATAACCAAACGATATGTCATGGCGTACAACCTGCACCTATCGTAGAGCTTTCTCCGGCATTAGCTGGCAATGGTGATACATTCCAATATATTTGGATGCAATCATTAGTATATAGCCCATTTAATAGCCCCGATTGGGTAGTGATTCCGGGTGTATCCGGACCGCAATATCAACCGCCGGTGCTGACACAAACAACTTACTTTGTGCGCTGTGCGTATGTATCGGGCTGCCCAGGAGTGGTCACAGAATCAAACGTGATTACCATTACTGTTCAGCCGTGTCCATTAATTGGAACAATAGAGGACTTTCGCATTGCGGAAACAACAGAACATAATGTAAATGTATCGTGGCAGTCGCGTAATGAAGTGGTTGGCGATATTTTTGATATTGAACGCTCTTTTGATGGCATTGCGTTTACTACTATCGGTACGATGGCGGGGCATGGAGCACAATCAACGGCTGCGAATTATTTCTATCAGGATGAAACGCCAACTGCAGGGTTTAACTATTACCGTATCCGCATGAAGAGTTTAAGCACCGGACATACGGCACAATCGGATAGCCGGCAGGTAATGGTGCATAGCGGAACGGCGTTGCTTTTGGTTAGCCCGAACCCATCTAACGGATACTTTTCTGTTACGACCATGTCTAAACTTTTAGGTGGCGGACAACTGCAAATTGTCAATATGTTAGGTCAGGAAATTGAACGAATAGGGGTTTCGACAGGCGATTATATCACGCATAATTTTGATTTAACGACTTGCCCGAAAGGAATCTATTTGCTACGTGCGACGGGAGACAAAATACCTACTACGGTAGTGAAATTGATTAAACAGTAATTTAGCATATTGTTCACAATCAAGGTTTATATTAAAAAGGGTACTGCGATTTTTTGCAGTACCCTTTTTAGTTGTGGTATAGTTGGATTAAATTGTCACATAATATTTCTGTTCATAAACCCTTAATTATCCCAAAAGCGATTGCCATCGTCGTCGTCAGTTTCATCGCCATCTTCATCATCAAAACTTTCGTCTTCGTCCATATCATTGAGCATATCGGCGAGCAGGTCGCGGAACTGTAACTTTGATTCTAAAAACTCTTTATTTAATAAATCAAATTCAGCTAATCCATTGATAACCAATTCCATGAAAGCAAATTGGTCTTCCTCTTTTATGCTGGAGTTTTCAAGCAATTTTTTTAATCCTGCCACTTTAAGCAAACTTCGGCGGTAGGTATCGTCATTGTCGTCATTCAAAAATTCTACATGATTTCCTGCCGTAAACCAATCTTTTATGGTTGCGTAGGGGTCTTTGTCGGTCTTCTTTTTTAGCTTATCGGGGTTGGGGAAATATTCTAAAAACACCTTTTGGATGGCACCACCAAGCAGTTCCATAGCAACAGCATAAGCACCCTGTTGTTCCCCTTCGTACACAAGCTCTATCTTACCAGTAATAGAAGGCACAACGCCCCAAAAATCTACCAAACGCGCCGTGGTAAAAGGCTGATTGTTGAGCAACATCCGTCGCTCGGCTGTACTTACTAAATTTTCGTAAGCAGAAATGGTGAGGCGGGCAGAAACGCCGCTTTTCTCATCTACAAACTCGCTTTCACGCGCCTCAAAAGCAATTTCTTCGATAAGAGTTTTTAATAATTGCGGTACGTAAATGCGCTTGCGTTGCTCTGCTGTGAGCCTTGCCTCTTGCTCCGTAATTTTTTGTGCTATTTCTATATTTTTCGGATAGTGTGTGAGTATTTGACTTTCGATGCGGTCTTTGAGTGGTGTAACGATGCTGCCTCGATTTGTATAATCTTCGGGGTTGGCGGTAAAAATAAATTGTACATCTAAAGGCAAGCGTAGCTTAAAGCCACGAATTTGAATATCTTCCTCCTGCAATATATTGAACAGCGCAACTTGTATGCGTGCCTGCAAATCCGGCAATTCGTTGATGATAAAAATACTGCGGTTGGCACGAGGAATCAATCCGAAATGAATAACGCGCTCATCGGCATACGATAATTTGAGGTTGGCTGCTTTGATGGGATCAACATCGCCGATAAGGTCGGCAACAGTAACATCGGGCGTAGCTAATTTCTCAACATAGCGTTGTGAACGGTGTAACCACTCAATAGGCGTATCATCACCCTTTTCGGCAATAATATTTAGTGCATAGCGCGAGATAGGTGCAAACGGGTCGTCGTTGATTTCGCTGCCGGCAACTATCGGGATGTATTCGTCTAACAAGTTGACGAGCAGCCGCGCCAAGCGCGTTTTGGCTTGTCCGCGCAATCCTAAAAGCAAGAAGTTATGTCGCGAGAGTATGGCTCGTTCTATGTCTGGTATGGCGGTATCTTCAAAACCGTGAATACCCTCAAAAACATTTTCTTTTTTTGTTAATTTTGTGATGAGATTTCTACGTAGTTCTTCTTTGATGCCCACGGGTTGATATCCCGACTGACGTAATACTCCTAAGGTTTTTATTTGTGGTATCATGAATTGCTGTTATTTGTACCCAAACGGATATTTTTAGTAGTTTATTTGAGGAAACTTCGGGAGGTGTTCCTTTTCTGTAAAAGCCGACAAAGTTGTGGATATTATGAAAATTAAACCCAATTAAAATGTTAAAAATTTGTTAAAATAATAATTAATTACCCATAAACAATCTAAGTTATAGTCATTAGATATAATCAGTTACCATATTTTTTATCCATATTTTATGAAAAAATCATTACTCAGCTTGTTGTTAGTCACATCGTTTGTTATCAACGTTCGAGCGCAAAGTTTTTACGATATTAACACTATTCAGGAAATACAACTCACATTCCCGTTTACTAACTGGGACTATCGCTTGGATACTGCATACAGTGGCAGCGAGGGTTATATTTTAGCTACTTCATGTGTTATTAACGGCGTACCCTTTGACAGTGTAGGTGTGAAGTACAAAGGCAACAGCTCGTATAGTGCTAACAATGCCAAAAACCCTTTGCACATTGATTTAGGTTGGATAAAAACTAATCAAGATTATGACGGGTACACCGACGTAAAATTAGGCAATGGTTTTTCGGATGCTTCTTTCATCCGCGAAGCCTTGAGCTACGAAATTCTTCGCAACTACATGCACGCGTCATTAGCAAATTTTGCTAAGGTATATATCAACGGCGAATATTGGGGTTTATACTCCTCCGCCGAACATATCGGTGGTCGCTTTGTAGGAGAACATTTTTTCTCCAACCATGGCACTCTTATCAAATGTAACCCACACGGAGGTGCGGGTCCGGGTGGCGGCGTTTCACCCGATTTGCGGTATTTGGGTACAAACCCGTCATCGTATTATAACGGGTACGAAATGAAAAATGATGATGATTGGCAGCACCTAATCAACCTCTGCGATACACTCAACAACTACACACCCTCGGTAGAAAAAGTATTGGATATTGACCGCGCTATATGGATGCTCGCTTTTAATAACGTATTGGTAAACCTTGATAGTTATACTGGAGGCTTTCGCCAAAACTACTACCTCTACCGCGATGAAACAAACCGTTTCAACAGCATCGTTTGGGATTTAAACATGAGCTTCGGCGGTTTCCGTTCATTGAGTGGCGGCGGCCCGGGTGGTAGCAATTTGGATTCTACAGGTATGAAAAACCTCGCATTGAGTGCTAACAGTACCTCTACCAATCACCCATTAATTATGAAAATTTGGGCTAACCCGCTATATCGTAAAATGTACATCGCTCATGCAAAAACTATTACAGAAGAAATGTTCGTTACTGGCTACTACTTGGATAGAGCCATACAATTACAAGCAATTGTACAAGACGCTTACTATACTGACCCCCACAAATTTTTTACAGATACACAGTTCGACAATAGCCTTTATTCTAATATCAATGGCAGTGGCGGTCCAGGTGGTTGGGGTTCGATGGGTATCTACAACCTTATGAACGGACGTGTTAATTATTTAATGAACACTACAGAATTTACCCAAACAGCTCCAACTATTTCCAACGTGCAAGTATTACAGCTAACACCTACGGTATTCAGCAATGTTTGGATAAATGCGCACGTTACCGATGCTACTAATGTAAAGTTAGCCTATCGTTATCGCACACCAGATATATTTACCAAAATTGATATGTTTGACGATGGTGCACACCAAGACGGCATAGCCGGTGACGGCGTTTATGGTGCTATGTTGCCCCTGCAATCTGCCCTTACCGAATATTACATTTTTGCCGAAAACAGTCTAGCTGCAAAGTTCGCTCCGCAACGTGCCGAGTACGAATTTTACTCCATTCATGCTGCTGTACCGAGCATTGCAAGTGGCAGCCTAACGATAAACGAAGTGCTGGCGGCTAATACTGTCGGCGTTGAGGATGCCAACGGGCAGCGCGAAGATTGGGTAGAGCTCAAAAATAATACTAATGCACCTATTTCGTTAGCAGCTTGCTTCCTTTCCAATAGCCCTAACGATTGGGCAGAGTGGCAATTTCCTGATTATGCTGTTATTCCAGCAAACGGCTACGTAACGGTATGGTGCGATGAAGACAGCCGACAATACGGTTATCATGCTAATTTCAAAATCAGCAAAAGTGGCGACGAGGTATTGCTCTCTAAGGATGTGGATGCCGCAGCCGTTTTGTTAGATAGTCTTCAGTTTTTGGACCAGACAGATGATGCCAGCTTGGCGCGTTGCCCAGATGGTACGGGCGAATTTCAGCCCACTATATTGCCTACTTTTGGCGCGGCTAACATTTGCACATCGGTTGGCACAGAAGATATATCAGCTACGGCGATTCGCATTTTTCCGAACCCGACAAGTGGTGCATTACATATTGTAAGTGATGATGCAATTATTCAAAATATAGTAGTGTATAACGTTTTATCACAAATAATTTGGACGACTAACACTGCTACGCAGCAACAAATTATTGATAGCAGCCGATGGCAAAAAGGTATGTACTACATACGCATCAACCAACAACAAATGATAAAATTTGTAGTGCAGTAAAGAAAAGTTTTATTGAGGAGTTAAAACAAATTTACATAGCCAAAATGAATTTTTGCAGCCCGCCAATCAATGCTGTTTTGGCGAGTGCGTCCCCATGCGGTGCTTACGCTGAACACACCAATTTTAGTATCGAATGTGATACCAGCACCCATGCCAATAGGTGTATCATAGACAGCAATTTTGTCCGTTTCGGAGGCAATAAAACCGATATCTCCAAATACAAACATATAAGCATTTTGCCCCAGCAGCAAGCGATATTCGGCAGTGTTAATCAAATATTTTGATACAAAAAATGCTTCTTCGTTGAAGCCACGCAAAAGGCGATTGCCACCAATGCGAAACTGCTCATTGCGATAAATAGGTTGTGAGGTAAATATCCCACCGCCTTGTAGGGCAACTTTTATGACGCTGCGTTTCAATAGCGGTATGTATCCCTCTAAGCGCGTGACGGCATTATACTGTACCGATTGTAATTGCAAGCTGTCATACAACGTGGCGTAATCAAAATCAGGAAATGCAGGATTGATGAAGGCAATTATCTCATTATTTTTATCTATTTTTTTTACCCCCACACTTCCGCGAATGAAGGCACTCCAGCCACGGCGAGGGTTGAAGCGATAGTCTAAGCGTTGTTGCAAAACCTCTAAGCCAAAAGAGGTATTACTCACATCCAATGCAGGTGGAAGTTTGCGCTGGGTAGTTAAATAGGTTTTATCAACGGATAACAAGAAAGAAGTAGCTTTGTTATAAAATACTTTTAAGTAATTGCCGCCGGCGAACAGATACTGAAACCCCACATCGTAAGTCACATCCAAAAAAGAAGTGTCACGGCGATAAAGATCAAATTTTGCATCAATACCAATCGGCAGATTAAAAACATAAGGGTAAGTGAATTGCAGATTCAGCTTTTGCGTTTGCGGGCGCAACTGTTCAAACACAACCACAATGCGTTCTCCCACGCCAAACTGATTACTCACATCTATATTAAATAACCCCGTAAATAGCAACTTTTGTGGTGCATTGGGCAAGTTGGTTGCAGTGGTAGTTGTGGGTGGTGCCACACCTATCAAGAAATCAAACTTGCTGGCTTTTTTGCGTCCCAAGTATAAATTAACGATAGATTTATCTCCCTTAAATGTGATTGTTGGTGCTTTTTTTTCTTGTACGAACGGCAACTCTTGCAACCTGACTCTCACCTTTTTTATAATACTTTGGTTATAAATGCTTCCTTTTTTTATGTCTAAATATTGCGACAAATATTTGCTGCTGATGCGAGCATCACCGTCTAAATGTATTGAGTCAAAATACATTAATTTGTTGGGCTGTACAGCAATAGTTGCCGAAAGAGATTCCTCCTGCCACGACAAACTATCCAATCGGATGACTGCAAACGGATAGCCGTTATTCTCCAACGTCTGTAAAGTATTTTCACGCATTTGCAACCAAGCGGTGTAATAAAAAGGTTTGTTTTTCCATGAATATGGGCGGAATCCACTGCGCTCTAACCAGTTGGCAGCTGTAGGCGTTGTATTGACGGATACCCATTTATAGCTACGCCCTACTTGGAGGTATGCGGTCATGCTAAGACTGTCTGCTTGCACAAGGCTATCTACTGATGCAGCGATGTATCCTTCGTGATGCAATCCGCGTACTATTTGATTGATGTGTTGAAAGATGGCGGCAGTATCGCCAAAAAGACGAGTATTGTCAATTCTAAGAATAAGCACACTATCAATCGCAGGCGTACATTGATACTGCAACTGAAACTGGGCTGTCAGGTGCAGCGACAAACCTAACAAACAACTGAGGAGTGAATTTATTTTTAAGTACCCCATACATTGTTTACAACGAAAAAATGTGGTCTGATATGTTTATCAAAAACCAATTTTATGTTTGGTGGTTGTTAAGTCTTTGCGTAAAACAGCCATTCGCAAGGCGGTAACGGCGGCTTCTATACCTTTGTTGCCATGTTTGCCACCTGCGCGGTCTAATGCTTGCTGCTCGTTATTTGGTGTAAGCACGCCAAATATAAACGGAATACTTGTCATCACACTCATAGTTTCTAAAGCATTAGCAACCGAAAAACTGATGTACTCGTCGTGCTTTGTTTCGCCTTTTATTACGCAACCGATGCAGATAACGGCATCTAATTTATGCCGCTGTGCCAGCCACTTGGCAGCAACGGGCAGCTCAAAACTACCAGGAACTTGTGCCGTAAATATGTTGCTTTCCTTTACGCCATGTTGCATTAAAGTATTAAAACAGCCATCATACATTGCGTGTGTAATGTGTTCATTCCAATCCGCTACTACGATACCTACGCATAAATTTTCTCCCGAAGGGATAATGCTTTGATTGTAATCAGATAAGTTTTTTAATACGGATGCCATTATGGTATGTTATGTTTTGCTATTATATGTTTTTAATGTAACAACGAGAGAAGTGCATTACCTCCCTCGTTGTTGTGTTTTTAAATATCAAATTTGATACCTTGTGCCAACGGCACTTCTTTGCTCCAGTTGAGTGTATTAGTTTGACGGCGCATATACAACTTCCACGAATCAGAGCCACTCTCGCGCCCGCCACCGGTTTCTTTCTCTCCACCAAAAGCACCACCAATTTCAGCACCGCTTGTGCCAATATTTACATTGGCGATGCCGCAATCCGAACCGCCATGCGATAGGAATTGTTCTGCCTCTCGCAAACTATCTGTCATGATAGCAGAAGATAAGCCTTGCGGCACGTTGTTTTGCATAGCAATAGCTTCGTCCAACGTGCTGTATTTTATTAGGTATAAAATTGGTGCAAAGGTTTCATGTTGTACAATGGCGTAATGATTTTCCACTTCGGCGATACATGGCTTCACATAACAACCGCTTTCATATCCTGTGCCTTCGAGCACGCCACCAGGCACTAATATTTTTCCACCTTGTTCCTGTATAGATTCGATGGTGTGCAGATAGGCAGCTACTGCACCTTTATCAATCAACGGACCTACGTGGTTATTGGCATCTAACGGATTGCCGATGCGTATTTGTTGGTATGCACTTACTAACGCATTTTTAACTTTATCATAAACACTTTCGTGGATGATAAGTCGGCGTGTGGACGTACAGCGTTGCCCGGCAGTACCTACCGCACCAAACACGGCACCTGTAACCACAATTTTCAATTCGGCACTTGGTGTGATGATGATAGCATTGTTGCCGCCTAATTCCAATAGCGAACGCCCAAAACGCGATGCTACAGTCGCGCCTACAATTTTTCCCATACGGCTGCTTCCAGTAGCGGAAATTAGTGGTACGTGTGTATCTTGGGTAAGCATTTCACCTACTTTGTAGTCGCCATTAATAATGCAAGATATGCCTTCCGGCAGATTATTATTTTTCAAAACATCTTGTAATAATAACTGGCAAGCCACGCTGCACAACGGGGCTTTTTCGGAAGCCTTCCAGATGCAAACGTCGCCACAAACCATGGCGATAGCGGCATTCCACGACCATACTGCAACCGGAAAATTGAATGCACTGATGATGCCCACGATGCCCAACGGATGCCATTGTTCGTACATACGATGAAGCGGTCGTTCGGAGTGCATAGTAAGTCCATAAAGTTGGCGCGAAAGTCCCACGGCGAAATCGCAAATATCAATCATCTCTTGTACTTCGCCATAACCTTCTTGCAGGCTTTTCCCCATTTCGTAAGAAACTAACTTGCCGAGCGGCTCTTTATATTGGCGCAACACTTCGCCGTATTGCCGCACTATTTCGCCACGCTTAGGAGCGGGCAACATTCGCCATGTGTGGAAAGTAGTTTTTGCGGTAGCCACTACTTGTTGGTATTCATCCGAAGTGGTAATACTGACGCTCCCGATGAGCGAGCCATCTACGGGTGAGTAGGAGTGCAGATAGTTGCTGGAATCCGACCAGCGAAGTCCGGTGCTTGTGCCTGCATTTTTTTGTTGTAACCCGAGTTGCTGTAAGAAATTTTTATCCATTATGCTGTTTAAAAATGATGTTGATTTTAATTAGATGATTGTTATAATTGTTGTGTTAATTGTGTTGCCAATTTTGCTGCCTGTTGCCGCAATTCATTAACGGCGGTGCTTTCCCAAAGTTCACCTCTAAGGTTACCGCCAATGGTATATAGATGCGGATGCAGTCTGCCGTTGCTGTCTTTTACTTGAAAAGTTTCGGTATTTGCCAATATGCCAAGCTTAAGTGTATCTTGCCTGATGATGCCCTTTAACAAACAAGCTTTTAAAAAAGAGTCATGTAAATTCATGATGTCTGTTTCCGGTCCTGTACAATTAATAACTCTCGAAACATTTAATTGTTGAGTGATGTTTTCTTTTTTGTCAAAATAATCTACAGTTATATTAGTTTGAGATTCGTTTATATCCAAAATTTTTCCGGCGATGATATGCAGCTTGCCATCTATGCGGAGTTGCATAATTTTGTCGAAAGTGTGTAGCGGAATTCTGTGCCTTGCCACCCCCCATAAATGGCGCAGCCGCGCCATAAATATTTTTTGTTCAGCCTCCGTCAGCGATTGCCAAATTCTTTGCGTGTGAGGGCGCAGCGAGTCAATGATGGGTTCGGCAGAAATGCCATATTCTCTAACGGCTTTAATATGTTTGTTGATGAGTTTTACTAAATCGAAAAGGGAAATATTATCGCTGAGTTCGGTAGTGAGTTTTGTGTATTTCAAGCCGTTATGCCGATGCGAAAGAATGTTAAAACCGTTTGGCGAGATAGCATAAATCTCTCCTTTAAAATGCTGTTCCATCAATCCTAAAACAGTATCTACCATAGTTAATCCGTTACCGATAATCAGTACCGGCAGGGTTTGGGTAATGCCTTTTACAGAGCTAATATGCCAAGGGTTTTGAAAATAATTTTTGCTTGTATAAAAAGCATTATTACCGATTGGCGGGTTACGCGGCAGATTGTTTCCGGTAGCTAGCACACAATAATTAACGGAGAATGGTGGGTTATTGGCGACAGACAGCATTACAGTATTTTCGGTAATGCTAATATCGGTGACTGTTCCGTCTATTACGGCAACGTTTATTTTTTTTACTGTTGCCGACTGCAAGGCATATTGCCAAATTTCAGTCAGGTATGTGCCATACAAGTCTCTTGGTAAAAATGAATTTGCTACGAGGGTGCTATCTTTATCGGCGAAATCGGGCTGCTGCATCACCCAATCTAAAAAGTGGTTGGGTTGATCAGGGAAGGCGCTCATTTTTTCGGCTGTTACATTGAGTAGGTGCTTGTTCGAGTACGGATGATAAGCGATACCTCTGTTTAGTGTTTCGCTATCATTTATTAAAATAATGTCGCATACGGTTGTAGATTTTTCGATAATTTGCACGGCAGTTAGTGTTCCGGCAAAACCACCACCTATTATGGCTATTTTTTTCATATTAGTAATGCCAAGTAATTTAAGCGAGTTTTAGCGTAATTCGCGGCGGAGAATTTTCCCCACGTTTGTCTTTGGTAATTCTTTACGAAATTCTACGTATTTAGGTACTTTATAGTTGGTAAGATTTTCTTTGCAGTGTGCAATTACTTCTGTTTCCGTTAGGGAGGCATCTTTTTTCACGATAAATACTTTAACTACTTCGCCCGACCGCTCATCCGGTACACCTACGGCGGCAGCTTCAGCTACTTTGCCATTCATCATTAATACTTCTTCAACTTCGTTTGGATACACGTTGAAACCAGAAACGAGAATCATATCTTTTTTTCTATCTACAATATAGAAGAACCCGTCAGCATCCATCTTTGCCATATCGCCGGTGGAGAGCCACTCAGCTTTAAGCACCTTAGCAGTTTCGTCTGGGCGGTTATAATAGCCACTAAACACTTGAGGACCGGATACCTGCAGTTCGCCTACTTCACCGTTAGGTTGTATGTTCCCGAATTCATCTACAACCCGCACATCCGTGGAGGGCATTGGCAGCCCAATGCTTCCCAAATGCGCAGAGCCATCTAATGGATTTACACTTACTACGGGAGAAGTTTCTGTCATGCCATATCCTTCCGATAGGGTACAGCCAGTGAGTTGTTTCCAACGCTCGGCAACGGCACGTTGTACTGCCATTCCGCCACCTACACTAATCTTTAGTTGTGAAAAATTGATAGTCGAAAAATCTTTGTGATTCATCAAGGCATTGAATAGGGTATTAATACCTACCATGATGTTGACAGGATTTTTCTTGAGTGTTTTAACGAGACCATCAATATCGCGGGCGTTAGTAACTAATAAATTTTTAGTGCCAATACTTGGCAATACCAGACAATTAACGGTAAATGCAAAAATATGGTAAAGCGGTAATGGGCATAGCGCCAATTCGCCTTCGTTTAGGTAGGGTTTCATCCATGCCCGCGTTTGCAACATATTGGCTATTAAATTGCAGTGCGTGAGCATAGCACCTTTTGATACACCAGTAGTGCCGCCGGTATATTGCAACATTATAACATCATCATTTTTGGCAACGAATGGTTTGATGGTAAATTTTGCGCCTTGCTTGAGTGCTTCAGTAAACGTAACGGTGTTAGGAATGTCGTATTTTGGTACCATCTTTTTTACGTAACGCACAACGAAGTTGGTGAGGATACTTTTTGCGCCACCCAGTAACTCACCGATACTCGTAGTAATAACGATGTCAATGGTGGTATCTGGTAATATGGTTTGCAAATTTGCCGCAAAGTTTTCGCAGATGAGGATGGCTTTAGCCCCCGAATCCATAAATTGATGCTTCATCTCGCGGGGTGTATAAAGTGGGTTGGTATTTACAATAATCAGCCCTGCGCGTAATGCTCCAAAAAGTGCAATCGGGTATTGTAACAGGTTGGGCATCATCAGCACAATACGGTCGCCTTTTTGTAATCCACGACTTTGCAGGTATGCTGCAAAATGCCGCGATTGTGCGTCCACCTCCCCAAAGGTTAGGTTTTTGCCCATGCACTCAAAGCCTATGCGGTTAGCGTATTTTTTGAGCATTTCATCAATCATATCGGTCAATAAAGCATACTCGTTGGGGTTGATGTTGGCAGGTATGCCACTTGGATAATTCTTAAGCCATGGGCGCATATTCATAACGGTTGTGTGGTTTGAAAAAAGGATTGGCGGAGCGTAGGAAAAGTTAACTTTCTTTTTTCATATACACTTCTTCATCTTTATATTTAGACGGACACTTGAGCAACACATCGGTTGCAACGAAGGAGTCCGCACCCATTTTGCCAGTAACAACTATTTGTTCGGACATCTCAAAGTCTTGCGGTTTCTCCGAAAGGAGAACTACTTTATGCTCTATCCCTTTGGTATCTTTGATGTAAAAGCTAAAATAGTTGGGGTCTTTTTCAGGATTGTAATACATTTCTTTATCTTTGACGAGCTGACCAGCTATCTTCACTTTTTTATCGCCCTTTGCTTCATCGAAGGTAGCATACGTACCCATATCGTCAGCAGCAGAAACTAATAGCCCGATGGCAACGGCGATTAGTACGATGGCAATGATATATATTTTCTTCATATTACGGTTTGTTTTTTATAAGAAATTTGACTATCGCAAAAATAAGCATTTTTGTTTAGAACAACATTACAATACGAACTATTGTGAACCATATCATAAAATTACAAAACTCCGTCATTTATCAAGATAAACATCCTGTACTGCAAGATGTTCAGTTAGATGTTGCTCAAGGTGAGTTTGTTTATTTGGTAGGAAAAACAGGCAGTGGTAAATCGTCGTTACTAAAAACATTGTATGGAGCATTGCCATTACTGCAAGGCACGGGCGAAGTAGTGGGTTTTCCTCTACATAAGTTGCGGCGTAAGGATATTCCACTTTTGCGCCGACAGTTAGGTATCGTGTTCCAAGATTTTGCACTGCTATCCGACAGAACCGTCGCCTCCAACCTTTTATTTGTACTGAAAGCAACTGGCTGGTCAGACAGCAAAGCTATGAAAAATCGCATTGGTGAAGCCTTGGCAAGCGTGACGATGACACACAAAGCGGATAGCTTCCCGCATCAGTTGTCGGGTGGCGAACAGCAACGCATAGCATTGGCGCGTGCATTGTTAAATTCGCCTCGTTTGGTGATTGCTGATGAGCCAACAGGCAATTTGGATTGGGATACTTCTAATGAAGTGATGTTGCTTTTGCGTCAACTCAATGCCACCCACAATACGGCTTTTTTGATGGCAACACACGATGAGCGGTTAATTGAAAAATATCCTGCGCGTATTGTCCGTTGCAGCGATGGCCATTTGTCGGGGTAGTGTGGTTATGCTATTTTTTGAATACTAAATATACGGCAACTACGATTAGTAGAAAAGCGACTGCGTGATTCCACCGAAAGATTTCTTGTTTAAAAACAAGAGTGGTAAATACAGAAAATACTATCAAGGTAATAGCCTCCTGAATTACTTTTAACTGAAACAAATCAAAGGGTCCACCAGTTGCTTTATACCCAATGCGATTGGCGGGTATCATCAACATATATTCAAAAAGTGCAATACCCCAACTGATGAGAATAACGGCTACCAGACCCAAGTTTTTTGACCAGTCCATTTCCTTAAATTTCAGATGCCCATACCAAGCAATTGTCATGAAGGTATTGGAGGCGATGAGCAAAAGTATGGTGTATATGCTTTTTGCCATTTCAAATTTTTATGCAAATGTATAAAAAACAAGCAGGAGTAGCATTACCCCTGCTTGTTCAAAATTGCCCATTAGTTATTCTGAAAACACGATAAATTTTTACAGATTATTCTTGTATCACCAACTTTGTTCCGTAGGTTTTGTCATTGCCTTGCAGGGCTACCCAATAAATGCCGGATCGCATATTGTTTGTTTGTAGTGGCACATTGGCAGCACCATTCGCAACCACAATATTTTGTTGTGACAATAATACACCAGTCGGGCTGAATATTTCCAAACTGTAAGTGCCATTAGCAACATCATTGATGATAACATTACAGTTATCAATCGCCGGATTAGGTACAACAGCCAGTTTGGTTGCCCAACGATTATTCAACACAACTTTTACTATGTCGGTGAATGCAAATTGCCCATCGTTGTCAAGCTGTTTTAGTCGGTAATAATTGGCGGATAGTAGCGGATTGTTGTGTACAAACTGGTAATCTGCACGGGTGGTGGCGCCCTTGGCATATACCATTCCGATTGTGGAAAAATATACGCCATCGGTGCTATGTTCTACTTCAAAACCACGATTGTTAATTTCTTGTGAAGTTGCCCATTCCAATACCACCACATTGCTTGCCGCCGAGCCTTTGAAAAAAAGCATCTTTACAGGCAGGAGAATTTTCACGGCTACTTTCGTAGAATCATCACCCGCAGTACACGTTTGATTAATGCTATTGTACGGAATAGAGTCGGGTGCCGGTATGATGCAACTTGCTTTATCAACAGCATCTGTCATCACGGTTGTCAGCGATGTACCCGTACCCGTACCTTGTAGCGAAATTGTATCGCCTGCTGCACAACTCAATATCGTAACAGGTAATGACACCTTGACGTATCCGCCGGCACTTAGCAATGAATTTGCGTCGAACAAGTTAGTATCGGTTGTGCCATTGTAATTAGAGTTCATCGTAATGGTGGAGCCGCTATTGCGCGAGAGAAAGGTAGTATCCACTCGCGCCAAACAGCTTGATAATGGTAATGATGCGTTGAAGTTTGTAACATTCAATGAGCCTGTATTTCTGTATATTAAGGTGTACCATAATTTATCACCTATGGTGATGTCGCTACTGCCGTCCACATCCGATTTTAGGCTTACGCTTAAGTAACCTTCTACGCTTGTACTTCCGATAGGGATGCTGACCAAAACGGGATCAAAACCAGTCGAGCAACTTTGCGTAATGCTTCCCGCCGGAGCTGTCACTCCTGAGGGTGGGTCGCAGTTATTTATTGCTGCATCAGCATCAATGGCATCGGAGAGTATAGTGGTTTGCTCTGTGCTTGTTGCAGTTGATTGTGCAGATAAAGTTTGTTCGCTTGCTACTGAATTTACCACTACTTTGTAAGTGATGGTTACAGTACCGTTAGCAGCTAAAGTATTGCTTGTATTTAAAACTGTGGTGTTGCTTGTGCCATTATAACTTGTGTTTAGCGTAAGCGTAGAACCGCCCGTTCCTGAAATAGAGCGCGAACGCAAGACCACACCTGTCGGTAACGGAAAATCAATATTGAAATTGGTAGCGGTAATATTACCTAAATTGCGATATACCATTGTGTAAACCAAGGTGTCGCCAATTGAAGGAATACTGTTGCCATCCATATCGTTTTGTAATTTAACAGATAAGTACCCTTTTAAGTCTGTGCTACCCGCAGCAACGCTAATCAGCGTTGCATCTGCACCAATAGTACAGCTTTGTGCAATACTGCCTGTTGGCGGAGTTATGCCGGATGGTGGGTCGCAATTATTTATAGTAGCATCATCATCAATAGCATCAGTTTGCTTACTGACAGTATTACTACCGGATGCCGTTGCCTGTGTACTTAACGTTAAGCCGCTTGCTGCACTTGTTACCAATACTTTGTAGGTGATAGTGACAGCTCCGTTGGCACCTAATATGTTGGCACTATTAAGCACAGTAGTATTGCTAGTACCGTTGTAGGCAGTATTCAAGGAAAGTGTGGAGCCGGCTGTGCCGGATAACGAGCGTGAACGAATTTGTAACCCTGTTGGTAACGGAAAATCAATATTGAAATCATTTATAGAAAGGTTGCCCAAATTTTGATATAGCATCGTATATACTAAGGTGTCTCCGATAGAAACGCTGCCGCTTCCATCTATATCATTTTGTAATTTGACAGACAGAAATCCTCTTAAGTTAGTATTGCCAGCTGGAACGGAAAATGTGGTGGCATCTAACCCTGCCGAACAAGTTTGGTTTATGCTACCCGATGGAACGGTCACTCCCGTTGGCGGGTCGCAATCATTCGCAACAGCGTCAGCATCAACCGCATCAGAATTGGTGGCAGAAAGTGCCTCGCCACTACCAACAGCTTGGTTGGTAACCGTGCTTGCACTTGCCGTTTCTAATATCCTGACGGGTAGCGTAATTTGGATATATCCACCTGCTATTAGGGATACTCCCGATCCTAACATGGTAGTAGTTGTAGTGCCGTTATAGGCACTATTTAATGTAAAGTTAGAGCCAATACTCGCCGATCCTGTCATGCTGCCAGCGCGGGTAAGCATACTTCCCAAGCCATCCGTTATTTGGAAGTTGGTAATGTTAGTGGCACCCGAATTGACGAAATGAATGGTATAGGTAACAGTATCACCGATAGATGGTATGCCATTGCCATCGGCATCATTAGTAAGTTTGGCAGATTTGTAACCAGCGACTTGTGCCATACCAATGTTAGCTATGAACAAGAATATGCAAAAGCACACCGGCAAACGACTCGTAAAGAAGTTTGACATCATGTAATTTATTAGATATAAAAATTATGTTCCTACGAGGAGGTAAACTTGGGAGGGAATGCGGAAACATTGTTTTCGCATTTTAAAATTTTAATCATCGCAAAGTTAAGGGAATATCAATACAAGTCAAATACCGAAATCGTGTCACAATATTATTAAAAAAAGATATGTAGAAAAGATAATAAACATTGTTAAAGCAATAAAATAATTTGATTCCATAAAAAATTTAAAAATATGAGCGTCACAAAATATCAAACATATCGTTTTTGTTAAAACCAAATATTGAAAAAACCGCACTGTAGCGATGCCATGTAGCAAATTGCACCGCATTTGAAAACATTATGTACCTTTGCCACTCAATTTAATGTATATGAAATTACACTTTTTACTCTTGATGAGCCTGTTTTACATAAACAGCACGGCGGCACAGACGCCCTATTTTCAACAACAAGTAAATTATACAATTCGCGTTTCACTCAATGACTCCCTACATGTACTAACTGGCGATATGGACATAGAGTACATCAATAACTCGCCACATACGTTGGATACTATTTGGATGAACCTTTGGGTGAATGCCTACAAGAATAACAACACCGAGTTTGCCAAACAACAACTTCGTTTAGGTAATGACAAATTCTACTTCGCTGAAAAAGAAGATTTGGGCAGATTCAAAAATTTGGAGTTCTCTGTCTATGGTGAAAAAGCTATCTGGAAATCAAATACTGCAAATCCTGACATTGCTTGGATAAAACTTCCGCAACCATTGGCAGCCGGCGCACGCATCCATATCACTACGCCATTACATATCAAAATTCCAGCTTCGTTCTCCCGTCTGGGGCACGTAGGTACATCGTATCAAATCACGCAGTGGTATCCAAAACCAGCAGTGTTTGACCATAAAGGTTGGCATCCGATGCCTTATCTGGATATGGGCGAGTTTTATAGTGAGTTCGGCAACTTTGATGTGTCTATCACTCTGCCGAGCAACTACGTGGTGGCAGCTACCGGTGTATTACAAACCGATTCGGAGCGTACATTTTTGCAGCAACGCGAAGCAGCAACGCAAACGACAATTGCTAATAAAGCGTTTACAAAAAATGATACCTTTCCGGCATCGGCAACTACCGAAAAAACCATTCGCTATACTGCCGAAAATGTACACGACTTCGCTTGGTTTGCCGACAAACGTTTTTATGTAATCAGTGGTGATGCAACCTTACCGAATGGCAAAATGGTAGCCATACACGCATTCTTCACTAATACGGAAGCAGACCTGTGGGTGAAGGGTGCAGACTATGTTACACGAGCTGTAGAATTTTATTCAAAACATCTGGGTGCATATCCTTATCCACAAGCAACGGCGGTACAGAGTGCGTTGAGTGCCGGTGGTGGTATGGAGTATCCCATGATAACGGTTATTGGAAAATCGGGGAGTGCCGAATCGTTAGATGAAGTGATTACACACGAAGTTGGGCATAATTGGTTTTATGGTATATTGGCTTCTAATGAGCGCGACCACCCTTGGATGGACGAAGGCATGAACTCCTATTATGAACACCGCTATATGCAAACGTACTACAAATCGCAGGTTGCGTATGGCAATTTTATGACGCAGGCTTTGCAAAATAGTGGACTGGATTTTGCACAACTATACTATTTGTTTCTGGCGCGGCGGAGATTAGACCAAGCACCTAATACCCACTCCAACAGATTTTCAGATATTAATTATGGACTCGGCGCTTATCAAAAACCTGCTTCGGCTTTTAGTTTGTTGGAGCAATATTTGGGTACTGCAGAATTTGATAATGCTTTGCAACAATATTATAACACATGGAAATTCAAACATCCGTATCCTGAAGATTTACGCGCAAGCCTTGAGCAAACAACTGGCAAAAATTTAGGCTGGCTTTTCGATGGATTAATCAATAGCAACAAATTAGTGGATTATGAAATTGACGAAGTGCAAAAAAATGAAGGAGATTATAAAGTAAAAGTTGAAAATGAGAGTGGCATCAACACCCCATTTGCATTAGTTGGCATCAAAGATAACAAGCCCGTGCATACGCAATGGTATAGTGGCTTCGATGATGAAAAGGAACTGCTTTTTAAGGGAGGCGACTACGATAAAATATTATTGAATAATAATTTTGATTTAAACCCTAATGACAATCTCGTATTTCTCAACAAACGCAAGCCATTTAAGGTAAAACTTTGGGGCATTGAAAACCCAAACCATCATGCACTCTATTGCCTACCTTTGATTGCTTGGAACGATTATGACAAGACTATGCTCGGCGTAGCCCTACACAATCTTTCCGTGTTAGAAAAACCGTTTGAATATTTCGTTGCGCCGATGTATGCATTAAACACAAAAGATATTGTGGGAGTGGCAGAAGTGGACAAAAATTTCTATCCAAACAACAACTATATCCGACAAATTCAGGTAGGGGCTGATGCCCGAACATTCAATAGTAATTATAATTTTAAGTTCAAATATCATCAGCAATATTTTAGGATGTCGCCGTTTGTTACGCTTAAGTTGCATACTAATCCCGCTGATAATTACAACCACAGTCTTACTTATCGCATGGTGTATTATGGAGAGGAAGAAGCATCCTTCGGCGCGCGCGACACAATCACGAATGAAGTACCTTTTACAGGAAAATATTGGAATACCTATCTGGCGCATCAACTTATCTATAAAGGTGAAATTCGCCGTGCACCAACGCCAATGTCATGGAATGTTACAATTACGCAACAAGGGCGCGACAACACGTTTACCGAAAAGGAAAATGCCTTTGATAACTATTTTCAAAAACGCATCAACTACGTGCGCTTGGCTGCCGAATATAATCTAAAGTTTTATTACGAACACAAAAAAGCCATCAGCTTCCGCGCTTTTGCAGGCTTCTTTTTGGGAAGTACGGAGCGCAATGCTGGCTATATTACACCGAGCGCCTTTTCTGTAGCGCATAATGGGCAAAACGATTTTTTGTATGATAATTTTTACTTCGGCAGAAACGAGCGCGGTAGCGATGATGTAGCTCCCGACCTTTGGGTGCGCCAATTAAGTATGCGCGATGGAGCATTTAAAACACCTTTCGACTCGCGCTATGTGAATCAATTTGGGCACTCCAACAAATACTTGTTGGCACTTAATATTGTTGCCGATTTGCCGATGCGTTTACCCATGGGCATTAAACCTTACGGCGATATTGCTTATTATGGTAATCGCACACAAGAGGGTGAAACACCTTCAGGAACTTTTGTATGGGACGTAGGAATGCAGATAAGCCCGATACCGGATTTTTTGACTATCTATCTCCCAATATTTAATGATGATTTGATAAAAAACAGATTCTTAGAATTGGAGCAGCAAGTGAAACCATTTTTAGGCACGAAATATTGGAATCGGATTTCGTTTTATATCAATTTCAACAAGGTGCGCCGCAATGAATTAGTAAATATGCTCCGCTGATTTGGCAGTTTGAGTAATAACAGCATACACTATTTCGGCAGTTGTATCCCAATCAAAACGCTGACGTTGTACACGACCTTTCGCTATCAATTCCTGACGTAACTCAGGGTTGGTAGCGATTCTTTTTAAGGCATCTGCAAGTGCATTTACATCATGTGGATTTACCAGCAGGGCAGCATCACCGGCAACTTCCGGCATCGAAGTTGTATTAGATGTGATAACCGGAACATCGCAACACATAGCTTCTAAAATAGGCAATCCAAACCCCTCAAACAGCGATACATATACCACAGCAAGTGCCGACGCTACCAATTGCTCCAACTGCTCAACATACCCCAAGTGAATGATGTCTTTACAAAAAACAGATTGCTCAATAGCTTGCGAAACCTCCAAAGTACCCCAAGCCATGCGCCCCACCAATACAAGTTTTACCGCCGATTGCGTCTGTTGTTTAAATAATTCAAAGGCTTGTATGAGGCGCAGCACATTCTTGCGTGGTTGTATGGCACCAACGTACAAAAAGTATGCGTCACCTTGCGTAAACTGTTGTCGGATGGTTTGTTGGGCTTTTGCATCAATAGGCGCAAAAGTAGTGCGGCTGCCGTTATGTGCTACTGTTATTTTTTCAGTATCCGTTTGGAAATGTCGAATAATATCTTCCTTAACAAATTGAGAAACAGTCAGAATATTTTTTGCTTTCCGCAAATAACGTGGTGTGAAGTATTGATAATATTGTCGCACAAAAAAAGATACCTGCTCAGGATAGGCTTTGTAGGCGAGGTCGTGAACGGTCAAAACCGTTGGCGTTAAAGTTTGTAAAGACAGGAAATTATCAGGTGACCAAAATACATCACAATTATATCGGCGCAATGCATTGGTTAGCGCAGCTTCATACCACGCAACAAATAAAAACGGATGGCGTGCTGGTGGAAATAAAATAATAGGGGTAACATTTTTTGCAAAGATAAAACGTTGGTCAAATGCGCGGTCAAAGAAAAAAAAGAACTCGTCATTCGGATGATTCAATACCATACGGCGCGTTACTTCGTAAGTGTACCAACCGATTCCTTCCAATTTATTGGGCAATAAAAATCTGGTGTTTATAGCGATACGCATGGCGTTATACTTGCCAGCGTTTTACTGCTAATTGACTGGCTAATAAGCTATTAAAAAAGGCATAAAATATCACACCTCGCTGGTTTTCCAACATACTTTCAACTAATATTGACAGTATAAAAGATAACAAAAAAAGTGCGTATAAATAATGCGATTGCTTCCATGCCAAGTATAGCGGAACAAATAAAATGGCGATAAACAGCAGCAATGCAAATATGCCGAGCGTGAGCCAAATTTGTAAAAATTGTTGGTGCGAATTATAGCCTTTGGCAATGACTATGGGATTTACGTCCTTCCTTTTAAGGAATTTTTCTTTCATTACATCGGTTATATCGCCTGTGCCGACACCAAATATGGGTGCTTCGCGAATACTCTCCGCTGAAACTGTCCAGAGGTAATATCGGGTTTTATCAATCCGTTGTGCAAGAGAAGAATCCTGGCGAACACCTTCTTTTTGTGTAGTTATGGCATTGGTAACGTTGTTCAAGCGTGCTTGTGGCAAAATTAAGGAGCCACCTACAAAAAATAATGTGATTAACCCTACTGCAAACAATGCTTTTAGTATCTTTTTTTGTTGATAGCCATAATAATATAGAGCCGTTAGGTTGAATAAAAACAAAAAAACTAACACTTCCATACGAGAAGCCAGCAGCACAATCACGGTTGCGAAAAACAAAATTAGGCTTTGTTGTATAATTTTTGGAAATAAATCTTCATAGGCTTTATCTAATAAAATAAATATACCAAAACCTAAGTATAGCGAAAAATATGCAGGGTGAAACTTAATATAATCGCTAAGAAACGAATATGTAAAATTTGATACCCCCGATATGAAGTGATGCACTGCTGCACAGCTTAAACAGTATATTGCACAGAAAGCGCATCCTAATACAAAGGCTTTAAAAATAGTGCGCTGCCCTTGATAGGATATTTTTTCAGCAAAGATGAGTATTGGAAATAACAATAGACCAAGCTTTGTTTCTAACTTTTGAAGAGCATAACTGCAATTTTCCGTACTTGTATGGAAAAGTCCTAAAACGTAAACCACGTACAAACTTATAAACAACAGGGGCAATGGTTGTACTATATTGTGAATTTTGCCCTTTACATTACCGGTAGTGAATGTATAAATCAGTAATATACCAGTCAGATACGATGCCACTAATGGATATACGCTCATCATAGCAGCAATACCTGCAAGCAGCCATATACGAAAGTTTTCTGACCACGGCATCAAACTCATTTAAACCGTTATTATGTTATTTACTGTAGGTCTGTTTTACTTCGGTAATTTCGTATACCTCTATGTTGTCGCCTACTTTTATGTCGTTGAAATTCTTTATCGTTAAGCCACAATCCATTCCAGCTTTTACTTCTTTTGCATCGTCTTTTAATCGCTTGAGCGATGATATCTCTCCGGCTGCCCCTTCTTTTGTCGGGAAGATAACGATACCTTCACGGATAACGCGGATGTGGTTATTACGCATCACCTTGCCGTCTGTTACAAAGCAACCTGCAACGGTACCCACTTTGCTGATTTTGAACACTTCGCGTACATCAATCTGCCCGAGTATTTTTTCTTCTTTAGTAGGCTCTAACATTCCCTCAATTGCTAACTTGACTTCCTCGATGGCTTCGTAGATGATGGAGTAGGTATTGATTTCGACACCCTCACGCTCGGCGAGTTTGCGTGCGCCAACAGACGGGCGTACTTGGAAGCCAATGATGATGGCATCCGAAGCCGAAGCGAGCAACACATCGGATTCGATAATTTGCCCTACTGCTTTGTGGATGACATTTACCTGAACTTTTTCGATAGACAATTTTATTAATGAATCGGCTAATGCTTCTATTGAGCCGTCCACATCTCCTTTTACTATTAAGTTCAACTCTTTGAATGTACCTAATGCCAAACGGCGACCGATTTCGTCTAAGCTGATACGTTTTGCGGCGCGGGTGGCCTGCTCTCGAATAATTTGTGCGCGTTTAGAAGCAATTTGACGTGCTTCTTGGTCGCTATCTACAACCTTAAATTTTTCGCCAGCTTGTGGTGCTCCGCCTAAGCCTAATACGAGTACAGGGGTTGAAGGTCCGGCAACGGTTATCTTTTTACCACGCTCATTGAACATAGCTTTTACCTTACCTGAATATTCGCCGGCTACGGTGGCATCTCCGATATGTAGAGAACCATTTTGTACTAATAGTTTACAAACATACCCACGTCCTTTATCTAATGATGCTTCTATCACCGTACCTAAAGCGGCACGTTTAGGATTAGCTTTTAGATCTAAAACTTCTGCTTCGAGGAGTATTTTCTCTAAGAGTTTATCAACGTTTAATCCTTGCTTTGCAGAAATATCCTGCGACTGATACTTGCCACCCCATTCTTCCACCAACAAATTCATGGAAGCTAATTCTTGCTTGATGCGCTCTGGCGCGGCACCTGCCTTATCAATTTTGTTGATAGCGAATATGATAGGCACTCCGGCAGCTTGTGCGTGGCTGATAGCCTCTTTGGTTTGAGGCATGACGTTGTCATCGGCAGCGATGATAATGACTGCAACGTCTGTAATTTTTGCACCACGTGCACGCATGGCAGTAAAGGCTTCGTGACCGGGTGTATCTAAGAAAGTAACCTTTTTTCCTTCGGAAGTAACGACCTCATAAGCACCGATATGCTGTGTGATACCGCCAGCTTCACCTCCAGCAACGTTAGCTTTACGGATATAATCGAGTAATGATGTTTTACCGTGGTCAACGTGTCCCATTACAGTTACGATGGGTGCACGTTCCCGCAGGTCTTCTGGTGCATCTACTATTTCTTCTTCGGTATCTACTTGCTCTTCGGCACTAATGAAAGCTACATCATAACCAAATTCATTTACGATGAGTTCTATGACTTCTGCGTCTAAGCGTTGGTTAATAGAAACTATGACTCCTAAACTCATGCAGGCGGTTATGACACTGGCAACCGGAACATTCATCAGGCTTGCTAATTCGGAAACGGATACAAATTCTGTTACCTGTAATACTTTGCCATCGCTGTTTTGTTGTTCGAGAGCTTCTAATCGTTCATGCTTGCGGTCGCGAGAATCCTTCCGTATTTTTTGTCGTTTATTCTTGCCACCACTGGCAATTTTTGCCATTGTTTGACGAATCTGGTCGTCAATTTCGCGTTGCGAAACTTCCTTTTGGTCGGGTCTTCTGTTGACAGTCGGTTTGGTAGTTCTTGGTTTGTTTAATGCTCCACCGATGGTGAAGTTTTTATCTACGATTGCAGTAGTAACTTTTTTGCGCTTGCGCTTGCGCTTTGCAGCGTCATCGCTGTCTTGTTCTGTGCTGGCACCGGCGGGTTTGGGTACATTTCTTGCCCTATTATCGTTGTCGGGTCTGCCACGGCGGTCTCTGTCTCGATCTTTATTATTTTCTTTATCCTTGCCTGTGTTTTTGTTAATGTCAATTTTACCCTGAATCTTCAGTCCGCGCAACTGTGGTGTTTCTGCACGAAAAACATCTGCCTCTTCTTGAATGACAGGCTCTTCAATTTTTTCTATGACAGGTGGCGGTGTTTTTTGGTGCGGTTCGATTTTTTGTTTCGGCGGAGCAGCACTTTTTTCTGCTTTATTAGGCTGTTCTGTTTTTTGCTCTTTGTCGCCTTTCTTTTGCTCCTTTGCCTGAGGACTAACCTTTGGTTTATTGATTGAATCTAAATCTATTTTACCCACCACGCGCGGCTTTGGGCGATTATCGGCAACCGGATTTGTACTTTCTGTTGGAGTATTAATCGGCGTTATGATTTGTTGCGGTGCTTCCGGCTTGATAGCGGGTGTTGCCTCTGGTTCGGCAGATGGCGGAGGTGTTTCTTGTTTGCGAAGCGAAACTGGTTCATCTTTTTTTAACAGAGAGATAGTAGGGGTGGTTTTGATTGCAGACGACTCCGTCTCCTTTTTGGTGAGGAGCGGGCGATTTTTTAGCTGTTCTGCTTGTTCTTTGATAGCAATATCTTTTTGGAACTCTCTGAGGAGTTCGGCATACATCGGGTCAGTAATTTTGGCGTTGGGTTTGTTTTCGATGTCGAAGCCTTTTTTTACGAGGTGCTCGACTACGGTGCCAATACCGACGTTGAGTTCTTTTGCTACCTTAATTAATTTTTTATCTTCCATAAAGATGTTTATCGTGCAGGTAAATCCGTATTGACTTCTTGCCTGCTCGCAAAGTTAAATTATTTGTGTTGATTAGCGTTATTTTTGTTGCGGTGTTTGTTGGTGTTGTTTTGTATAAAAAGATTAAATAATGTATTTACGATGCGTTTTGGTCATCCTCAAATTCTGCTCGCAATATATTAATAACTTCGCGTACGGTTTCTTCCTCAAGGTCGGTACGGCGCACCAACTCTTCGATGCTTAAACTCAGCACGCTTTTTGCCGTATCGCAACCGATATTTTTAAAGGCATCAATTACCCAACTTTCTATTTCATCTGAGAATTCGTCAAGGTCAACATCTTCAATTTCGACCTCGTTAGTTACACGGAATACATCTATTTCGAAACCAGTCAGTTGGCAAGCTAATTTGATATTCGAACCACCCTTGCCGATAGCTAAGGATACTTGGTCGGGGTCAAGATATACACTGGCTTGTTTCTTTTCTATATCAAATTCGATGTTGGTCACTTTTGCTGGCGTGAGTGCACGTTGTATGAAAAGCGAGGTGTTGTTCGTGAAGTTGATAATGTCAATATTTTCATTACGTAACTCGCGTACGATACCGTGTATGCGTGACCCCTTCATCCCTACGCAAGCCCCTACGGGGTCAATACGGTCATCGAAGGATTCAACGGCAACTTTAGCACGCTCGCCGGGTATGCGTACTATTTTGCGGATAGCGATTACGTTATCTTCAATTTCGGGAACTTCCTGCTCCAATAGCTTTGCCAGAAAGTCGTTGTCGGTGCGAGATATAATTACAGACGGGCTGTTGTTTTTCATCTCTACTTTTTTGATGATGCCGCGCACGACATCGCCCTTGCGGTAGTAGTCGCCACGTATCATTTCGGTGCGAGGCACTAATAACTCGTGGCTAGTAGCATCGTCCAGTATGAGTATTTCTTTTTTCATCACTTGGCTTACTTCGCCTACAACCAATTCGCCTACTTTATCTACATATTTTCTATATACTTCGTCTTTCTCCAATTCGGAAATGCGGCTGATGAGTGTTTGGCGAGCTGCCATAATCGAGCGGCGTCCAAAATCCTCAAGGAATAGTTGCTCGTAGCACTCATCACCCACTTCGTAGTCTTGGTCAATGCCTAATGCTTCGGATATAGAGATTTGTGAGCGTTCGTCCATAACTTCGCCGTCGGCAACAATTTGGCGTACGCGCCAAAGCTCAAGGTCACCACTGGTATTTACGATTACCTCGAAGTTTTCATCCGAGCCAAATTTCTTTTTAATAAGGGTGCGAAACACGTCTTCTAATACGCGTACCATAGTTGGGCGGTCAATATTTTTGCCGGCTTTAAACTCTGAAAAAGTATCTACGAGATTCATAATTTATATACGAAAGTGTGTGATAAATTTAATGCTTTAATAATCTGTTACGCAAACGAAATTTTTACAATTGCTTTTGCGATGGCGGTATAAGGTATTTGGGTTTGTTGTTGTATGCTGACGTTCTTTTTGCCTTCTTTTACTTTTAGCGTTTCTTCTATAAGAATTTGCTCGTCATCGGCATTAAGTAACACGCCTTTTTTTATAGTGTTATCGGATAAGGTGATGTCTAATGTTCTGCCGATATTTTTTTTGTATTGACGAACAAACTTTAACGGGCGATTGATTCCGGGAGAAGATACCTCTAAGGTATAGTTTTCGCTTAACCACTTCTTTTCTTCTAAGTGCTGTTCTAAGTAGCGGCTTATTTTTTGGCACTTCTCCAAAGAGATGCCGGTGTCGCTATCAACAAACACCTCCAATCTATTTGGATTGGCGAGTTTTATCTCTACGATAAAACAATCAGAGAAAGCGGGTTGTTCAAATTTTTGCAGCAGCAATTCTTCAATTCCGATTGTAACGACCATAAGTTATATAAAATAAAAAGAGGGAATTGGTTACATTCCCTCTTACCTTTTCACCTTGTTGGTAGCAAAGGTAATACTTATCCTTTATTTCGCCAAATTATTTTTAATATTAGCAAGGATGTGTTGTGCATTGGTATTTATATTTCCGAAAAATGTGATTTTTCGGAAACGTCGAACACGATGTTTTTGAGTTGTCCGTGCGGTATATTATTGTTTTGCAAGTGTTTAAATAGTATATTTTTTCATATTGATTTTATTTGCACAGTCACAAATTTAAAAAGGAGTGGTTTGTTTGTATTCTTAGCAAGCTGCTCCTTTGCAACAGTAAGTTTTGGTTAAAGTAGTAAAAATCCCACAAACCGATTTTTATTACGAAAAGGGTGAGTGTTTGTTCATAGTTTTTGTTTTTTGTTTTGCCCTTGTCAGTAAATTGACAGGGCATTTTTATTTTTTGGAATTTCGCATCAAAAGCACTATTTTTATCTGCACATCCATAATCCGTATCTGCTTATGCATACTATAACAAAACTGCTTTTACTCCTGCTTGGCTTGTTGGTGATAGCTTATTTTTTTGGAGAACATCCGCCGATGCCCACCTTTGCTACTGCCATTGCTTCAGTACCATCCGAACTCGTCTTATTAGAAAACAACATCCGCGAAAGCGAAAAGAAGGTCGAAGGCATAAAACCCAATAACGAAGCACGTATTGTTTGGGCAGACAGCACTAAAAAAGTTAAAACACCTGTTGCAATATTATACTTGCATGGCTTCTCTGCATCGCAAGAGGAAGGCGCACCCGTACACACTAATATAGCAAAACGTTTCGCCTGTAACCTGTACTTGGCTCGTTTGGAAGAACACGGCATTGACCGCAAAACGACTAACGATAATATGCTGTACTTGACTGCCGACAATTACCAAGCTTCTGCGGAGCGTGCGTACCAAATTGCAAAACAACTTGGCGACTCCGTTATCGTTATCGGTACGTCAGCGGGTGGAGCGCATACTTTATTTCTCGCTGCGCGTCACCCCGAAATTAAAGCTATTGTGTTGTATTCGCCCTGTATCGAAATTGCCGCGCTCGGCGCATCTTTGTTAGATAATAATTGGGGACTACAATTAGCACGATTAATGAAGAGTTCTGAGTATAATGATATTCACCCGAATAATACCTTTCATCAACAGTATTGGACGCTGCACTATCGGTTGGAAGCAACCGTTGCGTTGCAGAATTTTTTGACCAATGCCATCACACCTGCCACTTTTGCTAAAGTGAAATGCCCTGCTTATATGGCATATTACTACAAAGATGAAGCGCGTCAAGATGATATTGTATCGGTAGCAGCAATGCTGCAAATGTTTGACCAACTCGGTACGCCGCCCGCCATTCGGCGAAAGGAAGCCTTCCCTAATTCGGCAAATCACGTTATCGCCTCGTATGTGTTATCTAAAGATTGGCAATCAGTACAGCAGGGCACAGAAAAGTTTCTCACAGAAATTGTAGGATTGCCATAGGTAGTGTATGTTTAAAATTCAGCGCATTCGCTTAATTTGGAATATAATATTCTATATTTGCAGCAGCAAAAATATTATTAAAATATCCTATATTTTTTTGTTATGAACAATTTATTAAAAGGAAAAAAAGGAATTATATTCGGTGCGCTCGATAGCCAATCTATCGCTTGGAAGGTGGCAGAACACTGCCATGAGCAAGGAGCGCAATTGGTGCTGACGAATGCGCCCGTGGCAATGCGCTTCGGTGCCATAAAGGAACTCGGCGAAAAAGTAAATGCTGAAATTATACCAGCCGATGCTACTTCCCTCGAAGATTTGGAAAACCTTTTTACAAAAAGTATGGAACTGTTCGGAGGGAAGGTGGACTTTGTGCTACATTCAATTGGTATGTCGCTAAACGTGCGCAAGGGAAAAAGCTATACCGACCTCAACTATGAGTTCATGCAAAAAACCTTCGATATATCTGCTATTTCTTTTCATAAAATGATGCAAACCATCTGGAAGTTAGATGCTATCAATGACGGCGGCTCCATCGTAGCGCTTACCTATATTGCAGCACAACGGGTGTTTCCAGATTACAGTGAAATGGCAGAGAGTAAAGCATTGCTCGAATCGTTTGCCCGCAGTTTTGGGTATCATTTCGGTACGGCAAAAAAGGTGCGCGTCAATACTATTTCGCAATCACCAACCGTAACAACTGCCGGCAGTGGCGTGAAAGGTTTTATGGACTTTTTTAGCTACGCCGATAAAATGTCGCCATTAGGCAATGCAAGTGCAGAAGCCTGTGCAGACTATTGTGTGGCACTTTTCTCCGACCTTACGCGCAGCGTAACGATGCAGAATTTATACCATGATGGTGGTTTTAGCACAATGGGCATGAACCCCGCTTTACTTACGGTTTCGGAATAGTAGTGTGTTGCTGTTATGCAAAAACCAATCATAAAAGCAGATGCAATTACTAACCTGACGGATGCGCGTTACTTCGCCGCACAGTATGTTGATTATATCGGGTTCGATATTTCGAAAATTTCAATCACTACTATCAACGCCATTAAAGAATGGATTGCAGGTGCAGCCGTAGTTGCCGAAGTAGGGTGGTTAACCCCTTTGGAAGTGATAGATTTTGTCAATACGTCAGGACTAAATGTCATTCAAATTAACCAGTTTGCCGATGCTCGCACGATTCGATTGCTGATACAAGTTACTGTTATTCAGGAGGTTATATTAGAAGATTTGCAAAATGTAGCCTTTGCGGATACTCTATTCGCTACAAACCAATTAGCTGTGGATTGGTTCTTGTTGGATTATACCCGTAATGGGTTTGCGTGGGATTCACTTTCGCCACAGCATCGTGAGCAACTGCGCGCATGGTGTGAGCAATATCCCATCTTGCTCAATATAACGCATCGTGTAGAGGAGTTACCCGATATACTATCTTCCATTTCGCCGAAAGGCGTTTGCGTAAGCGGCAGCGAAGAAGAAAAGGTTGGCTTTAAGTCATTTGATGAAATGAACGATTGGTTCGATGCGTTGGAGGAAATCACAACGTAATTGATATGCAACAGCTTCTTGTAAAAATATTATTATACCCATTTTCGATACTATACGGCTTAGGGGTATCCATCCGCAATAAACTATATGATAAAGGTTTACTTCGTGAAGTGCGTTTTGACGTACCGGTTATTTCGGTAGGTAACTTATCCGTAGGAGGAGCAGGTAAAACACCGCATATCGAATATTTAATTACCTTGCTGCGCCAATACATCAATGTGGCTACCTTGAGCAGAGGATACAAACGCAAAACTGCAGGCTACCTACAAGTACAACCGCAACACCGCGCCACCGATGTAGGCGATGAGCCATTGCAATACAAGCGCAAATATCCCGAAACGATGGTGACGGTTGCCGAAAGTCGCTCGTTGGGTATCCCACAACTGATGATGCAACGTCCGGACACACAAGTCATTTTGCTCGATGATGCTTTTCAGCATCGGGCAGTGAAGCCCTATCAAAATATTTTACTTACTGAATATGGGCATCCCTTTACGGATGATATACTTTTGCCTGCCGGCAGATTGCGCGAACAGCCGGAGGCGTACAAACGTGCTGACGTGATAGTTGTTTCTAAATGCCCGCCACAACTCTCAGAAGCCGACCGCCAACAAATGCTTGCTAAGTTGCAACCTTATCCGCATCAGCAAGTGTTTTTTTCCTATTATGATTATGGGCATCCGTACTTTATGTTTAACGGCTATTATCGCTATCCGCTAATTGGCGATACGGATGTGCTATTGGTGAGTGCCATTGCTAATACGGAGTATATGGAGCGGTACTTAGGCACGAAGGCGAAATCTATCAAAGCATTGGAATATGCTGACCATCACTTTTTTGATGAATACGATTTGGGTGATATTAAAAAACAATTTGATGCCATTGCTTCGGATAAAAAGATTATCATAACAACCGAAAAAGATGCCATGCGCTTGGAGCGTTTCTATGGTTACATTCAAGAACATAAGTTGCCTATTTATTTGTTACCCGTAAAGGTGAATTTTCACTTTGACGAAAAGGTTGCTTTTGACCAGTACATCAAAGATAAGCTCATGGCGTTTAAGGTGTAGTAGTAACGTTTATCAAAACCTACCGACGTATAAATTTATTATAACAGTATTATTTTTTTGACTGCCGAGTTGCAGTTTTCAAAAAGTGAAGCCTGCGGCACTAAGCTAAGCAATTGTAGTGTCGGAGGTGGGCAGCGCTGTAAATTATATATTTCAGGATAAGCAGGGCAATTATTGGTTTGCCACAAATGGCAAAGGTGCATACCGCTTTGACGGCATAACCTTGGTACAATTTACTGCTAAAAATGGCTTGTGTGATAATCAGGTGTTTACCATTCAAGAAGATGATAAAAGTAATATTTGGTTTTTAACCGTAGGCGGTATTTGCCGCTTTGACGGAAAAACGTTCAAGACTTTTCCCGATAAAAAATATAAACTATTGAATGGTAATAACGATTTGAAAATGAAACCGCATAACCTTTAGTTTGAGATGGGCGGCGGCGGTGTCTGTAAATTCAACGGAATGTTCTTTTCAGTTTTTACAACTGGAGGTGTCGATTCCGATGAATGAAGCAAAACTATCGCCTGTGTTACTCATACCGTAAAGACTCAATAGGGTCTAAACGCGCAGCTTTGAGTGCAGGATATAAACCCGAAAACAAACCTACAACCATGCAGGTGATGATGCCCAGAATAATCCAATCCCAAGGGATGTAAAACGAACCACCCGTGACAAACGAAACGATGTTCCCAACGATGATGCCCAACACGATGCCCAACAGCCCACCCAACTGACAAATGACGATAGCTTCAGTGAGGAATTGCACCAAAATATTGCGGCTCGTTGCGCCAATGGCTTTACTAATGCCGATTTCTTTAGTGCGCTCGGTAACAGATACCAACATAATATTCATGAGCCCGATAGCAGCACCTAACAGCGTCATGAGCCCGATAGCGATGGCTGCCATACGAAGTTTGACGGTGTTTTCCTTCAGGATGGTGAGCAACCCATCGCTTTTGAATATCTCAAAATCATCTTCTTGCCCTAAGCGCAATTTGCGAACTTGGCGCATAGTACCTACCGCCGTTGCCGTAGCTTCATCAATATTAGCTGCATTATTTACACCTACATTGACTTGGAAATTGGTAGCATCCGAAGCAAAATTGTACTTGGCATTGAGTACGGGTATCATCACTACGCGGTCGCTGTTTTGCGACATACTGGAGCCTTTTGATTTCAATACACCTATTACCCGATATCGAATGTTGTTTACTGAAATATCTTGATTTATTGCTCTCTCGGGTTTTTTGTCAAACAGAGCATTCACTAAATCGCGCCCAATAACAGCTCTGTTTACTCCATTGTTAATTTCTGTTTCAGAGAAGTTGCGCCCTGCTTCCAACTCGTATCCGCGTACTGCAAAGAAGTTATTATCCACGCCTCTAAACCGTATGTTTGGGTTAGTTTTTTTATCCTGAAACCGCACGGTTGTCTGCCAACTTCCATCGGTAGAGAGTGCCACCAATGCCGGAAAATTATAATGCTCCTTAAAATCAAAGGCTTCATCGTAAGTGATACGCTCACCAATGCGATTGCGCCCTCCTCGATTTCCACGCGCCCCGTCGTTGTCTTTTGGAGAAATTACAAAGGAGTTAGCACCCAAGAACGAAAAGTTGCTACTCAACGAATACAGTATGCTATCAATGGCAGTCAGGATGCCCACCAATGCCATGATGCCAAAGGCAATAATGAGCAACGTCAGTACAGCACGCAACATATTGGAACGCACAGACCTGAAAGCTATTTTAATATTCTCCGAAAGGTTCATATACAAATGGTTTTATCAAGATGCTTGTGATAACCAAAGATACTGCAATAATATAGCGGGGGTAAATTATTTAGATAAAAACAAATATCTGTACGACATACGTTTTGTTTACTTTGTGAGCAAAGATTTCAGGCAATCCCACAGTGGGCGTTTTAGTGCAGGTTGCAAGGCTAATTGATGGAGCGAATCTGTAAGTACAATAACTATATCCTGGATATAGAACGGCGTATTTTTTTGTGGAGAAAGTCGCAGCCCAAACTGTTACGCCAAGTTGCCAAAGAGTAGGTAGTAGCGACAACCGTAAGTGGCATGAATAGCAGGAATGTTAAACTTATCGTTGGGTTGTACTAAATGTATGACTACGTCGCGCTCAATATCTAGCTCTAGTGCTTGAATGATTTTTTCTATAGTATCTGTAAATTGTGCATACGTGCTGACATCAGTAGCAACGAACAGTATTTTGGCTTCACTATTTTGTGATAAAGGTGCATCGGGCACATCAAACACATCATACTTTAAGTATGTATTTAAAAAAATATAATTTGTATTATTAATCATTTTGCAAAATTAAAGACAAAGAATTAAAACTTTATTATGAAATTTTAGAATAAATGAATATTTTAATGTATTTTTGCACTAAGTTAAACCAATGCCATATGACTAATATAGCAGTTACCTTATCATCAGCCTCCCGTTTGCCGTCCGTAGATTTTAATAACATCCCGTTTGGCAGAGTTTTCTCTGACCATATGTTTGTTTGTGATTATATCGAAGGCGAATGGGTACAACCCCGAATCATTCCATTCGGCAATTTTGAAATTCATCCTGCAAATTTAGCACTTCATTACGGACAAGCTATATTTGAAGGCATGAAAGTTTTCAAAAACAAAAATGATAAAGCTACGCTCTTTCGCCCCGATGCCAATATTACCAGATTCAACCTTTCCGCAAAGCGGATGTGTATGCCAACAGTACCCGAAGATTTATTCATGGACGCTTTGCACACACTTTGCAGCATAGAAGAATCGTGGATTCCCGATACGCCAGGTAGTTCGTTATACATCCGTCCGTATATGTTTGCCAATGGCGAATTTATAGGCGTTGCTCCTTCAGATGTTTATCGTTTTATTATATTCTGCTGTCCAGTAGGTCCATATTATACCAAGCCGGTCAGTCTATTAGTAGAGGAGCATTATGCACGCGCTGCACGCGGGGGAGTTGGGGAAGCTAAATGTGCCGGCAACTACGCAGCATCTTTACTACCTGCAAAATTAGCAAAAGAAAAAGGGTACGACCAAGTTATGTGGCTCGACTCTACGGAGTTCCGCTATGTGCAAGAAGTTGGTACGATGAATTTATTCTTCGTGATAGACGGCAAGGTGGTAACACCTGAAACAGAGGGTACAATACTGAAAGGTATCACGCGCGACAGTTTCATAAAGTTGCTTCGCCACAGAGGTTACGAAGTGCAAGAAGCGCATTTGGATATCGAATATGTTGCTGAGGCTTATCGCCAAGGTAAATTGCAAGAAGTATTCGGTGCAGGCACGGCAGCTTTGGTAGCTAAGGTAAATAAAGTTACTTATCGCAATCTCACTATGGAGTTTAATGTGGATAGTTTTAAGGTGGCAGACTTCTTGAAATCAGAAATAGAAGCTATTCGTAAAGGCACAGTAGAAGATACGTTTGGCTGGATGATGCCCATTCGGACAGATGTTGCCCAAGAGGTATAGAAAAAATCAAACAGCACGTTTTTTATACAAAGTAATAATTAAAGAGCGATGTCATACAAAATGGCATCGCTCTTTTCATAGGTAGCGGCAAGAGTAGCAAAAACAGAACACAAAAAAAAACTGCACTCGCACCGAAGTGGAATGCAGCCAAATGTAGATTGTTTAATTTTATTCTTTAAACGGCGGTTAGAAACTCGGGCAATATACATTGCGCTTTTCAGGACCGCAGAATTTGTAAGTCATAGCAAACTCAAATGCGCCGAAGCCATTTGATGCAGGGCGGAGCGAAGATACATTCATATCATAGCTGAACCCGATGTTGAAATTTTCGTAATCGAAACGTGCATTCAGGATAGCCGCATCAGCTAAGATACCACCGCTATAACGATTTGCCAAACGCATCCAAATACCAAACAGTACCGCTTGGTAGGAGTTGTTGCGATTACTAAGTACAACTTTAGCACTTGTGCCACCATTCAACTCAAATGAAGGTCCTTGCTTGAACCCAACAATACCCGGCACGAAACCAAAGCGATCAGAAACCATAAACTCACCGCCTGCGTGAATAGTATATTTGCTGTATAATTTTTCGAACTTCTCTTTGTTAAAAGATTGATTAGGTCCATTCAGGTGGCTAAATGACCCACCGACATATACGTTATTGTCTTCATCAAAAGTAGAAAACCACAACACCCCAGCCGATACATCCATAAACAGATAGTTGTCGCGGTTGAATGATTCAAAACTTGGCAACCCAGGGTCAAACCCACCGTCGCCGTTATGCTGAAGCCCGTAACGGAGTGCTAAGAAATCCAAACTGCGTTGCGACAACCCAACCTCTGCACCAAACACCAAATAGTTGGCGCGAGAGCGATAGCCGCCCATTTTTTTGCTGAATGAGCCAGAAAGTTTCCCTTGTATGGTGGCGAACTGCGACTCGCCAGCTTTATCACCCCAGAACGTACCACCCACACCGAAATAATCGTAACGACCTACGGGGATTCGCTGGTCGTAGGATACTGAGTAAGTTGAGTACGCATTAGATCTAAGGATGCTTGACCATTGGCTGCGGTAGATGCCGGACACGCGAACGTTACAATTCATCACACCCGTCATTGCTGGATTTAGGTTGAGTGGCGACATATAAAATTGCGAGAAATGTATATCCTGCGCCTGCAAACCGACAAGCCAACAAAGAAACGTAATACCAAAGAGTAGCGATTTTAATTGCTTTTGCATATAATAATAGAAGTTTATCTGAGCAAAATTATGTATTTCTATTGAAAATGAGAAGGCAGTTTTTTTATAGTCACCAACTTTAAACTTTACAATATTATGCAATAATGCACAATTTGCGTAATTTTTACTGTTAAAAAATTAAATTTAACAATAATTCGTCTAAAAAATCGCTTTTAGAGCAATTTTGTGACAACTTATTGATATTGCTTGCGTAGATTTCGTAGTTAAATATCCTGATTCGGGTACTCTTTTTTGAATGCATACCGAAGGATATCGAAAGAAGTTATCAACCCTACCAAGTCGAAATCTTCATTCACTACGGGTACTGCATGGAAGCGGTTTTCCAAAAATATTTCCGCCGCAGCACCTACTTTTTCATCTGGATTGAGTGTTGCCAAATGGCGCGTCATCACATCGCGTACCAAGATGTCGTCATAATCTTCAAACAAACGATTTAAGTGCCAAAGGTCGTGCGTGGTAAGGATACCTACTAACTTTTTGCCCTCCAGAACAGGCAAATGATGAATACGGTGATTCGAAAATATTTGTCTGACTTTCTGCAAGGTATCAGACGGTACTACAGTATATAACTTAGTAGCCATAATTGTGGATAACGATTCATTCATCATGATGCGTCAGAATTTTTTTGTGTTGTTGATATAGATAAATAAATTACCCACCAAAATACAATTTTTTATAAAACAATTCAAAGTTTTTGAAAAAGTTTTACAACATACTGCGTTTTGATGGGTTGTGTTTCTATTTTATGCCGACTCCAAGCGTTTTGTGGCGCACAAAAAAAACCCGACACTTTGCGGTATCGGGGAGAAAGGAGTCAATCATCAGTGTTTGTGATTCGTATAAACTACATTTTTATAATACGAGTTGTGGCGGAATTTCCGTCACTTACTATACGGATAAAATAGATGCCTTGTGGTAAGTTCGCTACGTTTAAATTGGTTTGATTATCGCCATTCCGAATGTTCAGTTGCTCTTGACGGATAACTGCGCCATCTGCTGATTGCAGGTATAGTTGCGCTTGACCGGATTTTTGTGCCTTAAACTGCAATGTTACTTGCTGGTTCACCGGATTCGGGAACGTCACAAGTTGTTCGAGGTTGTTGTGTGCTGCATCTTTTGTTGAAGACAACAACCCCCTGAATGCGTTGCCGTTGCCGACCAAGCCGGTACCCAAATCAATTTCCATTGAATAGATGCTTTGGCAGCCGTTGGGCGATGAAATCGCTAATGTTATAGTATAAACACCCGCTGTGTTATAAACGTGTGTTGGGTTTGTTTGGGTGCTCGTAGTGTTATCGCCAAAATCCCAGAACGAAGCATAGTTGTTATCGCCCATAGAGAAGTTGAAGAACGTCACTTCTAGCGGATTGGTGCCTGTAGAATCGCCTCCGATAATGGGAAAGAAGAATGCCTGACAAGCATCGGGATACCACGCGCTATCATCCACATAAACATCCATCGTGTAAGCACTCAAACAAGTAGTGCTATCGCCCGCAGTAGTATTGATGGAAGTAGTAACCAACGTTACACTATACACACCAGTATTATTATAGGTATGAATCGGGAATTGTTCGTTGCTGCCTGTGCCGTCACCAAATATCCACTGCCATTGTGTAATGTTGCCGTCAGCATATGAAATATCAATAAATTGAATGGTGCTGGCATCGCTTGGGTCGTTTTGAGCAAAATAGAACAACGCTTGGCAACCACTAAATATGGTGCTGTCACCCGGTGAGCCGCCGCCCCAGTTGCCCACATATACATCGTATGTTACGCTGCCCACACAAGAGTCGAGGCCATTAGCTAATTCGCTGTAAGTCGTTAAGGTTACCAGATAACTACCTTCTTGGTTATATGTGTGCGTAGGGTTTTGCAAGGTGCTTGTAGTGCCATCGCCGAAATCCCATGCCCAACTTAGAATATTATACTCAGAATAGGTATAATCTTCAAACTGTATCGTCAGAGAGTTATTGCTAGTAGGGTAGTAGCCGAAACTTGCATAACAACTTTGGCAATTTGTATAATTGTAATAACCTGCACATTCCGCATAGCAATAATTGGCAAACTCTAAAACTACATTTCCGGAAGAATCTAGAACACAAACTGGTGGCCCAATAATACTAAAGCACTCACAGGCTGTACTATCGCCATTACAACTGAAGTAATTGTAAAAGCCATCGCATTCTGCGAAGCAGCTATTCGAGTAGGTTAATGTATCATTATTGTTAAGTACTACACATACGGGAGCATAAACAGCTGGACAGATACAAGTAGTGTCGCCGCCACCTCCTACAATAACGGTAGCGTAGTAAGTGCATTGATAGCCATCTGCCGAAACGACATTGAGTGTGATGTTATACACACCAGATTGTAGATAGGTATGCGTTACGGATGAGCTGTTGCTAAAATCCGAAGTGCCGTCCCCAAAATCCCAGAATAAATTTGTCGGTGGAACCGTTTCGTTAGTTGAAAATAGAAGTTGATATACTAACCCTTGTGGATCAACGGAGATAACACTGATGGTGCCATCACAAAGTGTATCAACAGGAGTTGTGCCATCACAATTATAGTAGTTATAATACCCTTCACATTCAGCGAAGCAAGAGTTGACAAATTCTATTACGCCGAAGGGAGTATCTGCACAGACGGGTGCAAATATATCCGAACAGATACAACTATCTATGGGAGGTTGTGCAACTGATGTGTTAGCATTAAAACATAGTAACCACATCATAATGGTTATAATCAATGTTCTTTTCATGATAATTTTTTTATTTAATTAAGCAATGTATTTGTAAAAACGCCTTGTGTTAAAGCATATATTAAATACGCTTATTGGGAGTTATTTCAGTATTACAATCGTTTTATTGCCTATGCCTTGTCGTGTGATAATATGTAAACAGTAAGAACCTGTTGTCAAATTATTTGGAAGTCGGCATGTAGTTATGGGCAATTGCTGAAGTGCCGTTTGTTGCCATACGATTCGCCCCGCAAAATCACACAAGCGTACCTCTTGTATGGCATTGTCGCCGCTAACCGTTTCGATAGTCAGCGTATTATCTTTCACCACAGTTGGATATACCCTGATGGGTACTTGCCGTTGTGGGTTGTTTATATTTGAAGCATTCGGCAGTATGGGGATTTCAATGGAGTCGCCTCTTACTGGAATAACGTTGAAATGGTTATCTATCATATAAATATCCTTAACAGCCACTTTCGCTTTTTGTGTTTCTCCTATTATGCCTATCACTACATCTTCAATAATGAATCGCGTTTTGGCTATTGCACCATGACCACTAATTGGGCTGCCACCGAGCCGTACAGTAGCTACTTGTTTGTTATTGCTGACGGCAGCATTGCCAAAAAGCGGATAAGGGAAACTCGTAAAAAATAGCGTATTGTCGAAGTTCAGCCACGCATCGCTCTCATCATAAAGCACTTCTGCACTACGAATGAACGCCGTGTCAAAATCTAAGGTAAAGGCTATGCCAGCAAAGTTATTAACAGGATAGTTATCGTCCCCTAACATAACGGATAACTCCACCAATGCTCCCGGCGAAACGCCGTTGCCGCCAGTAGTGTCAATGGTACTCAAAAATGTTAGCGGAACATCATCGGGCTGCCCTAGTGTAAACACATCAGGGTTGATGATGCCGTGTGTTTCTCCAAAGTTTAGATAAAAAGCAAATAGGTCTTCGGTAGCTACTAAGCCGTTGCCATCGCAATCGGCATAGTAATAGTTTAAATTATTCGGAAACGCATTATTCCAAGCAGCCGGTGCAGGATAGCCACTGAAGTTAAGATTGGTATATACACTATCGCGGGCGGCACCTGTTTCGCCGTAGGCGATGCCCCAATACAATACATCAATATTATTTACGATGCCATTATTATTTGTATCTCCCGGGTAGATGAGTTGTGCGCTCACCACTTGGCTGACCCACAATAAGGTTAGGATGGTTGATAATATTTTAATGTATGCTTTCATAATATTTGGATGCGATGCAATGATTTTTTATCATCACAACATAAAAGTATGAAAGTTTGTACTATATCAGCAACTACAAATTAGCCTATTTATCAAAATAATTTTATATTTAATTTTTTATAAAACTTTGAATATAAACTAATTATAAAAATATTTTATCAAAAAAATGAAACTGTTTTTTACATATTATTAAAAACTAATTTGTGCCTGTAACCTGAGCAGACTTCCTTTCTGGTAATTATCCGGCTTGCTAGAGTCCTCAAAACTGCGGCGGGCAATGGTATAAGTCGCAACAAGCTCAAGGTATTTGGTGGGTTGCCATTCTACGCCGAGTTCTACATCATTAATGGTGTAACTGCGAGCATCTTTTTCGTGCTTCTTGCCACCATCGTAATATTGGTAGCGCACAAACGGCATGAAGTGTTGTTGCCTGATGTTGCATGACAGCATTACCATAACATAACCACCACGCAGGGGTTTCGTTTCTATGGAGTCAGTTGCTTTATTAAACTCCGGTCCTACGCCAATGTTGTATTCGGCTTGCAAGCCGAATGGTTGCGGATACAGAATAAAGGAGGAGGCTATTCGTTGGTCAGTATAGGTCAGGTCTTCGCGATATTTCACTTGTGTACTTAAATTACTTTTATTGAGTGTATATTTTCCGGTGTAGCCTTGCACACCTATTTCGACTATTTGTTTTTTTATGAAAAACGGATAGCTGATACGCCCGACTATATGTGTGTTTTTGTTAGCATCAGGGTTATTTGCATTTTGACCGTTGAAAATGCCTATGCCCGCAATACCATAATCGCCTGAACTTTTTAAGCCTTTATTTACTAAATCGCGAAATAAATTGCGCTTTGCGGTCGGTGCCCAAAAGAATAAAATGCCTAAGTCGCGCTCGTTCAAAATAGCACTATTGATAGCATCGGCGCGGTCTAAAGGCAATCGCATTTGGCTCGATTGCAGGTTCTCAAACCCGTAAGGAATTTTACTTTGCCCAACTCTGAATCGAAATTCACTTTTAGCATCTACGCCTATATCCACATAAGCATCGCGCAGTTGCCCGAAGTTGAGGCGGTCGTTGCCGGGGCTGCTGGCAAAATCGGGTTGTATATACACTAACACACGCTCACTCACCTGTGCAGAAAAAACTAAACGGATGCGTCGCATAAAAAAGCCGCCACCTTGCCCCCACGACTTATCGCACTGTTCACAACTTAACTGGTCATTTGTTTCCAACAACCGATTATAGCGAAACTGAAAATAACCTCTCAAGAAGAGTTGGTCGTACCATTTTTTTTCAACTTTTGGGGTGTTTGCTTTTTGATGAGTCGTATCGTTTTGTGCTAATAAAGTTATATTACCTATGCAACAAACAAACGCTATGGTAGGCAGTATGATATAAATAGATTGTCGTTTTTTCATTTTAATGATGTATGGTATCGTTACAAAATAATGTATTATCGACGTGGTTTATATTTTGATTGTTCCAATAACTTTTGTGCATCCCTTAATGCAAGTAGCTGAGGCAATGTGGTGTTTGGGTAACGTTGCATATAAGCGGAAATTATTTGCCAGCCCAACCAGTTTCCGACCCTGCCAGGTGCCTCCGGCGGCATACCTGGTGCGTTGGGGCTGTGGTCAATATACTTTCGGAAATCGGTATAATTGTTAGAGTACAACAAATTATCGGATAAGAAATATGCCCACATTTGCTTTTCATTTTTTGTACACCAATCTACTTGTTTTTGGGTATAACCCAACAATAGGCTGTCAGGTGTTTCGGGCAAAAGTTTACTCATTATATACAATATTTTTCCGTTGGCTATTACGTGTTCCAATAAATTTTTATTGGTCGTTTGACCTACAATATTGTTGGCAACGGCTTCAATAGCTTTGGGTACGATATAGGGGCGCGACATCATCCGTTTAATATAATGCGGGAACGAAACAGGGTCGTATTGTGGATAATCGGCGCCTAAATAAAAATCCAAACCAATAGCTAAAATGGAATCGCCGTATGTAAATGTGCCCATAGTATATTCTGAGATAAAGGTATAGAGTGCCGGTACCGGGCGATGTGGAAAGTAATATTTCTGATAACGAAACGCTTGCTGCAAATCTGTTTGTATGTTGCTAATATCGCCATACACTTGCCAACAGGTATCCTGCAATTTGCGGATAATCGGGCTTCCGGCAAAGTCTGTCAGCAATGCTGCGGGGGATAATTTTAAATGTTCGTTGTCGCGCAACAACCCTGCATATATTTCTACAAAAGCCGGATGCTGTGTTACAGCTGCTTGCACGGCTTGTGGTATTCTTGAGGTATCGGCAGGAAATAACAAGGAGTCAAATCGGATGGTTTCAAGCTGCACCGCTATATGCGACACATCCGGAATATTTGCTTTAGGGTTATCTTGGTTACACGAAAGTGTACTTAAAACGACAAACAAAAATGTTACACGCAATAATGTAGAAACACGGCGATGGATATCAACGAAACGCATACTTAAAATGATAATTATAATAAAAAATTAAATGGAGGTGAAAATATCTTTCTTGATGAGAAGACAAGATTAACCTCCTCAACTAAACGCACACAAAATATCGCAGCGTATAAAGCGCCGCAATATACCCAACAATTTGTACCTTTGCAGCCTAATTAGTCAATATATGGATATTGAAGCATTATATGACATTTTTCGCACTTCCAAAGGCATTGCTACGGACAGCCGCAAAGTTACCAAAAGGCAACTGTTTTTTGCACTGCAAGGCGAAAATACTGACGGCAACCTATTCGCTGCACAAGCCATAGCACGGGGAGCAAGTTGTGCCGTAATTGATAACCCACAGTATGCACAAGGCGATAAAACATTTTTAGTGGATAATGCACTCGAAGCCTTACAGCAGTTAGCAAACCACCACCGCAAGCAATTTTATATACCCATCATCGCTATTACCGGATCCAATGGAAAAACCACAACCAAAGAATTGGTGAGTGCTGTATTGAGAGAGCATTACGAAACCCATGCCACACAAGGCAACTTCAATAACCACATCGGTGTACCGCTTACGCTGCTGGATATGCCCGACTATGCCGAAGTTGCCGTGATAGAAATGGGCGCAAACCACATCAACGAAATTACCACGCTCTGCGAAATTGCAGAACCTACGCACGGGCTTATCACCAATATTGGGAAGGCACACATCGGCGAGTTTGGAGGCATCGAAGGAGTCAAGCGCGCAAAAGCAGAGCTTTATCGATATTTAGCCAAGCAGAACGGAATGGTATTCGTCAATGCTGACGAACCTTACTTAACAGAATTGGCAACCGCCAATCGCAAAAAACTTTTTTATACCTATAACAGCGAGCCAGATATCAACAATATTCCCATAGAGGTAAAACATTTGCAAAGCCAACCCTTCGTTAGCGTAAGCTTCCTTTCTGATTCAGGTGAAGAGATAATTATAAACTCGCGACTCATCGGGGAGTATAACTGCAGCAACATCATGACAGCGATTGCTTTAGGAAAATATTTTAAAGTACCTTCGGAGAAAATAAAAACTGCTATCGAACAATACCAACCCTCAAATAATCGCTCCCAACTATTAACTGTCGAGCAGGCGCAAATAATTTTGGATGCCTATAATGCCAATCCATCCAGTATGCGCGCTGCCTTACAAAACCTCGCCAACACACCAACGCCACAAATAGCCATATTAGGCGAAATGCGCGAGTTAGGAATTTACAGCGCGCAAGAACACGAAGACGTATTGGCGTATGCGCAGTCATTTCAGTTTCATGCAATAGCCACCATCGGCACAGCATTTGAAAAAGCCAGCAAACGCTTCGATAATATACAACATTTCGCCGATGCCGAAACGCTTAAATGGTGGTTGCAACAACAAACCAAAACGCCTGTTACTATTCTGATAAAAGGATCAAGAGGTTTACAATTAGAAAGCTTATTATCGTAATTAATACTATGTTAGACACACTACAGATACAGCAAATTATACAAAATAGCATTAGTGTAAAACAACAAATACTGGAACAAGAAACACTACTGACAGCCATCAAGCGTGCCGCCGATGTATTGACTTTAGCTTTCAAAGCCGACAAAAAAGTTTTGTTTTGTGGCAACGGTGGTAGTGCAGGCGATGCCCAACATATTGCAGCAGAACTATCGGGGCGATTTTATAAAGACCGCGAGCCACTATATGCCGAAGCCTTGCACGTCAATTCGTCATACATGACAGCCGTAGCCAATGATTACAGCTTCGATGAGGTGTATGCTCGCATGGTACGTGCCGCTGGCAGAACAGGTGATGTATTAGTCGCTATTTCGACATCTGGCAACTCGCCAAATATTGTGAGAGCATTACAGCAAGCGCGCAACATAGGCATGATAACCATTGGCATGACTGGCGTAAGTGGTGGCAAAATGAAACCCCTCTGCGACGTGTTGTTGAATGTGCCTTCCGGCGAAACACCCCGCATACAAGAATCACATATACTAATTGGGCACATCTTGTGCGAGATAATAGAACAACGTCTTTTTAGCTAATAACACCCATACTTTGAACTATAACTTAAAGATGCTTCCCTACGATGAAATTTAAAAACATACCATTATTAGTAATAGGAGCGTATATTACTATCGTGCTCTCGCAATGCGTTCCGCCGGGTACTCAAGAGCAACAAACAGATTTTAATTTTGACCTTAAAGACAAAACCCTACAAACCATTCATAACCTTCAAGACCGCCACAGTAGCGACAGCCTTTTAAAATATTTTACTGACCCTAACCCGACCTACCGCTATAGTGCAGTTTTGGCTTTTGCATCCTTCAAAGATTCAACCGCGTTACCGCAATTAGCAAAAATGTTTAAAGACGATATAGAAGGTGTGCGTTTGGCAGCAGCTTATGCCATCGGTCAGCAAAAAACGAGTTCTTCAGAAAAAATATTGACCGATGCGTTTTTGCGTAACGACTCACTCATGACCTCCCAAAAGTTCAACGCAGCTATTCTGGAAGCTTTAGGCAAATCTGCCTCACCCGAAGCACTGAAGGCAATAGCAAGCGTAACCACCTACACCAAAAATGATACCGTGCTGCTTGAGGGGCAAGCTATGGCAATCTATCGCTTCGCCACCAGAGGTATCGCAGCACAAGAAGGCACCAACCGTATGCTGCAATATGTATCGGATAACCGTTACCCTGCTCGCGTGCGAAAAATTGCGGCACATTATCTTACACGTGCAAAAGATATAAATCTCGGTTCGGATAGCATTACTAATCTGTTGATGCGTGCTTTAGAAATCGAACCAGATAACGCCATACGCTTACCACTAACGGCGGCTATTGGCAAAACAAAAAACTTAGCTATACTGAACCCACTTACTGAGCGATTGCAACACGAGAAAGACTATCGAATACAGTGCAATATCCTGAAAGCCTTAGCGAACCTCCCTTACGATACGGTTAAAACAGTTTTTTATAACGCGCTCAACAACGCGAACTACCACGTAGCTACTACTGCAAGCAGGTTCTTTGCCGAACACGGCATAGCTAAAGAATCGGGCGATTACTGGGCAAAAGCCAAAGAGCCGCGCCATTGGCAGGTACAACTTTCGCTTTATGAAGCGGCATTGAAATATATGTCAAATACCTACATCGAATACAAACAGTTAATGTCGAATGAATTGAAATCACGTCTGACTGCTTCGAAAAATTACTACGAGCAAGCTGCCACTATAAAAACCTTAGCTGCCTTCGGTTGGAATTATCCCATAATCAAACAAATATCTTATCCGTCTAATATTCCAATTATCCGAACAGCAGGTGTAGAAGCCTTGGCAAGTATCGCTACCGACCCTGATTTTTTTGCCAAATTTCGCGAAAGCAGCAATGCCGTCAAAAAGCAACTGCGCGACTATTTCGCCGAAGCAATTTACTCCAACGATGTAGGCATGATTGCCTCTGCTGCTGCCGTATTGCGTGACGATAAGGCAAACTTCAAACCTTTCATTGCAGATTCTCTGTTTGCAGACGCACTAACAGCAGTACAGGCGAAGTTACAATTGCCACGCGACATTGAAGCCTTTAACGAACTCCAACAAACAGTCAATTATTTTAAAAATATCAATACCCCGCAAACAACGCCGGCTTATAATCACCCGATTGATTGGTTGGTATTTACCTCTATCGGCGATTCAACCATTGCAGAGGTGCAAACTACCAAAGGTAAATTTTCTATACTGTTATTCCAACAAGCCGCTCCTAGTACGGTGGCAAATTTCATCAAATTAGCACGTGCAAATTTTTTTAACAATAAAACGTTCCATAGGGTTGTCACCAACTTTGTCATTCAAACCGGATGCCCGCGTGGCGATGGGTACGGCAGCTTGGAATACACGATTCGCTCCGAACTTTCGCCCCTGCATTATGAGGAAGGAATGGTAGGTATGGCATCTGCCGGTAACGATACGGAATGTTCGCAGTGGTTTGTTAATACACAAGCCACACCTCATCTGGATGGCAATTATACCATTTTTGGAAAAGTAATCGCGGGGATGTCGGTCGTTCATGCCATTGAAATTGGCGACATCATCCAGAAAGTCACTATAGTAGATAAATAGTAAGGATATTAGTACAACAACGATTACACTTACATTGCATTTCTTGTAGGATAGTTGTATATTTGCGCCTCAAAATTTTCACAAATCAAATTGCATAATTTTTAAGAGCAATAAAATAATTAATTCTTACAATGTCAGTAACAGGAACTAAAAAAGCACTCAATTACAAAGTAAAAGATATTTCTTTAGCTGATTGGGGGCGCAAAGAAATTGAATTAGCCGAAGCAGAAATGCCCGGACTAATGGCACTCCGCGAAGAATTCGGGAAAAAGAAGCCACTTAAAGGCGCACGCGTTGCCGGATGTTTACACATGACTATCCAAACAGCTGTCTTAATCGAAACGCTTGTGGAATTAGGCGCAGAAGTTTCTTGGTCATCTTGCAACATTTTCTCTACACAAGACCACGCCGCCGCTGCTATTGCGAAAGCAGGCATACCAGTTTTTGCGTGGAAGGGGCAAAATGCGGAGGAGTTCGATTGGTGTATCGAACAAACACTTTGTGCATTCAAAGGTGGTAAACCGCTTAATATGATTTTGGACGATGGTGGCGACCTTACCAATATGATATTAGATAAATATCCTGAGTTCGTGAAGGACATCAGAGGAATTTCTGAAGAAACGACTACCGGCGTGCATCGCTTGTACGAGCGCGTAGCAAAGGGTACACTTCCTATGCCAGCTATCAACATAAATGACTCTGTAACGAAGTCAAAATTTGATAACAAATATGGTTGTAAAGAATCTTTGGTAGATGCTATTCGTCGCGCTACAGATGTTATGATGGCAGGTAAAGTTGCTGTTGTTGCCGGATATGGCGATGTGGGTAAAGGTTCTGCTGCATCGTTACGTGGTGCAGGTGCTCGCGTGATTGTATCAGAAATTGACCCTATCTGTGCGTTGCAAGCCGCAATGGATGGTTTCGAGGTGAAGAAAATGGCAGACGCTGTTAAGCGTGCAAATATCGTAGTGACGGCGACGGGCAACTGCGACATCATTACTGGTGAACACTTTAAATTGATGAACGACAAAACAATCGTTTGTAACATTGGTCACTTCGACAACGAGATTGATATTGCATGGTTGAACAAAAATTATGGTAAAACGAAAGTTACCATCAAACCGCAAGTGGATATTTACAATATTAAAGGAAAAGATATTATCATATTAGCCGAAGGGCGTTTGGTGAATTTGGGCTGCGCTATGGGGCATCCTTCTTTCGTGATGTCTAACTCATTTACAAACCAAGTATTGGCACAATTAGAGTTATGGACAAACCATAAAAAATACGATAATAAAGTGTACCTTCTACCTAAACACTTAGACGAGAAAGTGGCACGTTTGCACTTAGCCAAAATTGGCGTGGAGTTAGATGAACTTACACCCTCCCAAGCAAAATATATCGGTGTAACACAAGAAGGTCCGTTTAAGCCAGAGTATTACAGATACTAGAAAATACGATTATAGAAACAGTTATTAAATGCCATGCAAATTTTGTGTGGCATTTTTATTTTTGACTATCTTGCGAGGTAAATTCACTAAGCGTATGTTAGAACAGATACCACTATCCGAAATTTTATTTTTAGACATCGAAACAGTTTCGCAGCACTCTACTTTTAATGAATTGGATGAAACTTTTCGTGATTTGTGGCAACACAAAGCAGCCGGTATTTTAAAGAAGCCCAAAGATGAACTCAAGTTAGAAGAACTCGCTGTGTCGTACCCCAAAAGAGCAGCCATCTATGCCGAGTTCGGAAAAATTATTTGCATTTCTGTGGGTTATCTTTATGAAGATAACGGCACTTGGCGAGCACGCCTAAAATCATTTGCCGATGACGACGAAGCCGTTGTGTTGCAACAATTTTCGCAGTTGCTACAAAAGCGTTACCCGATACCAAATAGGCACTTTTTGTGTGGGCATAACATCAAAGAATTTGATATACCGTATATCTGCCGTCGTATGGTCGTACATAGTTTAGAACTACCCACCCTGTTGCAAATTCATGGAAAAAAACCTTGGGAGCTTACTTACTTTTTGGATACGATGGAACTTTGGAAATTTGGCGACTACAAAGGCTACACTTCACTCAAGCTGTTGGCTGCCGTTTTGGGATTCCCTTCGCCAAAAGAAGATATTGATGGAAGCGAAGTAGGGAAGGTGTATTGGCAAGAGCGTGACCTGCCCCGTATTGCTACTTATTGCGAAAGAGATGTACTCGCTGTTATTCAATTACTAATGCGCTACCGCCGTATGCCGATACTTGAGGCTGCACAAATTGAGCATCGCTGAAAGTGATTGGTAAATAAATGTATATTAATTTTGATAAAGACTATGTATTCTAAAAAACTTGATGTACCTTTGTGCCACAATATCGCGGAGTAGAGCAGTTGGTAGCTCGTCGGGCTCATAACCCGGAGGCCACAGGTTCGAGTCCTGTCTCCGCCACTAAATTATAACAGGTGTTGTTTGCAAACAACACCTGTTTGTTTTTTACAGCCAAATTATACAAACTACAGCTTCGATAATTTTAGTAAACGTTGGAAATCATTGTGTTTTAAATGAATGAAATACGTGCCTGTGGGTAAATCATTCAAATAAATAATGGTGGTCAATTTATCATCATAACGCACCAATGTTTGAGTACGCAATGTTCTGCCGTTTATATCCAAAAGGCGTACAGGTAAGGTGTTAACGTTGGGCAACCCGTGTACATTTACCTGTACGGATTGGTGCGCCGGATTGGGATAATAAGATACAGCCCCGCCAAAATTTTGATCGCTTGTGCTTGATGTTGCTCCAATAATGCAAGACAAGGTACGCACACATCCTGAAGTATCGCGCACATGAACGAGGTAGCTATTGGCGGCTAAATTGTTAAAAGTAGAAGTGGTGGTATAATTAATGCCATCCAAGCTGTACTCCACAGTACCCATTGTATTAAACGTCATAATACTAATTGCCCCATCATTGCTCGTAGAAGTAGTAGCGTTAGTGATAGAAGCAGTAAGCTCAATGCGGCAGTATGTTATGGTAGCAGTGCTTTGTATGATACAACCGTTGTCATCTTTTGCGCTTAAAGTGTATGTCCCTTCCGTTAAATTTTGAAATAAAGGATTGCTCTGATAAGTTGTTCCATTGTTGATGCTGTATTGGAATGGTCCAACGCCATTGCTTGCTGTTATTAAAATTGCTCCATCTGCTGCTCCCTGAAAACTTGTGGGCGTAACCACGCTGCTGATTGTAAGGTTGCAGAAATTATCCGTACAAAAGTTATTCTCCTCTGAGGTGTCAAAATTATTATTAATGATAGAACAAACGATGTTGTTGTTTGCATTATAGATGCGATAATAGCCGGGAGTAAACAAACCATCACCGAAAGAATCGTGGATGATGAATGAGTAGCATCCGTCCGAAAGGCAAAATTCAGCCTCGTAAACATGAGCACCCATGTTATAAGGACCACCTTCATATAACACCTCATTATTACTGTTCAAGAGCTTCCAGGTTGTTTCATTAGGATAGTTGTCGGTAAGCAATTCTAAGCGAAATTGCCCGCCGTTCAGTTCTGTAAGAAATGTTTGTGTGCGGCTGTCATTTGTAGTTATCTCGTCTGGTTGTCCATTCGGATTTGCAGTAGTAGCGGTGATGGTATTGATGCCTTGTATTAGGTTCATAATATGTAAAGGCACGCTCGTTTGTTGCCCGAAAGGCAAATTTCCTGTCCATACAATAGCGGGTAGCGTTATGCCATTTAGGGTGACGATAATATTCACACTCGTTATAGTATCCCAACCAAAATTTCGTAAAATAATTCCGATGTCGGCGTTATCAGTACAAAGGGCATTTTCAATTCCTGTTATACCTATTATACCTATATCTTTACGTGCGTATTGTGTAACGGCAGTGCGTAGCGTGTCGTTGAAGTATGCAGAATCTTGTGGATGTGATGTGAATATCAAGAAATTATAATTTCCTAAAGCAGCCATATTGACGGAAGTGCTGAACGTATGTACATACTCTTCGTTTGGTGCAAGTGTTTGGTTTACGGTTTCGATGGTAGCTGCACCGTCATTCATACGGTAGCCAACTGTAAAGTCGCTAATTGGGTTGTATCCGTTGTTGCGGAAAGTTGCTTTCACTTGCTCGCTATTGGTGAGTAAGCCAGAACTTTTCGGTGCAGCCAAATTTCGCACACCTACATCAAAAGTATCTTTTTGGATGATGAATGATTGGATGCGCGTTCCCCAAGTAAACTCGTCTTTCATATATTCTCCTTGCAGCCAAAAGGTTACTTCGTCAAGCGGGCTGACGTTCATCTGAAAATAGTCGCCCCAACGCGACTCTATATTTTCGCCTCCGCCTTCAGCGACTGCCTGTTCTGTTATCGTCATTACGCCGAGCGGATCGCCAGCGTACCTGCCGGTAAACCGCAAGGAAGGAAACACTTCTGTGCCAGTAACGGCATAGCCGAGGGCGATATTCCCCTCTGCGTCCATTGCCATGGTACCCATGAAGCGACTTTGGTCATCTGGTGCATAAGTGCCTTGTTGAAATATTTGCCAATCTGTATTAGTAGTTTTACGTAATTCGTACCAACGAATGCCACCTTGATTGTTATTATCAACATCAACGGTGTGATTTAAAATAATTGTTTCGTGCGTACCAAAATTGCGATAGGATGCACGATTCATAACTACCTGCTGTATTGCGGATAGCAGTGTGCCGCTGGGTTGTGCAATGCAGGAAAAAATATCTCCGCCATCGCATACTTCAGAATCGAAGGGGAGCGTAGGTAATTCAAATGGTCCGGTAATGGAGGAGTTGTTTGGATTATTCCAATCTATGACAGCCTCCCACAATTCCAATTTATCTATACCGCCATTCCAAGCATCGTCATAGATGCGAACAAAATATTGTGGGCTGCCTGCTGGTGGAGGTGTGGCACCATCCCAATCTACCGGAGCAGCTACCTGAAATGCCGTAGCGTTGGGGTCGTCAAATTTTGGGATAGTCAGTCGCTGTATATCCACTTCTGGAGCACTGTTGAGCATTGCGGTGCGGTCTAAAGCGTAGATAGGTATAGATGGGGGTGCGTCGCCCTGTTCATTAGTTGTAATAAAGTAACTGTTCTCATGAATAGCAAATTTTGGATAATCGGGCAATCCGTTCGGGTTGACAAAATGGTATACATCGTATGCTCCGGCAGGGTCATTTGTAGTGGATAAAGCAATCAAAAACGAACCGAAATCCGAACCTAATTCTGTCACTAACCAACGATTAGCTAAGCGGTCAAATAACACGATTGGGTCACCCAACCCAGTTAGGTCTAATGTTTCCCACAAGCTATTCAAAGGAAAGTTTTCTAAAACGGGAGTGCCATCGGCAGTATTCCAAACATTCAAAATAGTGTTCTCTGCGTTAACGCTTTGCACATAATAGTTGGGGCTTACATCGCCAGAGGGGTCGGGCGGAGTAATGTTTGCAGTATTTTGGTCTGTTCCTTCTATGCTAATGCCTAAAGTTACTTCGCCATTCAGGCGAGTAGTAACGGGAGCTTGTAGGGCGGGGTCAGTGCCATGTGGCAAAGCGTTGTGATTTCGCGTAGTCATGCCCGTTTTTCCTTGTAAATCAGGCATTTGTGCGCGCTTTCGTTGTTTGTATTTATCCTTTGTTCCTTTGTGAGATGGGTGTTGTTGTGGTAAATCGCGCAGAGCGCCTGACCTGCCTAAATAAGTAGCTTGAAGGGTAGAAGCATTATGGGTGGTGGCACTCTGGGCGAAAGCCGGAATATTTAAGGCAAACAGAGCGATACACCCAAACATCAATGTTTTGAAAGTTTTCATAGAGCTGCATTTTGTATTTAGATGGTAAATGTTATTACGGAAGGTAAGGTACGGCAATAGGTTAAATAATCAATTATCTATTGATGAAATTTTTCATTTGCTGTTGCAGTATTGTGGCTTGTCGGGCAGCGGCGGCATCAAATTTTTTGCCGTTATCGGCGTAAATAATTTGTCTGGAAGAGTTGATTAGTAACCCGACGTTAGCTGTCCATGCAGCTGCTGATACAGCAGCCACATCGCCCCCTTGTACGCCTACGCCGGGTATGAGCAAGAAATGGTGCGGCACTAATTCTCGGATAGTTTTTAGCGCTTGTGGATGCGTGGCTCCCACAACGTACATGATTTGCTCATGGCTGCCCCATGTTAGCGAAGTTTTGATTACTTGTTTAAAAAGTGTGTCGCCGTTTGCTAAAGGCTGTTGCTGAAAATCTTCACTCCCTATGTTGGAAGTTAGTGCTAATAGGATGGTCCACTTGTCGGCGAAAGCTAAAAAAGGTTGAACGCTATCTTTTCCCATATATGGTGAAACTGTGATGGCATCAGCTTGCAGGTTTTCAAAAATCGCCTTTGCGTACATCGTAGAGGTGTTGCCAATATCGCCACGCTTGGCATCAACGATGATGAGGTGTTCGTTGCCGATGTAGGCTATAGTAGCACGCATGGTTTCCCAACCGGCTGATCCATGGATTTCGTAAAAAGCGGTATTGATTTTATAAGCGACACAAACGCTTCGCGTGGCATCAATAATTTTTTTATTAAATGTGAGTATAGGGTTTTCATCATGCAAAAGGTGTGGTGGTAATTTTTGTAGGTCGGTATCTAACCCAACGCAGAGGTATGACTGCTTGTGGAAGATGTGTTGTATTAATTGTTGATATTGCATGGAGTAATTTTCCTTTGACTTTGAGCCAACAAATGTACTAAGTTTTGAGCAGTAGCCAAGCCCTTTGGGTAGTAAATTGATGCGTAAAAAAGCCCTTGTCTTCTATGAGGACAAAGGCTCTTTTGGTATATATCCGTTCAAATATATTCGTAACTAACAGTTGTTAGGAAGCAAGATTACTGTATAGAAATCAATGCAACGATGGCAAGGTAAAAAAAAATAATTTAATTTTTATAAAAATAACCTAAAAAATATGCTCATTCCATATCGTGGGTGTGATACAGATAGGCGTGTATCTGTTTTATTATTGTACTTTTTTGTTGTGATATCAACTTGTTTACACATGTATTAATAAATTATTATTTATAATTTATTGATTATGTGACGATATATAATAATAATATTTTATTATGCCTGATTTTGAGATGTAAATAATGCAATAAAAATGTCGCAATAAATATTGTATACATTATTATTGTTTAAACTTTTATCATTGACATTACTCCTGTGAAACTTATTGTGCTCAAAAGAAACAGAATGTCCACTTTAATTAGATGAGTTGTGGAAATGCCGTAATGGACAATAATATTATTTAAAAACAAAGGAAGGAAAAAGTTACTACGTAATAATTACAGACAAGTGGCCTCATGTAGGTAGTTTCCCAAAAAAACTATCTGAATAAATTTTTACGAAGGATTAACGAATTTTATAATATTAATTTCATAAAATAATAAATGACAAAATTTACACACACAAAGTAGAAGGGTATGTTTATAAAATTTACATTCACCCTATTTCTCTCCATCTTTTTGCAAAGTGGATATTTATATCCGCAATGCGTCATTTCCGGCAGTGTTCCAGATGGTACAAACCGTTCTTCATCGTAATCTAATCTTTATGTGATGTTAATGTACTCAAATAGTACGGCAAGTGATAGTGGGCGTATTGCGGATAACAGATTTAATATGTCTTAACTTATCAGTACTTATGTGTTGAGCTACATATCTAGGTTAATATACCCCATGGTTTAACTATTCGAACCCTTGGATATAAAAAAAATACACTAAGTGTACGTCGTAGATATGATACAAACGAAATATTTTTTAATCTTTTTTAATTCTTTTCATAATAATAATCAATTACTTATAACATATAAGTATGTGTTTATTAAATAAATATAAATTACGATTTGGTATAATGTTTGCTGTTTATCTATTTTAAAGTGCTAAATAGCATAATTTCATATGTCACAGTAATTATTGTAGGTATCATAAACTTTTAGATCAAAATCTTATATTGATCACCGAAACATAAGAACATCTTTAGCATTACATAATTTACGTTTTACATTCTTACACAACAACATGAATCATCAATTTGTGACCACAACCGACACCGTTCTTAACGATGTCGTTGCTGCAAGTCAGGCTCGAAGCCATCGTAGCGATGGCAGTTACATTTGGGTTGGTTAATTACAAACGAAGAAATCAACCACAAAATACCTCCCTTCATTTTTTCTGAACGAATCATACCGTATCTTTGACGAATTATCTTAGAGAAATAAATTGTCAGGTATGAGTATGCCCACACTATTCAGCGAATTCCCAACAGCTACACAACAAGCCGACTGGTGGCAGCAACTGCAAAAAGAGCTAAAAGGGAAACTTTACGATAGTCTTCATTGGCATATTGAAGAGTCCGTCGTATTGGCACCATATTACAATCTGCATACTTCCACACGAACATCTGATATTATTCAGCGCAACGAAGATTGGACTATTGCCGAGATGATTTTAGTTGGCGACTTACCAACAGCTAATCGGCAAATACTTACTGCTTTGCAGGGCGGCGCAAACGCTATCGTGCTTCAGCTTACCCGAACGCTTATGGATACCGAATGGGCCTCGCTCCTCAATGGAGTGATTGTTGCCTACATACAGATACATATCAAAACACCTACTGCGGCAGTTGCTACCACCACACTGCAATATTGGCAACGGCAGCCTACCATTGTTGGGTCGTTGCAATGCCCAGAGCAAGATTTAACTTGGGCAGCTAATAACCCTCATGCTCAATTTAGGATATTTACGACTTCTGCCGATACAACACAGACACCCTCGCTGCAATTAGCAGCGCAGATTGCTCAGGCACAAAGCATGTTACAGTTATTAATTGATAAAAATATTCCATCACCCAATCGTTGTATTCAGTTCAGCGTTTCTGTAGGTAAAGATTACTTTGTTGAAATTGCCAAACTTCGTGCCTTGCGATTGTTGTGGGCAAATGTTTTAGCT
>JAGOHC010000058.1 GCA_017996375.1 Saprospiraceae bacterium | reverse complement strand
GGTGTAGTTTGGTCACAACCGGTAGCATCTTTTACCGTGGCTTGATAAGTGCCTACGGCTAAACCATCTCTTTCTTTTTCGGTATTTCCATCTGTCCAGTTATAGGTATATGGTTCTGTTCCTCCGCATACAGAAAGCGCAGCAGCACCGTCTGAAAACCCATAGCAAGAAACATCTATTTGAGTAGGAGCAGGTGCATATAAGACACTACAGTTATTAAACGTAGCATCGGTAGTGAATATAGCCTTATAGCTGCCTCCATTGTTATTCAGCACCAATGCTGTGTCGGGTTGTAAGTCTAAATCTAAATCAACATTTGAGGTGAAATAAAGCTCAATGGTATATGTGGTATTAGGATTCAACCCTTGCAACACGTTGATTGGTGTCGGGTTTGTGCGAATTTTTTCACGATAGTCGGTGACGTTGTTTTGCACCAACATGCTAAGCGAATAGGGAATGAAGGGTTGGGTTGTTGTTGTACCCTGATAGATGCGATAATACATGGTAGCATCCATAATGTTGTTGTCACAACTCTCCCAAGTGCGTTGACGAATTAAAGTCAACTCTAATTGAGTTACCGAACCTAAATTAGCATCGGCAAAAACCTCCCCAAACGGACATTCATCAAACTGGAAAATATGCTCTGTACCGTTGACGGTTATCGTGGACATATTACTGCAATTAGTAACATAAGCAAAACCACAAGCAAAAATAAATGAAGAGAAACAACAAAGGAGAGCAGCTACAAGCAAACTCTTAGGTAGGTAGTGTACGTTCATAAAATTAAATTATTAAAGGTTTACAAATACGATTTTAGGATGTGGTTGTTGTACTTGCAAAGGCGTAACCTCGAATAAATTTTACTTAAATCTTTTGATAATAACTGATGAGTTGTGACCGCCAAACCCAAACGTGTTGCTCAAAAAGGCGTTAACGCTGCGTTCTTGCGCCTTGTTAAACGTGAAGTTGAGTTGGTTGTCTATCTCAGGGTCGTCTGTAAAATGGTTAATGGTTGGCGGAATAAAATCTTCGTTCATGCCGATGATACCCGCAATAGCTTCAATAGCACCCGCAGCACCCAGTAAGTGTCCAGTCATGGACTTGGTTGAACTAATATTCAATTTATAAGCATGGTCGCCAAATACTTCTTTTATGGCTTTTGTTTCAGCAACATCACCTAAAGGTGTGGATGTGCCGTGTACGTTGATATAGTCTATATCTGACGGTTGCATATTTGCATCTGCTAAAGTAACTTTCATCACATTTTTTGCACCTAACCCGTCTGGATGCGGGGCTGTCATGTGATAAGCATCTGCTGTCATTCCTCCACCTGCAATTTCGGCAAGAATGGTAGCACCACGTCGAACGGCGTGTTCGTATTCTTCTAAGATAAGGCAGCCTGCGCCTTCGCCCATCACAAAACCGTCGCGATCTTTATCGAATGGTCTAGATGCTGTTGCAGGATCATCATTTCGTTCTGAAAGTGCTTTCATGGCATTGAATCCGGCAATGCTACTCATAATGACGGCAGCTTCGGAGCCGCCGGCGATGAATACATCAGCCTTCCCTATGCGTATGTAGTCGAATGCGTTAATAAGTGCGTGTGTTGAAGTTGCACAAGCCGAAACCGTAGCGTAGTTAATTCCTCTGAAGCCGTAGCGTATAGAAATTAAACCCGCAGCGATGTCGGGAATCATTTTTGGAATCATGAAGGGATTATAGCGGGGAATACCAGTTTCGCTTCTGGCAAAATCAATAATTTCATGCTCTAATGCAGCCAAACCGCCGATACCAGAACCCCAAATCACACCGGCGCGATCAAGGTTAAGTTTATCCATATCGAATTGTGCTTGTTGTAATGCTTCTTCGGTGGCGACCATTGCAAATTGGGTAAACAGATCCATTCGGCGTACTTCCTTCTTTTCTATTGCTATTTCAGGGTCAAAATTTTTGACCTCACAAGCAAATTTTGTTTTGAAGTTTGTAGCATCGAAATAGGTAATAGGTCCGGCACCGCTAATACCTTGGCGCAGCGCGGCAGCATAGGCTGCAACGGTATTGCCAATCGGCGTTACAGCACCTAATCCGGTTACAACAACTCTTTTCATGTATATTGATTAAGCTAAACGTAAGAACGAATAGTAGGAACTTACATGATTGGGGCAGTTACTACTATTCGTTGAAACGGGAAATGTATTGTCGGCAGACTACTTGGAATTTTCTTCTAAATATTCTATTGCTTGCCCTACGGTTTGGATTTTTTCTGCTTTATCGTCTGGAATAGAAACGTCAAATTCTTTTTCAAATTCCATGATTAGTTCGACAGTATCCAACGAATCGGCACCTAAGTCGTTGATAAAACTTGCAGTAGGTATAACTTCTGCTTCATCAACACCTAATTTTTCAACAATAATTTTGGTAACTCTTTCTGCAATTGATGACATGGTAGTAAACTTTGATGAAATATGTTTAATTAAGTTTTAAGAATAAGGTGCAAAGTAAGTGATTCAAATCATGCAAAACAAATTTTACTAATATTTTTTATTAATCTTTGCATTGCTAACGGCGTGGGGTTGTATCTTTACCTTAAATAGTAGGATATTTGAATTTTTATGAACGCATCACATCAGCACGAATTTACACATTGCCCCAACTGTCGCCAATCCTTACAAAGGAGCGACAAGTTTTGCCCTGCGTGTGGGCAGCGTACATTGAAGAGCAAACTTACGTTGCATGATTTGTTGCACGAGTTAATACACTTTTATTTGCACATAGATTCGGCTTTCTTGAATACGTTGAGATATTTGGGTGTGCCGGGCAAATTGACGACGGAGTTCTTTAAGGATAAGCGCAAAAGCTATTTTCCTCCTTTGCGCCTGATGATGTTATCAACGGTTATTTTATTCGCAACGATTCATTTCACCGACTCCGAAAAAAAGAAGCCTACACAATTAGAATTTTTGAATGATGGACACAATAAACTGTTGTTGTTTAACACGTTAGATTCGCTAAAATTGCCCTTATCGCAACAGATACCGCAAGCGGACGTTCCGGTGGTAGTGGATAGCCTAAAAATGAAGTTAAACTCAATCGCAGCAAAAGCTGATGATACTCCTGACGACAAAAGTAGTAGTGCTACCGAATTTAGTTTTACTGCAGATGGCGAAAAGGAGAATGTTACACAAGACGAAGCTTCGGTTATCTTGGATTCTGTATTAACTGGAAATGATTCCATTATGATTGGCAATCAACAGATTAGTGTCGTTGATTTCAATAATCTTAGTGCTGATGAATTATTACAAAAATATAAAGTGAATAACTTTTGGCAGAAACTAATTTTCCGCAACTTCTACAAAATTGAGCATGAAGGAAACAATAAGTTCATTGCATACTTCATGTCAAAAATGAATTGGTTAGTATTTTTGATTATCCCGGCGTTGGCAGTTATTTTTAAGCTGCTCTATTGGCGGCACAACCGCTACTATTCTGAACATATCACGTTTTTGATACATTATTTTTCTTTTGCTTTCATCCTTTTTTCTGTTGCACTATTGCTCGCCAAGTTTTTTAGTTGGGATTGGGCATTGGGCTTTAGTATATTGGGCATATTTGTTTACCTGTACAAAGCGATGCGTAATTACTACTCGCAAAGCCGAATTAAAACGCTCATCAAATATTGTGTAATACAAACTTCAACTTTTGTTTTGTTTGTCATCATTTTTATATTCGTTGCCGTCATCGCCACGCTCCTATATTAGAAAAATTATCTTATCTAATTTTCAATTTTATGAATTGGGTTACATTTATTTCTTTAGGAACTTTTGGGTTAATTCGGGCAGCAAATGTCTCCTCATCATAATTTATCCTAATTTCGCCAAAATCACCTTTCTATTAAAAGTTTAAATCGGTTCTATGTTTTATCTCGTTGCAGCCGTTGTCTGCTCTACCATTTTAGCAATACTGTTTAAGCTGTTTGGCAAACATAATATTGACACGTTCCAAGCTATCGTATTTAACTATATTACCTGTTTTACCGTTGGATGTATTGCTTTGGGCGGGCTGCCTTTTGAAGCCGGTTTCTGGCAACAGCCTTATTTTCCGTATGCACTCGGATTAGGCATTTTTTTTATAACTGGGTTCAACATTCAAGCCGCATGTGTGCGCTTAATGGGTATGACTACCACCGCCGTTTTGCAACGTATGTCTTTGATAGTTACTGTTATATTTGCAATTTTAACTTTAGGAGAGTCGTATAATCTGCTAAAAATATTGGGCATAGTGGCAGCACTGGGAGCAATATTTTTCACCAATTATGAGCCAAATACAAAAACTGAACAATCTTCTTATAAAAGCATGAAAGAAAATTGGTGGATACTTATTCCTGTGCTAACTTTTGTAACCAATGCCATCATTGATTCTACCTTACTGTATTTAGACAAACGAGTGATGAATGGCAGTGGTGGCGGGCTCAATTTTACCACCTTTTTGTTCGGAACAGCCGGTATCTTAGGCATCATTGCTGCATTGGTAGGATATGCCACAAAACGCTTGCAATTCAGTTGGCGATACGTAGTTGCAGGAGTAGTATTGGGCATCCCTAATTTTGGGTCTATTTATTTTATTCTGAAAGCGCTGGCAACGGGTTTTGAAGGTTCTGCTATGTTCCCAATAATGAATGTGGGTATCATTGTACTTACTACCTTTGTAGCGTATCTGTTGTTATCTGAAAAGTTATCTTTGTTTAAATTGATTGGCATCGCTTTAGCAATAATCGCTATCGTTTTAATTGCATTTTCGAGCAATTAAATTTGTTCAATTTATATGCAATCAATATTGAAATAACTGATTGATATTCTACAACAACTTTTTCAAGGTTTCACATGAAGTTTTACCTACTTTTACATCTCAATTCTTTAAGATGAAGGTACTCGAAAACATTTCGTTAAAACCATACAACACATTTGGAATCAATGCGTTAGCAAATTCATTGATAAGCGTAAAATCGGAGGCTGAACTTCGTAATGTATTGCGAGAATACCCACAGCAGCACAAGATGATATTAGGCGGTGGCAGTAATATTTTGTTTACGCAAAAGCGCATTACTAACTTATTAATAAAAAATGATATTCAAGGCATTAGTGTTGTAAAAGAATGGAAAAATCATGTATGGGTAGCTGCTGGCGGCGGCGTAATTTGGCATGATTTCGTACTGTGGTGTATCAAAAATGACTACGGCGGTGTCGAAAATTTATCACTTATACCCGGCACAGTAGGGGCTGCACCCATCCAAAATATTGGGGCTTATGGCGTAGAATTGAAAGATATTTTTTTAAAACTTTCGGCAATTCATTTACTTACAAAAAAGCAAAAAACATTTTATGCAAACGACTGTAAGTTTGGTTATCGAGAGAGCATATTTAAACACGCCGAAAAAGGGAAATATTGCATCACAAAAGTATATTTTAAACTAACAAAAATACCACATCGTACCCATATCGAATATGGTGCAATCCGACAATATCTTGGCAACAACATTGCTCCAAGCATTACCGATGTAAGCAATGCAGTTATCGCCATTCGGCAAAGTAAATTGCCCGACCCGCGCAAAATTGGCAACGCGGGCAGTTTTTTTAAAAACCCAGAAATTTCTCAAAAAAAATATGCCCTTCTGCGTAAGCAATTTATAGAAATGCCTAGCTATCCAACATCAGCTACCACCGTAAAAATTCCTGCGGGTTGGCTCATTGAGCAATGCGGATGGAAAGGTATTCGGCATGGTGACGTGGGCTGTCATGCTCAACAAGCTTTGGTGTTAGTAAATTACGGCGAGGCAAGCGGGCAAGATATTTTACAGTTAGCTCACCAAATTCAGGATAGTGTGTTAAAAACATTTGGTATTCAGTTACACACAGAGGTAAATATTATATAAGGCAAACGTTAAAAACAAAATTAATGCAACAATGGATTGTCAAATTGACAATAAAAACACTACCTTTGTTGAAACGTGTTATATCATTTTTCGTGACACAAATAGTAAATAATTAAACAATTCAAACATTCCGTTATGATGACTATTAAAAATTTGCTTCTTTTTTTATTACTAATAATAGGTGTGGCTACCCAAGCACAAACACACCAACACGGCGTTTGCGGAACTACCGATCCCGCAGAATTGGAAATGATTCGTGAGCGACTTTCACACAACTTAGAAGTACTTCGCCATGATGGTACACATCCCCGTACCGGCGTTATTAAATGGGTGCCTGTTAAAATGCAGTTAGTTGCTAGAGCTGACGGCACGGGCAGAATGAGTGAACGTAATGCACTCATACAACTTTGCCGCTTAAATCGCGATTATGCGAACCAAGAAATACAGTTCTATTTGAAAGGAGGTACATTTAAATATGTCAATAATACTACTATTTATGAAAATGGTAACGGTATAGCATTGGGGACATCTCTAAAAGAGCCTAACGCCATAAATATTTATTTTTGCAAAACTGCGACAAGCGGAAACACAGGTGGAGTTGGTTTAACCTTAGCATATTATAGTCCAAATGGCGACTACATCGTTAGCCGCACCGATGCTGCTGGCGACACCCCTACCCTTTCTCACGAGGTTGGGCACTTTTTTAGCTTAATGCACACCTTCTATGGGTGGGAAGAGGGCAGTTTTGACAGTTCATTCCCAACTTGGCCATGTGCACCTACCCACACCTCCATTGGGGTTTTGGTAGAAAAAGCAGATGGTTCAAATTGCCAGCAAGCCGCTGACCAAATATGCGACACACCCGCTAATTATATTTTGTTTGGTAATTGCAACTACACTGGAGGTGCCAAAGACCCAACCTGTGTATTGATAAACCCTGACGAAACAAATTATATGGGCTATTTTGATGATGTATGTCAAACAAATTTCACACCCAACCAAATGGATGCTATGTTGATTGATTACAACTCTCAGCAACGCGCATACATTCGTGTCAACTACACGCCAAACACAAGTGAGATAGCATCCGCCGTTACTTTAACAGCTCCGACAAACAACGAAACTTTATCTGTTAATTATGTAAATTTACAATGGAATCCTGTTGCTGGTGCTACAAACTATTTATTGGAATATGACAGAACATCAACATTTAGTCTCGCTCCAACTCGCATCGTTGTAAACGGCGCAAACACTTATTACCTAAACAATCTATTGGCTAACAAGAACTACTATTGGCGCGTATTTCCATTCAATGAATCGAATGGTTGTGGAGCAAGTCTGCCTATTTCTACATTCAAATTCACAACGGGCGAAGTGGTCAGTGTTGATGAAATTGAAGAAATCAATACTTTTGCCATATCGCCAAATCCGAGCAGCCACAACCAACCAATATTGGTACAAATAGATGCTTCTGAATCTTTCAATGCAACTTTTATCATTTCGGACATGATGGGCAGAGTTATCAGTACTTCTACAAAAACCATCACACAAGGGTACAATACTATCGAGCTCGCACAACAACCGTTAGCTGCAGGGGTATATCAAGTATCTATTCGTCATCAAAACAACGTTGCTACCAAAAAAGTGGTAGTACAATAAGTTGTTAAATTCAGGATAATAATTCCTGTAAATTAAGAAGCCATCTGAGGTATCTCGGATGGCTTCTTAATTTAGCATAATTTTAAATAGCTGCTTCGGCGCGTTTATATGCTGTATGTTCCTTCCAATCATTCCAACGGTCGCCCATAACGGCATTTAACCCTTTATCAACAACGAAATGACGGGTAATATTCCACAACCCTCTTGCCTGCATCGCAAGCGAATCAACGGCACGAAGAGAGATGGAAAAACCAGGATCCACATAAACAATATGATGCCACCACAAGGAAGGTATAAACAAGGTTTCGCCATGTTGTAGCATCGTTTCGTGTCCAACCACATTTTTGAATGCTGGATAGCGCTCAAAGTCAGGGTTAGTCGGGTCAACGAGGCTTTTTACTGTAAATGGCTGGTGGTATAGTTTGGTACTCTGCTCTTGGTCGAAAAGTATAATGTGCTTGCGCGTCAAGAAATGCGTATGGAATACGTGCGAACAATCAATATCGTAGTGCAAGTTGGTTACTGCACCTTTTCCACCAAAAAACATGAAAGGGAAGTTATCTATCCAGCCATCGCAAATTAAGTGGTTGCTGACATCGCTGGCCAGTTGTGGAACGTTCTCCAAAATATTCCAAAGAAAAATGCGGTACGGGCTCTTCTCGCCACTTTGAAGGATCTCCAAATAATCCTTCAACTTCATGTTCATTTCAGGCTTCATGTAGTTAGGCCCGGGTTTGCTGAAGTTCGGCCCTACAATGGGCACTTCAATATCGCCAAATTCTTCCTTGAAATACTCAAACGTCCATTTTTTTGTAGCATCCCATCTGTGAGCGATATCGGTAAGTACAACTGGGCGACGTGGCTTGAGGTAATTTTCGATAAATTCTTCTCGTGAAAGGTTACTTCTTCGCTCTATTTGTCCAAAGGCTACCATAGTAGTTTCTTTTTTGTAAAAAAGTTAATGAATAAAGTTGAAAGTATATAAGAAATTCAAAAAGAGCATTACATCTAAATACCCCGCAAAGGTAAATTTCTTTTATGAAAAAGAAAAGATGTACAAAAAAAATAATTGCTCAAATCAACCAGAAGTATAAATATTTTCTTAAATTTGAACTAAACCTTTCACTTATAATGTTGTAAGGTGGAAACAGTTTTTCTTGAAATATTATAACCAATGATAACATTTAACGTACTGCTTTTTATCGTTTTAGCACTAATTGCACTCTCTGTCGTCACCGTTCAGCAAGGGACGGTTGCGGTGCTGACTATTTTTGGCAAATACAGCCGATTGCTGCGCCCGGGTTTGAATTTTCGCATCCCGTTTATTGAGCAAATTTTTCGACGCATCTCCATCCAAAATCGCTCCACCGAATTAGGATTTCAAGCTATTACAGTAGATCAAGCAAATGTACATTTTACCGCTATGTTACTCTACTCTGTATTGAATCATGATGAGGAAACCATTAAAAATGTTGCCTTCAAATTTATTGATGAGCGAAATTTTATGCAAGCACTCATCCGCATGGTTGAAGGATCTGTACGTGCATTAGTTGCCACCAAAAGGCAATCTGAAGTGTTGGGGTTACGCAACGAAATAATCCATACCGTTAAAGAAGAAGTTGATCACATTTTGGAAAGCTGGGGCTACCATCTAATTGATTTGCAGATAAATGATATTAGTTTTGACGAAGCCGTTATGAAATCCATGTCGCAAGTTGTTGCTTCTAACAATCTAAAAGCTGCCGCAGAAAACGAAGGGCAAGCATTGTTAATCACCAAAACAAAAGCGGCAGAGGCTGAGGGTAACGCCATAAAAATTGCCGCAGAAGCAGAACGCGAAGCTGCCCGTATGCGTGGTCAAGCCGTTGCCCTGTTCCGCGAGGAAGTAGCTAAAGGTATGACGCAAGCCGCAAAAGAATTGCAAGATGCAAATTTAGATACCTCGGTTATTCTTTTCTCAATGTGGACGGAAGCAGTGAAAAACTTAGCGGAACATGGCAAAGGCAACGTCATGTTTTTTGATGGCTCACCAGACAGTATGCAAAAAACCATGCAACAACTGATGGCAATCAACCGATTAGAAATCGTAAATCAACCTCACAAATAAGCAACATTTTTTAAATTAGGGTTGATTATAAATATTCGGTAATGTGTAACTATTTCTAAAGCGCACATTACCGATTTTTTATTCGGCAAATGTGTAATTTTGTCGCGTTCAAAAACGGGCAATCATTTTCAATAAAATACAAACATGAAAATAGCAATAGCACAACTCAATTACCATATAGGTAACTTTGAAGGCAACCTCCAAAAAATGTTGGCTGCCGTAGCTACCGCCAAAGTGCAGGGCGCAGATATTGTTTGCTTCGGCGAAATGGCAACTTGTGGCTACCCTCCGCGCGATTTTTTAGAATTCAACGATTTTATACAATTATCCGAAAACAGTATTGCACAGTTGGCGAAAGCGGCGCAAGGAATAGCTATTGCAGTAGGGTCGCCGCGCAAAAACCCACGCATTGAAGGGAAGGATTTATTTAACTCAGCATTTTTTCTGGCAGACGGTGCCATTCAACATATTGCTGATAAAGCATTGTTGCCTACGTATGATATTTTTGATGAATATCGCTATTTTGAACCGGCAACAGCCTTCGAGACATACACCTATAAAGGCAAAAAAATTGCTTTTACCATCTGCGAAGATATTTGGAATGTTGGCAACAAAAATCCACTCTACACCATTTGCCCGATGGATGAAATGATGCCCGAACAACCAGATGTTATGATAAATCTTTCCGCATCGCCATTTAGTTTTGACCACGCTACCGAGCGTTTACGTGTGATAGCAAGTAATGTGGAGAAATACAAAATTCCGATGTTTTATGCAAACCACTCCGGCGCGCAAACTGATGTAATTTTTGATGGCGGTTCTGTAGTGATGTCGCCTAACGGCAAAGTGTATGACGAAATGCCTTACTTTGAAGAATGTATCCGAACTTATAATTTAACCGATGTGCTGTGTGGTACGCAACAACAAGAGCAACCCAAAGATAAAGCAAAACTAATTCACGATGCCTTAGTATTGGGCATACAACAATATTTCGCAAAACTTGGTTTTAAGGAAGCGATTTTGGGGTTATCGGGCGGTATTGATTCTGCCGTTACCGCTGTGCTGGCAACACGCGCCTTGGGCCCAAAAAACGTACGTGTTCTCTTAATGCCTTCGCAATTCAGCTCGGACCACTCTATTAATGATGCTCGCGAGTTAGCCGAAACATTAGGTATTCAATACGATATAGTACCCATACAACCCATTTTTGAAAGCTATATGAACTCCTTGCATCCGCATTTTTTGGGTAAACAAGCCAACGTTACCGAAGAGAATATCCAAGCTCGCATTCGTGGGATGTTAGTAATGGCGATTTCCAATAAATTTGGGCAAATTCTCCTCAACACCACTAACAAAAGCGAAATGGCTGTTGGATACGGAACGTTGTACGGCGATATGTGCGGTGGCATTGCGGTATTGGGCGATGTTTATAAAACAGAGGTGTATGAATTAGCAAATTATATCAACAAAGATGAGGTAGTCATTCCGCAAAACTCTATCAGTAAACCGCCAAGTGCAGAGTTGCGCCCAGGACAGAAAGATACTGACAGCCTACCACCTTATGACATTTTAGACCCCATCCTGTATCAGTATATTGAACAACGGCAAGGTCCGCGCGAAATAATTAATTTAGGCTTTGACGAAGCCTTAGTCAAACGCATCTTGCGCTTAGTAAATATCAATGAGTTTAAACGCGAGCAAGCCCCGCCGGTACTTCGTATTTCCAACAAAGCATTCGGTATGGGGCGGCGTATGCCCATTGTCGCTAAATATCTTTCGTGAGGTCATAATATTTTATTTACTTTGTGCATATTTTTATTGTTTCTTATCCGATTCTGATTTATCAAAAAAATTGACGAAATAAAACTACCCATCAACGATGCGCTTAAAACATTTGAGCACACGTTTCGTGATGCCATGCGTAGTAAAACACCACTGTTAGATCGAATTACGCACTATATCGTAAAAAGCAAGGGCAAGCAGATGCGTCCGATGTTTGTTTTTCTTTGCGCACAACTTTGTGGCACTATCAACGCTTCAAGCCATACTGCCGCCGCACTGATAGAACTGCTCCATACCGCTACGCTAGTACATGATGATGTTGTTGATGACTCCTTAGAGCGACGGGGTTTTTTTTCCATCTATGCCCTTTGGAAAAAGAAAGTAGCCGTATTAGTAGGTGATTATTTATTAGCTAAAGGATTGCTATTGGCATTGGATAACCACGAGTACCGACAACTGCAAATCGTATCCAATGCTGTACGTGAAATGAGCGAAGGAGAATTATTACAAATCGAGAAGGCACGCCGATTAGATATTAAAGAAGAAATATATTACGAAATTATTCGACAAAAAACAGCGTCGCTCATAGCGGCAGCTTGTGGTGTTGGTGCAGCATCCACCACTACCGATGATAGCATAGTACAAAAGCTCCGACAGTTTGGTGAAAAAATCGGAATTGCTTTTCAGATACGAGATGACTTGTTTGACTTCGGCACAGACGATGTTGGTAAGCCTCTTGGCATAGATATTAAAGAAAAAAAACTTACCCTGCCGCTTATTTATGCATTGCAAAATGCTTCTTTCTGGGAGCGCCGCAACATTATTTATATTATAAAAAATAAAAATGAACAACCCAAAGAAGTAGCAAAGGTTATTGACTTCGTCAGGAAAAGTGGCGGGCTGCAATATGCTCAAGATGTAATGTATCGCTATCGGCAAGAGGCTTTTGAAATATTGCATACCTTCCCTGATTGCAAAACGCGGCAATCATTGGAAGATTTGGTGGTTTTCGTGACTGAACGCAATAAATAATTGTATTATTTGTTAATTTTATTTTAAAATTAGTTAAATAATTACCTAAATAGAAGGTATTATTTGGATATTAAGCAATTATTACAGAACTTAGCACCCAGTTATAAAATTTTCGTCTATGAAAAAAACATTCTACATACTTTTCGTACTTTTAGCTGTTACCCTGAATGCTCAGGTTGCTATTCAAATCAACCCCAATCCTTCAACAGCACAGGGCGTGGCTTCTGTTGATGAAGTTGTTGCAACAGCAAATAGTATCAATAATACTCCCACAGCATTGACTATTGTTTGGACACGCATTGAGCAAAGTCTGCAACCCGGTTGGAAGACTTTGGTTTGTGATGCTAATCTATGTTACGGGACCAACACATCTAATTGTCCTTCAAGTATGCCAGTAACTATTGAGCCTGGTGCTTTAAGCAGATTAGACATACACCTGCGTCCAAACGGCGTTGCCGGTAATGGTACTGTCAAGATGGATGTGAAGTTGGCTTCTGACCCGACAGTTGTTATCGCTTCTGGTATATACGATTTCAATATTTCGCCTACATCATCAACTAACGACTTTGAACACGCCAACATAAAAGTATTCCCGAATCCATCAACTGATTATTTTGCGTTAGAAAATGGTGACGACGTAAAGCGTATAGCTGTTTCCAATATCTTAGGAAGACAAGTTAAAACTTTCAACGCCATTGATGGCACGCGTTATGACATTAGTAATTTGAGCGATGGAATATACCTCGTTTCGCTTTTTGATAAAAACAATCGTACCATCAAAACATTGCGTTTGGCAGTACGTAACCCAAGAGCATAATAAAATTTTAATTTTATAATATTTTACGGAATGGCAAGATACTTCATTGTACCTTGCCATTTTTTTTATTGCTATGTCATCACCACATTGGTTACAACGCACCGCTCTTCTCATCGGCGATAAAAATATTGCAACATTGGCAAAAGCAAATGTTTTAGTCATCGGGTTGGGTGGCGTAGGTAGCTATGCAGCTGAATTTTTGTGTCGGGCAGGTATCGGTAAAATGACTATTGCGGATGGCGATGTTGTAGATGTCACCAACAAAAATCGGCAGTTGCAAGCACTTAGTTCTACCGTTGGCATGAGTAAAGCTACGTTAATGGGTGCGCGATTGCGCGATATAAATCCAGATTTACAACTCACCGTTATTGACGAATTTCTCACGCCTGAGCGTATGCAAGTACTCATCAACCCCGAATTTGACTTTGCCTTAGATTGCATTGACAGTATCCAGCCTAAGCTGCAAATGATTGCAACTTGTATTAACAATGATGTACATTTGATAAGCTCAATGGGTGCTGGAGGCAGAGTGGATGCTTCGCAGATAAAAATTATGGATATTTGGCAAACTTATAATTGCCCATTTGCACAGCAAATTCGTAAAGGATTAAAACGCATAGGTGTCAAACAAAATATAAAAGCGGTGTTCTCTACAGAACCTGTTTTGAAAGAAAATATGCAACTTACTGAAGCGCATTTTAAGAAATCGTATTATGGTACAATCTCTTACCTTCCGGCACTTTTCGGTATCAACATGGCATCGTATGTTATTCGGGAATTGATGGGCCGATATTCTCCCAATCCCAACGATGTTGCTTCCATTCCCAAACCATATAGAAAAAGAGGATAAAATATTCTGCTATTAACCAAACAGGTTGCTCTTTTGTAGGGATTATTGTATATGCCGAATATGAAAAAAATGCAACAAACGACCAAAGTAACGCAATCCTCGTTTGCAAAAAACAGCTTATTCCTATCAATAATACAAGATACCAGGGGTGTACTACCGTACTCAATAAATAATAAAAAAGTAAGAGTAAAAACAGCTTTCCAATTTGTCGAATCAGGGTACCGGTAGGCAAATAAAAAATTATGAATGTTATAATAATAAGTTTTAGCAATAGTAACACCATTCCAATAATGGCAATCATATTATATCCTTGCCATATATACCCAAGCCAACGCAGCAGATAGTAGATGCTCGCATTAAACTCAAAATGTTGAATGTAAAGATTCAAACTTTGTGTAAAGTTTTTTAATAGCAGTTCGTCTAAAAATGGAAGCCATAAAATTATACTAACAAAGGTGAAAACTATGAGTATATGAGCTTTTTTGGGAACAAGCTGTACTATTAGTAACAACAAAGGCAAAAAAAGAAGTGTCACTAATTTGACATGAACTGATAATGATAACATCATAGCAGCCAGTAGCCAGTTATTATACAAAATAAAGACAAATGCTGCTAATAGGAAGAATAACATCACTCCTTCAAAGTGTAAATTATTGCATATTTCAATGATTATCAATGGATTAAGCGCATATATTAATATGCTTTTTTTAGAAAGGTTCATCATATTTAATAATTTTTGAATAAGTTTTAATGTACCTAATTCAAATATTAGTATTATAACTTTTAATATTATAGATGAAGCAATCAGATTAGTATGCTCAAGTTTTTGTGCAAAAGCAAAAAAATATTGACAAACTGGAGGATAGACAGAAAAATAATTTGGTGAGTTTAGATGAGGGTAAGTAGCTTGAAAAAATTGTTTATTTAAGTCCGTTATTTCTCCTATTTGTGAAGGAATATATGCATATGGATTTATACCCTGTATTAGCAATTCACCATCCCATAAAAAACGGAAATAATCATCAGACAAATTGGGTAATGTTGGTAAAGTCAATACTCTTGATATAATACCCACACCCAACCAAAAATTTATTGCTTGCGCTCTTTCAAAACGCAACACATAAGCGTAAATGCCAAAATTTAAAGTATAAAAAATTAGTAGGAAATCAAATTTTTCTCTGGGTAAAGAACAGCAACATAGCGTCATTCCAATAAATATTGTTGCCATCGCCAGTGACTCCCATCCTACTGTTTTCAACATTTTTTGACAAATATAAAAAAAAGAGGTTACCGCATGGTAACCTCTTGTCAGTATCATCTGTATATCTTTTGTATTTTGTATCTTCTATCTTCTATCTGTTATTCGTAGTACCATTGTTAGTCATTACTCTACCAATACCAT
>JAGOHC010000203.1 GCA_017996375.1 Saprospiraceae bacterium | reverse complement strand
GGCCAATAATGCTCAGCCATGGAGAATTATTGTCGATGGCAACAACATTCATTTTTATCTGCACCGCAACAAAGCTTTTAGTGCACTTAAATCGGTGGATTTGCAACGTATTGACATGGGAATAGCCATGTGTCATTTGGAGTTGGCATTAAACGAATTGGAAATGACCGGAGTCTGGGAAATTCAAAAGGACCCTAATACTATTGGGGCAAACCCCGAATATATTTGTAGTTTTTGTTTGAGTTAAAGCCTTACTATTGTTTCGTTTTTTCGGGTATTATTTTTTGCTCCACTAAACCTTCGTAGATACCTTTGGCCATCAGTTCGTAACCGTAGGCATTATGATGACCATCGTAAACCCAATAATATTGTTCTATTTGGTTCTTTACTGAAGGTTGCTGATAATAGCTGTATAGGTCGATGCAGGCAACATGATTGTTTTTACAAAAGGATATTACGTTTACAAACTCTTTGGAGTTATCTTGAACTTCGAATTTTAGCGGGTGAAAAACACAAACAAATTTACAGTGCGACGAATCGCATAATTGCTGATATTTGATAATACAATTTTGCATTATTTCGATTGACTCCTTTTTATGTTTGTCAAAAGCGAGTTTTGGAATTAACTCTGCTGTATAGAATACATTAAAAAAAATTCTCGACAAGTGACTGGCAGCGTAAATACATTCCCACCAGGGTCCTGTTTTAAAAACTATTCCTTTTTTACTAAATCGCTCCAATCCATCTCTTGCCATAATATCAATTGATTCAGTTAAATTTATGCATAAAATAACCAGGTTTGGGGAGTACTTCATTAATTTATTTTCTAAATTATAGTAACCAAATATGAGATCGCTGCCGAATAGACCCGCATTCAAATATTCAAAACCCGTATTTTTAATATTATATTCCAAAAACTTTAACCACGTGCTGTCGGCATGTGCACCCATACCCTCGGTAAAAGAATCGCCGATGCCAATAATTCTAAAACACGAATCAGGTTTTGATTTGTTCCACTCTTTATCGCTGAACCCTTCTTTGTTTGCTATACGCAAATGACTAAATTCTTTCGACTCTAATAGATAATCCTTCTCATGTCCATTAATCCAAAAATCTGCTTTACTGGAATCATATATGCTATAATATGGACCATTTTTCTCATATACACTAAGGCAAACTCCCGATAAACGCAAAATAATTTCAACGATTAACACAGTTATAATAACACTGGAATTTATTATGTGTAGATTGGTTTTATTGATGTTTGCTTTTTGCCTGGCAATGATGGAAATAATAAATTGAATTAATTGCCAAATCGCCAGATAGAAAATAACTGGGGTAATAAACGAAAACGACCTGTACGAGAATTTTAAATAGGCAAATATTTGAATAAACAGGCTACTGAAAATGATTGCAGGAAATATTTTCCCGAAAAACACATGAACTTGTTTTTGCATATAAATCAATTTGTTAATATGGTAATGTGGCTTTAAGCTTTGACTTTAAAAACATGAATTGTCTCAATCAACTTTAAATGAACAGCTATTAATCCTATCCAGGGCAGAAACAATGGATAGGCCGCCAAATCGATTAATTCAGCTGCGATGTATGCTAAACGGCCTTTTAAACGTTTTGATTTTTTCTTGGGAAATTTTTCTTTAACATACATAGTGTACTGGTTAAACTTTAGCGAAAGTCTGAACAGATTAATCAATCGAAACCCGTATAATTTATCTGTATATTTTTTTCGAAGGTTTCTTATCATCAAATTGTTTTTACCATCTTTTGTGGACCAATTATCGGAATTAGGGTTTACTAACTCGTATTTTTCGGGAAAACGATGTAATCTTGAGCCTTCCGAAATTTTACAGGTGGCTACCGATGGTGAAATGTTATATTTTAAAAAACGTTTTATAAAAAACAATGTTTTTATAAAATCATAGTTGGTTTCACCCGGAAAACCAACAACAATATTGAAGTCAATCTCTATTCCTGCATAAGCAAATTCGCTCAGTTGCTTTTTTGCAAGAGAGCTGCTAAAACGTTTGTTCATCAGGTTTAAAACTCTTGTACTGCCGCTTTCAATACCAAAGTACATTTGAGCACAACCCGAATATTTCATCAATTGAATTAATTCCGGAGTTAATTTTGGGTGAATGGCTATCTGCGAGATCCACTTTATACCGTGTGCCTTATCGTGTAACAGTGAACACATTTTCGTAAGTTGTTCGATGTCGCCCCCGATGTTGGAGCAGGTCAACCAGAAATATTCTATTTGCTGAAATTGTTTTTGTTGAAAAACAATTTCTTCGACAATTTTTTCAGGCTCACGAAAACTGTATTTCTTTTGTATTTTGCATTCATAACAAAAAGCACAACGATTAACACATCCGTTGCTAACCCAAACCGGCAAAAATTTAAACGAATAAGAGTTTGTGTCGAAAGCATCGAATGCCGCAAATGGCACATCAGATAGGTTTCCCGAAGCATCACCGATAGCGCAGTATTTCCATGCATGCAAGCTTCGGATATAATATCCGGGCAAATTGCAGAAATCAGATGTGTTTTTGAAGTATTCCATTAACACAGGGAACGAACGATCGCCATCACCCGTACAAACTACATCCACTTCCGGCATTTTTTGCACAATTGTTTTAAGGTTTCCGAATTCTCCAAAACAATAAGGGCCACCCCATATAACCGAAATTGAGGGGAATTCCAATTTTATTTTCTTAACCAACAAATAAGTGAAATGCAAACTGGTATAGTGTACTGTAAATCCAATGGATAGTACCGTGTTCTGGCGAAGAAAATCAATGATTTCGTCGATGAGCGGGGTTGCAATCTGAAACAACGATGCTGCATTTTCCCTGTTGTTCCACACATGTTCGAGGTTTTCCGAAAGCCACAAACCAGGGTTTAACAGTCCTTTGGGGGCTTTTATTGCCTCGTGATATAAGCCAATATTCATGTCGAAACAAGTAACACGAAAATTCTTTTCTTTTAATCCTGCAGCAATGATGCTCAAACCATGTGGTGGAGCATCAATTACCCAGGCAGGACATTGAATAAGCAGTATTTGACTTGTCGGTTCAGGCATTGGCGTATAATGGAACAGCAATAAAGATAATAAAACTATTTTCAATTAACCGTAGATACTCAATTTCTGTTGCAAATTTGTTTACTTTTACAGCTCATTCGTTTGATGAGATGAACGCTTTGCGCAGAAAAATATCGGATGCAGCTTACCCCCTTTGGAAGAGGTACAACAATATTCGCTCAGCCACAATCAGCTATCCACAATCTACCGATTCCTGT
>JAGOHC010000057.1 GCA_017996375.1 Saprospiraceae bacterium | reverse complement strand
CTAACAGACTATCCTGCTATTTTGGATGGACGTGTAAAAACGTTGCATCCAAAAATTTTTGGTGGCTTGTTAGCTAAACGCGAAGAAGCACACTTGGAACAATTGCTTGAATTTGAAATCCCTACCATTGATTGCGTTATTGTAGATTTATACCCCTTTGAAAAGACTGTCGCTAAGAGTAATGACGAAAAAGAAATTATTGAAAAAATAGACATTGGCGGAGTATCTCTTATTCGTGCAGCTGCAAAAAATTGTACGGATGTTGTCGTGGTTGCTTCTAAAATGCAGTATCCTTTTTTTGAACAGCTTTTACTTGAAAAACAAGCATTTACAGATTTAGAAGACCGAAAAAAATTAGCACGATGGGCTTTTCAGGTAACCTCTCATTACGATACTGCAATATTTCAATATTTCGATAGAGATAATTACGGCGAACCTTTTTTTAAACAAAGTTTTCAGACTTCTCATCTGTTGCGCTATGGCGAAAACCCTCATCAAAAAGCTATTTTTTTTGGGGATTTTAATGCTGTTTTTAATAAAATTTCCGGTAAGGAAATCTCCTACAATAATTTGGTTGATATTGATGCTGCATTAGCTTTAATTATCGAATTCGAAAATGATGACCCCACTTTTGCAGTGTTAAAACACACCAACGCTTGTGGTGTTGCTACTCGAAAAACAGTAAATGAAGCTTGGAAAACTGCACTGCAATCTGACCCTATTTCTGCCTTTGGAGGCATAATAATTTGTAATACAATAATTGATAAAACTACCGCTTTAGAAATCAGTACACTCTTTTACGAAGTGTTAATTGCTAAAGATTTTACCGATGAGGCAATAACAATTCTAACAGCAAAAAAGCAACGCACTTTACTGAAAATCAAGCAGTTCTATTCACCAACAAAAACTTTTAGAAGTTTATTAAACGGTGTAATTCAGCAAGAAAGCGACCATACCATGCGCAATTTTACTGAATGGGAATTAAAAACAAAACAGTCTTCCTTAAAAACAGAATTAGAAGATTTATTTTTTGCTAACAAGTGTGTGAAGCACTTAAAATCTAACGCCATTGCATTAATAAAAAATAAACAACTTATTGGTATGGGCTGCGGGCAAACTTCGCGTATTGATGCGCTGCATCTTGCCATCGCGAAAGCAAAAAATCATGGATTTAATTTGCAAGGTGCAGTACTTGCTTCTGATGCGTTTTTCCCTTTTGCAGACTGTGTTGAAATTGCTCATAAAGTTGGCATAAATTCCATCGTTCAACCTGGCGGTTCAGTAAAAGACCAAGATAGTATTGATTACTGCAACAACAACGGCGTTGAAATGTATTTTACAAATACCAGACATTTTAAACATTAGTTTTAATGAGAATTCACCTTATAGCAATTGGGGGAAGTGTGATGCACAATATCGCCCTAGCTTTACAAAAAAATGGACATATTGTTAGTGGTTCGGATGATGAAATTTACAATCCGGCAAAAGAAAGATTAGCAAAAGCTGCCTTGCTGCCTGATGTGATGGGTTGGAACGAAAATAACATTACCCCTGAGATTGACTTGGTGATTTTGGGTATGCACGCACGTAGTGATAACCCAGAACTTTTAAAAGCTCAAGTGCTACAACTTCGGGTTGTTTCTTATCCAGAATTCATTTATCAACACGCTAAAGACAAACTTAGAATTGCCGTTGCTGGTAGTCATGGAAAAACAACAACTACCGCAATGATTATCCATATTTTAAAAGAAAATAATATTTCATTTGATTATTTGGTGGGTGCACAATTAGACGGATTCAATAATATGGTACGTTTTTCTGATGCTCCTATTATGGTTATTGAAGCTGATGAATACTTGGCGTCGCCGATAGATACTGTCCCTAAAATGAACCACTATCACCCTCAAATTTCAGTAATCACCGGCATTGCGTGGGATCATATAAATGTATTTCCAACTTTTGAAAATTATGTTGAACAGTTCAGTGTTTTTGTGAAAAATTTATCAAAAACTGATACATTATATTATTACAGTGAAGATGAAATTTTATTGAATATTGTAAATCAAGTTGCTGATTGTCAGGCTATTGGATATACCGAACTTCCTTTTTTGGTAGTGCAGGATACTGTATATCTATTAACAGGAAGTAATAAAATTGCACTACAAATTTTCGGCGAACACAATTTACAAAATTTACACGCAGCGTATTTAGTGGCTCGACAATTAGGATTAAGCGATGATTTAATATTGCGAGCTGTACAAACTTTTAGAGGTGCTGCTAAACGGCTTCAAGAGTTGGCTAGCACAGCAACAAGCACCGTTTTTTTAGATTTTGCACACGCTCCATCAAAAGTTCGCGCCACCGTTAATGCGGTGAAGTCAAAATTTGCACAAAGAAAATTGGTGGCTTGTTTAGAACTCCACACTTTTAGCAGTTTGAATGAATCCTTTCATCCATTATATAAAAACACACTTGCAGCGGCTGATGAAGCACATGTTTTTTTTAGCGAACATACACTGAAAATGAAAAAAATGCCTCCTATAAATAAAACAACATTAGCAGAACATTTTCAGAATAAAAATGTTACCGTTCATACAGATGTAGAAAAAATGTGGGCGTTGGTTTTGCAACACGCAGCACCGGATACCAACTTATTATTGATGAGTAGTGGCAGTTTTAATGGCTCGAATTTAAGCGAAATTGCCAATCGTTGGATTAATAAAATAGCATAGTAAAAAAAATGGCGACTATAAAATTTACATTCGAGGATACCTCCATTGCACCAAAAATTATTCAACACGTAGCAGCAGATATGTCAATTTTGGATGTTACGGAAGAACACGACATCCACCTCAACCACAACTGCGGTGGCGTTTGTGCGTGCAGCACTTGTCATGTTTATGTGAAGAGTGGTAACGACAACATCGAAGAAATTTCGGATAAGGAAGAAGACTTTATTGACAGAGCTATTAACCCCCGTTTGGAGTCACGTTTAGCTTGCCAATGTATTATCTTAGACGAAGACGCAATTATTGAAGTTGAAATTCCTGACCAACGACGTATTATCGGGCATGAGCATTGATCTCTCAAATCAAGCAAACTGATAATATCGCTTTGCGCTAATCATTGTTTCAAATATTGGTATTTTTAAACTTTAGACGCATTTTTTTCATCTTAGTTTCCTTAAATCACTTTTAGATGTTGCATTTATAATATTGCCTGAAAGCAGAATTACATAAATATAGCTAATAAAGTTATTACATCATTACATTATTTACAGACTGAATAGGTTTCGGAATATCTGTTTCGCCGGATAATTGTAAAAGGTCAATTTCAATAGTTCTGCAAATAGAAAGCATCGGAATATCATAGACCAAGCCTTCAAATGGGTTTTCGGAATAATCGCCCACCAATTCCATGATGATAAAAACCCAACTAACCAAGGCAGAAAGTGGAACCATAAACCAAATGCCTATGTCTCCTAATTTTGAAAATTCGTTTGCCATTCCCAAAGGTAATAAGAAGATAAAAATGCTATTGAGCAGGAAACTTGAATTAGCAAATTGACGCGGAAACGGGAACTTTTTAATTCGTTCAGCTTGACCCTGATATGTATAAAATTCGTTCAACATATTTTGCAATTCGATTTGGTGGAACAAATCTAAATGTTGGTTATTTTTTAGAGACATTAATTCTTTAGATTGAATGCCAATAATTTGTGTAGCTGGATTAGCGGCATATTCCCACAAATTCCGTTCTGCGAAATACCGAGTTTCTTGGTTTTGAGATAAATATTCTGTAAATTTTCCGATTCCGTAATTTTCCTTACGCTTTACGTTAATAGTTCCGAAAATCCTACCTAAACTTACATGTTCCCAAGGGGTAGGTTCTAATAACTGTTCACGCAAAGTGTAAAGCCATGCAATATGGCGAAATATCAACTTAGTTTTTAATTTAGATAGCTCTTCGGCTTCGATATTTGGGTTGTCAATAAACGAGTTTACCATTACGCCCCAACTTCTACTGCTGTTTACGATAGCTCCCCAAATTTTTCGAGCCTCCCAAGTACGGTCATAAGCTTGGCTATTTTTAAAGCCCAAGTAAAATGCCACTGCAGTACCGATTAAAGTGACAGGTAACCAAGGGATAGCTACCCATTTCCAGCCAACATAGTTGTAAAGCAGGGCAACAAAAATAGAATATAAACTTAGCCAAATTAGATGTGCGCCAGCAAACGTTAAAACACTTCTTAGTGGAATAAATTTTTGAACAATCATATAGTTAGGCTATTAAATATTAAAACTGAATAGTTGAATTTTTCTCATTATTAGTTAGTTGTGAATTATGAATTTTTGATAAATCTTTCATGATAATCACCATTCTCAACTATTTTATTAAATGGGAGTTTACAAGGATATAAATAATACTTGTATTAACTTTTTGTTAGTAGTTTGATCCTGTCACCAATTTTTGGCAATATTAAATTTTTACCTTTTTGCACAAAGTATTGGGAAACTTCGCGGTGATTGATACGAATAAATCCAAACGTATCGTAATGACAGCCAATGATGTTATTACATTCTACAAAATCAGAAGCCAATAATGCTTCTTTGTAATTCATAGTGAAGTTATCGCCAAGTGGCAAAACTGCCCAATCTATTTTGGGGCAAGTAACAGGAATGAGTTTCATATCCCAAGTAAGTGCGGTATCGCCGGCAATGTAAATCGTCATGTTGGCTAATTCAATAACAAAACCCATCGGATTGCCTCCATAAGTTCCATCAGGCAAAACACTTGAGTGAACAGCATTGGTACATTTAATTGTGCCAAAATCAAAGTCCCATTTTCCACCAATATTCATTGGATGTCCTTCAATACCCTTTGATTCGTACCAAGATACAATTTCAAAATTTGAAATAATTTTTGCTTTATTTTTTTTTGCAATAACTTCGGCATCTAATACGTGGTCGCTGTGCCCGTGTGTAAGTAAAATATAATTTGCTTGAATAGAATAAATATCAATATTTTCTGCAATAGGATTGCCCGAGATGAAAGGGTCAATTAATATTTTATGATGCCCGGTATCTAACAGAAAGCCTGAATGTCCGAAATAGGTAAGTATCATTTGAATAATTTATATGAAATAATTAATTAATAGATTAAAATTACTACTTTTGGTATGTAATTTATAGCTAATTTTTAAATTAATTATCCAGAAATGAAAAGAGGAATATTATCATTTTTGCTCACTTGCCTTTTTCACATCTTTATATTTGCGCAAGCTCCTGCAAATGACGATTGTAACGGTGTAATTGATTTGGGTGTTGCGCCTTATTGCGATACAGCATTTTATTTTTCTAATTTTAATGCGACAACTTCAGATATTGGTGCTGAAAATTTCCCATCTTGTTTTAATGGCGGTATTCCTTCAAGAGACGTTTGGTTTGCGTTTACCGCTTCGGATACCATTTTAGATTATTCAATAACCGTTACAGGGCAAAGTGGCGCAAATGGAATGATAATGCCACAAGTAGCCATTTATCGTGGCGATTGTACTGTTGATGGTTTAGCAGAATTACTTTGTGCATCAGCCGAGGTAAATGAAAATCAAATTGTATTAAATGCTATAGGATTAACACCGGGTGTGGTTTATTTTTTACGCATTAATGATTACTCTACTTCTGCAACTCCAAACTGGGGCAATTTCAGATTATGTATAGATAAAGTACAACCAGCTTCTATGATAAATCAGGGAATGTCTGTGCTTTGTCAAGGAGAGTTGTATGATACGGGTGGGCCTAATGGCGATTACTCCGCCAACGAAAACAATACGTTTAGCATCTGTCCAACTGACCTCCACTCATGTATCATTTTCACAATGGACTATTTTAATGTTGAAGCAGCACCACAATTTGGCGTATCTGGAGATGTAATTACTTTTTACAATGGTCCGAATGTAAACTCTCCTGTAATTACAACAATCAACGGCGATGGTTTTAACGACCCAGTAGGTGGAGGTAGTGTTTGTTTTATGGTGCGTGCTGAAACTGCTGGGTGTTTAACAATACAAATGCAAACAGATGGTACTTCACAATTTGAAGGTTTTAAAGCACATTGGACCTGCTCTAATGATTGTCCCGTTGTGACAATACCTACTATAGACACCTTAGCAAATAATGAAATGATTTTGGCTTCATTAACTTCTCCTCAAAATATTGTAACGATTGATACCATCAATTGCCCGAGATCTTCATATGGTACATTTTTAGCAACTGATAATTCGGCAATAGGCCTGTCAAAAGGTATAATTCTTACTAGTGGCTCAGCGGCATTTCCGGCTGCGCCTAACATGGAAACTGGTGGTGCAATATTTCCAGATAACGACAATTTAGCACCTGGAGATGCTGATTTAGATTCCTTGTCAATTCCATTTGGAGGAAATGAATCACATAATGCATGTATTTTAGAGTTAGATGTTTTTGCAAATACAGATGAAATTAGGTTTGAGTATGTGTTTGGGTCTGAAGAATATCCAGAATATTCTGATGATGTAACTAACTTTTCTTTCAATGATATTTTTGCGTTTTTAATTTCTGGTCCTGGTATCGTTGGAAATCCTCTAATTAACAATCAACTTAATATAGCTGTTTTGCCAAATACCAATATTCCTGTAGAAATTAATTCGGTTAATAATATTGAAAATTGGCCTTACTATCGAAACAATCAAAATAGCCAGAATTTGGCCTATGATGGATTAACTGCAGATTCGTTGGGAATTAAAAAATCATTGACAGCACGCGCCTCAGTACAACCTTGTAATACCTACCATTTGAAATTAGCGGTTGCAGACCGCGGAGATAGTGCCTTTGATTCAGGTGTATTTATCTCTGATATTCAAGGAGGAACGCCAAATTTGGAAGTTAGCTTTGCATCAGGTATTAACTATTTCATAGAAAATTGTAGTGGCACAAATGATGAATTAGTGATTAAATTAAATAATGCGCTAACACAAGCTATAACATTTGATATAATTATTGGTGGAACAGCAACATTGGGAACAGATTATCTGTTGGAAATTCCATCACAAATATCATTTGCTGCCGGTGAAACACAAATATCCTTTCCACTGGTACCAATTAACGATGATTTAGTTGAGGGAACAGAAACTATTATCATCCAATTACGAAAGGATTATGGGTGTGGAAATGTACTTTTGGATGAAATAGTATTAGACATTACTGACAGACCCGTTGTTGAAATTGTCCCTCTTCAAGATACGTTATTTTTATGTCAAAATGGTTCAGTACAAATTAGTGTTCATGGTGCAACAACCTATTTTTGGACGCCGGTAAATAACGTTGATGACCCACAAAGTTCGATGCCTACAGTATCTCCAACGCAAGAAGGCTGGCTGAAAGTTGTAGGACAAGTTGGTACTTGTACTGCTTCCGATTCAATCTATATGAAAATTATTAATCCTCAAATTAATATAGTCACAACAAACCCAACAAATATTTGTAGCGGAACGAGCGTCCAGTTGCAAGCCGACAATAATGTACTTGACCAAGGACTTGTTTGGACACCAGCATTATATTTAAATAACGCAACTATTCCAAATCCTATAGCCACACCTACACAAAGTATAACATATACAGCGACAATTAATATTGGTGGTTGTATTGTAACTGATAATATTGAGATTAATGTAGATGATTTTTATTCGCCTGAGTTGATAAATGATTCGATAGTTTGCCAAAATTACCCTGTTCAGTTAGCCTATTCAAACAATGATAATACGGGTTCAGTTTATAGTTGGACACCAACTGCAGGATTAAATAATCCAAATTCCGCTGAGCCTATTGCAACACCAGAAACGACTACAACCTATCAACTCATTTCGCAAAGCGAAAATAATTATTGTAGAGATACACAAACCATAACCCTAACGGTGCTTCCTGCAGATGTAAACATTCTACAAAATGATACTACAAACTTGTGTTTGGGTGAATCATTAACAATTCAAACCAATTCATCAACTAATGGGTTGAACTTAATTTGGACACCTAATAACGGCACTTTGTCAAGTACAACTGGAGCGAATGTGAGTGCAACACCAACAGAATCAACATTATATATTGTACAACTTACTGCCGCACAATGTGTTGTATATGATTCAATTTATGTTCATGTTGATTCTATACCTTTCCGGAATCAACAAATAAATAAATTTTTGGATAAAGAATATTACTGCATTGGTGACACAATAATTTTACGTACACCACCCTACGACCCAATTGATTTTCCGGATATTCAACATAGTTGGTCACCGACCATTGGTGCTCAATCTCCTATTGATGAATATAATTTGGTACTTACTGCCTCTTCAACACAAGTATACCAGCGTATAACTACAAACAATGTTTGTGTTGATACTGCTTTGATTTTAATAAATGTTGTTGAGCCAATAATAAATGTTTCACCAACGGATACCACTGTATGCCCGAATCAACCAGTGCAGGCTAATATTTTTAATTCGAATGTTAGCAATATAAGATGGATGCCAAGTAATGGCTTATCATGTTCTGATTGTACAAATCCCTTGATTACTGTTGAGAATTCTACGTTATTTCAAGTTTCTGGGGAGTTGCATGGTTGTCCGGCAACTGCACAAGTAGTTGTAAATGTTACAGATAACATTCCAGTAGGCATTGATGTGTCTCCAGCAACAGAGGTAAATATTGGTGAAGTTGTTACACTTACTGCAAATACAAACATAACTAATCCAAGTTATCAGTGGTCGAATAACGGAGCGAATATTGGTAATACGCAACAAGTGTCAAGTGCTATTTCAGAAATACAACATATTTTTGTTGTAACTGTTACTAACGGAGTTGGTTGTACTAATACTGCTACTGTTGTAATTACTGGCATACCGCCGAGCTATGATATCCCAAATGCTTTCAGCCCAGATGGTGATGGCACAAATGATAAATTCAGAATGATTATTCACACACCAGCAACCGTAGCTGTTTCTTCTTTTCAAGTATTTAACCGATGGGGAGAAAAAGTGTATGATGCTACAAATACTGATGGCTGGGATGGTACGTTTAAAGGGAAAACACTTCCGTCAGATGTGTATGCGTATATGATTAAGTTGCGCTTGCCCTTTGATAAAGAAGTCTTGCTGAAAGGAGATGTAACGCTATTGCGATAATTCAACATTACTCAATATCCATTGGTTTGCAAATTGTGATAAATCATTATACAATAATAGGAAGTTGTCGTTTAATATCTGATGATGTTTTATGACAACTTCTTCCGCATTAGTCAAATCTAAAGGAAATTTTAATCGTCGTTGTAAAAGGATGGCAGTTCTTTGTAAACCTGTATATGAAATTGAGTTGTGCAAAAAATTATCTGCTAACATTCTTTCCATTAATGAATTAAGGGGTACAATCGTTGTGGGATAATTTTCTCTCACAAGTTCGTAGCAAGATTGTATAAAAACTTCTAAGGGAGTCACTTCAAATTTGTCCCAATTAGATGCCAAAAAATAATCAAAAAAAATGTCGCACAAAACTGGAGAATATTTTTGATAATAAGGACGAATTACTTGAATAGCCGATTTTGTTGCCTCATGGTTATCCGTAAATGTATCAATTGCTCGATGCAGCATAATTCCTTGTCTGACAGGAACACTAAAATCCATAAGTTGTTTATTAGTAATAAAGTCTGCAATATAATTGCCAAACATTAGTGATTTATCAGGTGCCGCAAGTTGGAAGTGAGCTAAAAAATTCATACAATATTATGAAAAAACATAATGAAATTTCTTTGGGTGAAGCATTAAATCAGTTAATTACTGAACTGAAATGGAAAGATAAATTATATGAACAACAAATTAAAGAAATTTGGTCGCACAATTATGGACAAACGATAGCCAATGCAACGACAAAGATTTCGATAAATGAAAGAGTATTAACTTTACAAATAAATTCTTCTGCTATCAAGCATCAAGTTGCTTACTCTAAAGCTACAATACTAAAGGAAATTAATCAAAAATTAAATGAAAATTATTTGATTGATATAAAATTGCTATAAATAAAAGTCCGACATGAAAACTCATATCGGACTTTTATTTTTGTAATGAAAAACAATTTTTTATTTTCCAACCACTACATTTTTAACCGCAGTGATATTTTCTCCTTTAATAACTAATTGGTAGATTCCATTTGCAGTGTCCGTATTGATTGTTACAAATTTTGAATCAATGCGACCTTGTAAGGCAACGTGACCAAAAACATCATAAAAGTAAAGCTCATCTCCAGCTTTAAATTGAGTTTTTGTCATATCAATATTGAGGATATCTCTCGTAGGATTTGGATAAACATTAACTTCGCTGCTCACATCAAGAATTTCATCAATTGATGAGTTAGGACACACAATTGTATATAAGAAATCAGATACAAAAGTTTCAGCTTGTTGTTGATATTGAGGCAAGGTATGCGCCATGTGATCTGCACCTTCAATAGCCCATAATTGATTTTTCACATTCAAACTTTGAGCTCTATTATGAATAGGGCTACTGCCATCAACGGTAATAAGGTTCGCAAAAACTCCTACGCTAGAAGCTAATACTTCACCATGCCCGAAAGGAACTGTTCCATCTTGAGTACCGTGAATACTAACTATCGGAACAGATGTTGAAGAAATCCACTCCGCTCTATTCAAAGCGCCACACAAATTAATAATACCTGCAACATTTGAAGAGTAACCCGGTGACCCGCTATTACCTTCTAAGCCTCCTTCAGTATTAACTATATTTTGAATATATGAAGGAAGTTCAGTTTGTTCGGTTAAAATTCCTGTATGCAAAGCTGAAATTGCACCAGCAGAAGCACCTCCGATGAAAATCATAGAAGTGTCAATTTTAAAACTATTTATTGTAGCTGCGTCTTTACGGAAGTAACGGACTGCTGCTCTCATATCTTGAGTAGCGTTAATGACTGTCTTCATCATATAAAGACTATCATATAGATTGGAAGAATCGGTAAGGCGATATTGTATTGAAGCAGTTACATAACCACGCTTCGCAAAAGCATTGCAGATTGCGACAATATCTTCAGAATTTTCATCGCCAGCAATAAACGAACCACCATGTGCCATTATGATTAATGGCCGTGCAGAAGAAACATCACCAGTAGGTTCGTACACATCCATACGTAAACCAGCGGGAGTAACTTGTGAATAGATAATATTTTCAGAAATTGAAACTCCTGTAAAGGTAGAAGTTCTGAAACGAGAACCATCACACTGTGCATCTAACTGGAGACAAAGAGCAAAACAAAAGAAAAATACAAGCGACTTCATTGTTTAAAGTTAATCGGTTGAAAAAAAATATTAGGCTCCTCACCTAAATTTGTTTTGTCAATGTCATGAAAAATAATTTCTAATTTAGCGCGTTCGCTAAATCGTTGAGAATGTCATTAACATCCTCAATCCCTACTGACAGGCGGATTAAATCATCCGATATGCCGTAGCGTTGTCTAATCTCTCTCTCTACATTTAAGTGTGACATAGTAGCGGGATGAAGCACTAAGGTATCTACATCTCCAAGTGTGGGTGCTAAGGTACAAAAGTTAATTTCATTCAGAAATTTTTGAGTAGATTTTTTTTTCACATTTATTTCAAAGCTCAACATTGCCCCAAATTTGAACATTTGTTGCTTTGCCAAATTATGTTGTGGATGTGAAAATAAACCAGGATAATTTACCTTAACTACGTTACTATGTCTCTCTAAAAATTCAGCTATTACAGTTGCATTTTCGCATTGCTTATCCATACGAACTTGCAAAGTTTTTAATCCATTGAGCAATAGCCAAGCGTCAAAAGGATTACTGTTTGTACCGGAGTTTTTCATTAATTTCCATACAACATCTTGCATAAACGAAATGTCTTTGCCGACCAAAGCACCACCGGTAGAATTACCATGTCCGTTCAAGTACTTTGTAGTAGAATGTATAATAAAATCAGCACCAAAACGAAAAGGCTGTTGTAGGTAAGGACTTGCGAAGGTGTTGTCGATGGCGCAAGTTTTATTATACTTTTTACTTAAATCTGCAATCCCTTTGATGTCAATACAAGACAATGTTGGGTTGGAGGGTGTTTCAAAATAGATTAATTCAATGTTCCCATGATTTTTCAAATGATGTTCAACATTTGTTAAATCACACAAATTACAAAGAACTAATTCCGTGCCAAATTTTTTAAAATGGCTGTTTATTATATCCATAGTACCCCCATAAATATCTCCATGCGTCAATATTGCTTTTCCGGGCTGCAATATTGCATTAAACAATGTAAAAATGGCACTCATCCCAGAACTAAATAATATTGTTTTGGCTTCAATATCTGTTCCGAAGGTTTCTAATGCACTTATTTTTTCTGCGGCTGCTTCGATTGTAGGGTTGCCATATCGCGAATAAACAAAGCCTTCTTCTTTTTTTGTAAAAATATCTATTCCCTGCTGAATATTGTCAAACTCAAAAGATGACGTTAGGTGCAGGGGCACGGTGTGGCTTCTAAAATTAGAAGACTTAAATTTTATATTATCTTTGACACAAATGGATGCAAACTTCATTTTCATTTTTGTTTTCTTTAAAAATTTGTATTAACATTGAATTAATTACCTTTGCAAAAGTACACAATAGAGTAGTTAATACTTTTTATTTTTTTTAAGTTTAGTATGATTACGATTAATGATGAAAGTTTAATTCCTGAAAATATTAATGCAACCCTTTCTGAAGAAATTAGTGATTTTGTTTATTTATATGACCACCGTAGATTATTAATTGACCCTCACCAGATACCTCTAAGGATTGATAAATATTTGATGGATAGAGTTGCCGATATTTCTCGCAACAAGATTCAGAATGCCATTAAAACAGGCGCTGTCATGGTTAATGACAAGCACGTTAAGGCAAACTACAAAGTACGCCCAGGCGATGAACTTTACTTGATTGTTCCTCGTCCCGATCCGGACTATAAAGGAAAATCATTACCCGAAAATATTCCTCTCAACATAATATTTGAAGATGATGATATAATTGTTTTGAACAAACCTGCCGGATTAGTAGTGCATCCAGGTAACGGGAACCCGAATGGAACTTTAATCAACGGGTTGTTATATTATATGCAAGATAAAATGCTTCCTGTACTTCAGGGTAACACAGCTGACAGACCCGGCTTGGTGCATCGCATAGATAAAAATACTTCTGGTTTAATGGTGGTTGCCAAAAATGAATATTCACTATCTAACCTCGCACGCCAATTTTACAATCACACCACTCGTAGAGAATATTACGCTTTAGTTTGGGGTGAGCCTGAAGTGGACAAAGGTACTATTGTTGCCAAAATTGGACGAGACCCTTTCAATCATAAAAATATTCGTGTCTTTGAAGATAGCGAAGAAGGTGGTAAGCACGCTGTAACACATTTTGAAGTGATTGAAAAATTTTATTATGTAACATTGATAAAATGTCGCCTCGAAACAGGTCGTACTCATCAAATAAGAATTCACATGGGACATTTGGGGCATCCATTATTTAACGATGGACGATATGGAGGGCATCATATTTTGAAAGGCACAATTTATGGAAAATACCGCCAATTTGTATTTGATTGCTTTAAAACAATTGATCGACACGCCTTACACGCCAAAACTTTAGGATTTGTTCATCCTCGAACAGAACAGGAAATATTTTTTGAATCTGAGCTGCCGGAAGATTTTACACAAGCTCTCGAAAAATGGCGCAATTATATTGCAATGCGTAAAGATGGAATGAATAAAAAGGCATTTACTGAAGAAGAAAAACTGGCTGAAATCGAATCTGCTTTAAAACAAACAAAAGGTAGTGTTACAACAGAAGCTGATATAATACAGCACCAGAAAATTGATATTGATGAAGATAGCGAGATGGAACACAATGAAGATGTTTGGGATGAATAATTCCTCAATCAACTTAACCTTTTTATGTCTATAAAACAGCGCAGCAAATCTCTTCAACTGCGTCATGCAGATTTGGCAAAACCAGCGTTTCAATTAAACGTTTTAAATAACGCTATATACCACGATTTCATTCGTTTTAGTGAAAAATTAAAAAATGTTGGTTTTGTTGCTGTTACACCTTCTTCGATTAAAACACTACAAATTAATATTGGAAAACTATGTAACCAATCTTGTGCTCACTGCCATGTAGATGCCGGACCCGATAGAGTTACCGAACTTATGTCGGAAGAGAATTTAGAAATATGTATAAAAATTTTAAAAGAAAACAATTTCTCCACTTTAGACATTACGGGTGGCGCGCCTGAAATGCACCCTAAATTTCGTTGGTTTATTACAGCTGCAAAACCATTCGTCAAAGAAATTATTGTGCGTTGCAACTTAACCATTATCGTGTCAAATCCGAAGTATAACGACTTACCAGCGTTTTATGCAAAACATCAAATCCATATCATATCTTCCTTACCTTATTTTTCAAAAATTAGAACTGATAGTCAACGTGGCGATGGGGTTTTCGATGACAGTATCATTGCTTTAAAAAAATTGAATTCAGTAGGTTATGGAATGTCAAACACCAAACTGATTTTAGATTTAGTGTACAATCCATCAGGTGCATTTTTACCGGCATCTCAAGTAGAGTTGGAGCAACAATACAAGAAAAAGCTACACACTAATTTTGGTATCCATTTCAATAATTTGTTTACCATTACCAATATGCCAATTAGTCGATTTTTAGAATACCTACAAATAAGTGGAAACTTCGAAAACTATATGGAAAAATTAGTGCAATCTTTTAATCCACATACATTAGAAAGCTTGATGTGTCGAAATATGATTTCTGTAAGTTGGGATGGTTATTTGTACGATTGTGATTTTAACCAAATGTTAGATTTAAAAATTGCTACTCCTAACTATCACATCCGCAATTTCAACACCATCGAATTATTGAATCGAAAAATTGTTGTAAATCAACATTGTTTTGGATGTACCGCAAACGGAGGCTCAAGTTGCGGCGGAGAAGTTGTATAATATTTTTGTGAAATAATATAGTGCATCCACAATTCATTCCTATTTTTGCCCAATCAAATTAATAGAATTACAATTTTTTAAAATGCAACACTTATCCGAACAGGAAATTTTACGTAGAGAAAGTCTCGCCGCTTTAAACGAATTAGGAATTGATCCTTTTCCAGCAGCAACTTGGGAAGTTACTGCCTATGCTAATGATATTAAAAATAACTTCAATCCAAATGTGCCTAATTATCAACACATTTCTATAGCCGGAAGGCTTATGATGACCAGAGAAATGGGTAAAGCTGCTTTTGCAGAATTGCAAGACCAAACAGGGCGTATTCAATTATATATTGGTAAGGACAATATTTGCCCAACTGATGATAAAACATTATTTGATGTTGTTTTTAAAAAATTAATGGATATTGGCGATTTTATCGGTGTAACAGGTGATACTTTTTTAACAAAAACAGGTGAAATTACCCTTAAAGTAAAGGAACTTAAATTGTTAGGAAAATCGCTGAAGCCGCTGCCTGTAGTAAAAACTGATGCAGAGGGCAATACTTTTGATGCGCTTTCAGACCC
>JAGOHC010000202.1 GCA_017996375.1 Saprospiraceae bacterium | reverse complement strand
CCTTTATATCGTCACTTATTCCAACGGCCGGCAAGACAGAAGTGGAAGTAATTAACGGAATGAAAACGTACCCTACCGAAATGCCAATTATACCTAACTATATGAGTACTTGGCAAGCGAAGTATCAATACGATAAGTACACCACCGAAACGGCTAAGGCATTGGCAAAGGTTTTCGATTGGTCGCCAAAAACGCTAGATTATTACATCACCCAAAAAACAGGGCGTGGCGTGAAGATGATTATAGAAGTTGGCGAATATGCGTTCGGTGCAAAGGATGAATTAGACTTATACAATCCAACACAGGTTAATGATAGGTTTTTCTTTAGCGGAGAGCTTAGTAATTCATTCTACGACAAGGCTAATATAGCAATAAACGACAACAAAGGGAAATTAAACGACCTTAGCCTCACAAGGGAAAATGCGTCTCCTGCAGATTTGTATATAGCCGGCATGGGTGTACTTAGCCAAGTATCCAAAGCTACTATGACAAAGACAACCAAGCAAATTGATGCCATACAATCCTACATGGATAAAATGGAAGGCAGCCCAAAATTAACTGAACAAGATAAAATTAAGTTGAAAAGTGGCGAATTAACGCAGGAGCAAAAATCGGCAATATTCAACGTGTGGGCGGCAAGCTACAACGATGATATGATTGCGCTAAGGCTTGCTATTAAAGCGCTTAGGGCGTTAGTAAAAGCCGACCCATTGTTCAAAGTAAAATACGAACAACAGTATTTTATCAATGCTTCGCCAGAAGATATTGAGAAACGATAGTTGATAACTTGTTGATAAAATAATGTGAACACATGCTAACATGTGTATCTATAGTGTATGTTTGCGCTATGGATATGTATTTGCTGTTTGATAAACACTATAAGGTTGCAGTTTACATGCGAGACGACAAGTTTATTGCCCAACGCAGGGCGCGGATTGCTACGGAGTTTCCACACATGGAAACCATAAAGTTCGGGCTACAGGAGTTAGTAAATCGCGGTAAGCACAATAATGTTAGTATTAAAGTCACACAGCAGTACATATCCGGTACACTTGCCGAATCGGAGCATGTCACCATTGATGGTATAAAGGAATTGATGCGCAGTTTTGATAAATGCCAAGTGCACGAAACTATCGACAACAAGGCTGCATTATATCCAATAACCAATGACGAAATGATTGCGGTATTGAAGGAAAAGGAAAACATACACGAATTATTTGAAAAGTTTGAGCTATGAAATTACTCGGTAAAAGAATATTGGTTGACCCTGTGCAGAACGACCGCATAAATCTTGCAGGCGTTGAGTTGATACATGTTCACAACGGAACAGAGGCGCAAAATGCATCTGTACGCGGCACGGTAGTGGAGGCAGCAGAACGCAGTGAATTTAAAGTGGGCGATGTGGTGTATTATTCCTACAGCTTTACTGTTAATGGCATGTTTTATAACAGCATGCTTTGGCTTACTGACGAATGTGTATTTTGCTACACAAGAAACGGTGAAACAAAAATGCGTGAGGGTTATTATCTGGTGTCGCCATACGTGCCGGAAATAAAAACCAAATCGGGTATCATACTTATAAGCGACCTAACGACCGAAGAAACTTCGGAGGCATCATTTGAAATTGATGCAAAATACAACGTTAAAAAACTGGTGCATCGCCAACTTGCCAAAATTGACGAGATGGAAAAGACCTACACCGAAGGTGTGGTGATGCTATCTGGTGGCGATATAGAGGCCGGACAAGATATTGTTTTTGACAAAACAGCATGGGAGCCTCTGCAACCGGATTTGTACCAATCATTGTTTCCGGGGTTAAATTGCATTGTTGTAAATGGAGAAGGGATACATTTTATAAAAAATAATAATAATGAAGGAACCGAAAAAAGTATTGGCGGCATCGATACCGCCAGTGAGAATTAATGAAGAAGCGTCTATAATATTGGATGCCGAACATGAAAAAACAATGGTAAGTAAGGCTAAATTAGCCAGTGTTGCCATAATAAGAACCTATAAAAAAGTAAGAAAATGATTCTAAAAAGAATTAAACTTCTGAACTTTAAAGGGGCGCAATCGCGAGAGTACTTCTTCGATTCACATGTAGTCGATATACGTGGTGCAAACAAAACCGGCAAAACTACATTGCTGGATGCATTTATGTGGGTTTTGTTCGGCAAAAACAGCGTAGACCAAAAAGATTTCAGCATCAAGACTTACGATTCTGACAACAACCCCATTCCTAAAATACCACACGAAGTTGAATTAACACTTGGTATGGATGATGGCAGGGACATGGTGTTTCGCAAAAGCCTGGTTGAGAAATGGACTAAGAAAAAAGGTGTCGGCAATGAGGAGTTTACAGGTAACGAGACACAATGCTTTATTAACGAAGTGCCGATGCAGGTAACGGAATATACCAAGCAGATTTCGGCCATCATTGACGAGCGAAAATTTAAATTAGTTACAAATCCGCTACACTTCAACAGTATGAAGTGGAATGACCAACTGGCGATACTGAATGAACTGATAGATGTTTTCGATGTTAATGCGCCATTGCCGGATGGTGTAGACCAATCAAATATCGAGGCGACCAAAAAGGTGTTGGCAGCGAAAATATCAAAAATAAAATCAGAGCTTTCGCAATATGAAATAAGGATTGACGAGGTAAGGCGAGGTAAGCCCGAAACGAGCGAAAGTCTTGACTACTGGCAATCGCATGCAGATATATCTAATGCCGAAATTCAAAAGATTGCCGACAACAAACTATCGGCAATAGAGGCCATAGATGCCGAAAACCAATCGTTCATAGCAGCATACGGTGAATTAACCTTACTGCGGAAAAAGTCTGCAGAAATAACCAACAAGATAAACGAAGGTCGCGCAACTGCCGAGCGCAACCATGCTTCTATAGTTGAGGAAAAAAGAATTGCCGCATCCGAAACACAAAGTAAAATTGAGGCTGAAAGGAACAACTACGCACTTATTATGCGTGAATACAAGGCCGCAGAGAGCAGTATAGAAGACATAGACAAGCAGATAGAGGCGGTATCCAACGAGAAGTTGATAATATCTGATGATAAGTATAAGTGCTATGCCTGCAAGCGCCCATTGGATAATGTAGTCGATATAGAAACATCGCTAACGTCCAATTTCAATGTATACAAGTCCGAAAAGATTGCGCAATTAAACCTAACCAGAGAGGAGTATATTGTAAAAAATAACGGAAGGCTTGCTAAGTTGGAAGAAATTAACACTACCGGCACTAAACTCAAAGCGGTCCATGAAACGCAATTGAAGGCGCTCGAAGAAGTGCGACAAGGAGTACCCATTC
>JAGOHC010000056.1 GCA_017996375.1 Saprospiraceae bacterium | reverse complement strand
ACCTTATGTGGGTGGGAAATGCCTTGCGCCAGCACCACGTTCCGAATAATGTAGTGACGTGGATTATTGACCGCAACGCCAACACAACAAATGTTTGTATTGCAAACTGCAAATTTTGTAATTTTTATCGCCGCCCGAATCATACCGAATCTTACGTTACCACAATAAAAGAATACATCGAAAAAATTGATGAAACTTTTAGCTTTGGAGGCGAACAACTTTTATTGCAAGGTGGGCATCATCCCGATTTGGGATTAACATTCTACACCGAATTGTTCAGTGAGTTAAAGGCATTATATCCAAATTTGAAATTACATGCTTTGGGTCCTCCCGAAATTGCACACATTGCCAAATTGGATAAACTTACTCATTACGAAGTCTTAGCAGCATTGAAAGCGTCAGGTTTAGACTCGTTGCCGGGTGCTGGTGCTGAAATTTTAAATGACCGTGTGCGCCGACTTATTTCTAAAGGGAAATGTGGAGCTCAAGAATGGTTAGACATCATACGCGAAGCACATAAATTGGATTTGACCACTTCTGCCACGATGATGTTCGGGCACATCGAAACTAATATGGAACGGATGGAACATTTTGCTGCTATCCGACAAGTACAATCAGAGAAACCAACTACATCAAAAGGCTTTTTGGCTTTTATTCCATGGCCCTTTATGGATGAAGGGACGTTGCTACATCGCTTGAAACGTGCCCGCAATACTTGTACTGCCGATGAGTATGTTCGTATGATTGCTTTGAGTCGAATTATGTTGCCTAATATTGTAAATATTCAAGCATCATGGCTGACAGTTGGTAAACCTACCGCACAAGTTTGTTTGCACGCTGGTGCCAACGATTTTGGAAGTATTATGATTGAGGAAAACGTTGTATCTGCTGCGGGTGCTGCATTTCGCTTTACTGCTGATGGCATTCAAAAAGCAATTACTGAGGTAGGTTTTACACCGCAATTACGCAATCAACAGTACGAATACCGAACAATACCAGCGAATATTCAACAACAATTCCTTGACAGAACATCGTTAATTGTTGATTAACAATGTAGTATGACATGTAAAAATTCACGCAGCGTTTTAGTATCTTTTGCGTTAATACAGCGTATTATTTATTAATTATATTTATAAATTATTCCATATAATCCGAGATTATTAATTTTGGATTCTTAATTTTGCTTCAAACTTAATTACTAAATTTAAAAAAAATCAACCAATTATGAAAAAAGTATTTTTAGGTTTATTCGCAGTTGCTGCTTTAGTGCTGACGCTTACAACGCAATCTTGTCAATCAGACCCTTGTAAGAATAAAGAATGTGGTACACACGGCGATTGCTTTGAAGGAAACTGTACTTGCGATGTTGGCTACGAATTAGATGCAAATGGTCAGTGCAATACTTTGTCTAATCTTAAATTTGTAGGATTGTACAAAGTTAATGAAACTTGTCCTGCTGCCGTACCAGAATATTCAAGTACTGTTACAGCTTCTGTATCAGATATTACCAAAATTAATATCACGAATTTAGGTAACTATGATTGTAGCACAGGCGACTATATAGTATCTGCGAGCATAAATGGCAAAAATGTAACAATTGATAGCCAAGTTACTTGTTCTACTACTTTTTCCGGCTCAGGAACTTACGATGCTACAACAAACAAAATGACTATTGCGTACACAGCTACGTACAATCCTGGTTCAGGTACTGTAACGGATAACTGTACTGCAGTTTTCACTAAGCAATAATTTTTATTGCTTTTATTACTAAAAACTCCGTGTGAGTTTCTAATAATCTAAATTCAAAAGCAGATGTCAAACTTGTATGGCATTTGCTTTTTTATAGAATGACAGTTGAATGAACAAAAAAGGCGCAAGATGGAAATCTTGCGCCTTTTTTGTTATAAGCAATGATATTAACCTTTTTTCTTGCCTTTATTTACACCTTGTGTTGGATCTGTGGCTGATTTAGCTTCTTCAGCTCCTTTTTTGCCTGTATTTACTGCTTCTTCGCCACCGCCTTTTTTACCGTTATTGCCCTCAACTCTTGTCGGTTGTTGTGGACCTGTTGTAGTTGTAGTCGGAGGAGCCGTGGTAGTAGTAGGTTTTACCGATTTTTTTGTTTTAGTTTTAGGCTTAGGTGCAATAATGCCTTTCTTACCCTTTGCGGCTAACATTATTGAGTCAGCTTTAACTGCTGCTTTTTCGAGTGCTATAGCCTGACATTCGGCTTCTTTTTGTGCAGTGAAATCAGAAACTTTTGTATCAACAGCAGCTTTGATGCCATCTAATTGTTTTTGTAATTCAGGACTTGCTGGACCGTCAAATGCGGTTAGTGTGTAAAATGCTACACCACAAAGTGCAGCAGCGATTACTAAAGTTATCTTTTTCATATTATTACAATAATTTTTTTAATGATTGAATGAAGACTTAAATTTTACTTTTTAGTGGTTGCCATTTCAGCTGCTCTTGCTGTTACGATGGAATCAGCTTTTGCTGTTACCAATGCATCCATTTGCGATTGGCACATTTCATCTAATTGAGGTCCCAACGTTGCAATAGTACTGGTGTACAAAGAGTCTGTTTGTCTGCTGATTTCTTCAGCAGTTAATAGCTTAGGTGCTTTTTTACAGCTAGTTAAAGAAAAAGCTGCAAATGCGACAATAATTAGAAGGAAATTACGCATTTTTTAATAGATTTTTTGTTAAAAATGATTTTATATAATTAGGATATAGTATTGGGCAAATTTAGTCTTCTGTACCCAATTTGATATTCCTAACACAAATTTGCAAAAATTATTATACAATGTAAGGCTATTGTGATTACATTAACAATGTATTAAATTTTACTTTTAATTATTTGGGTTCTCAACAAATCTTCAATTTCTTCCGGCTTGCGAATCAACACAATATTACCATCGTTAAGCATCACTTCTGCAGGTCGGAAGCGGCTGTTATATTGTGAAGCCATAGAAAACCCGTATGCTCCCGCATTTTTGAAACATAGAATATCGCCTGTGTTGATTTTTGAAATTTTACGATTTGTTGCAAAAGTATCAGTTTCACAAATATATCCAACCACATCATATTTCAATGCTTTATCGTCTGGGTTGCTGAGGTTTTCAATTTCATGGTAAGCATCATACATCATCGGGCGTATCAGGTGGTTAAATCCACTATTTACAAATGCGAATGTTATGAAGGGAGTTTTTTTTACTAAACTCACCGTAGTCAAAAAATAACCTGCGCCACTTAAAAGGTACTTACCGGGTTCGATAATCAAATTTAGTCGGCGCTTGTGTTTATTCTCGAATTCACTTAATTCTTGTTTGATAATTTTTCCTAAATTTTCCATATCACTTTCGTGGTCATCTTTGTGATATTGTACTTTGAATCCACCGCCAATGTCAATTGTTTTAACAGAGGAAATCAACTCGGCATATTCTAGTAATACGCTCACCGTTTGTTTAAAAACAACAGTTTCAGAAATATCAGAACCTGTATGGATATGAATACCAACGATGTTAATTTGATAGGTGTCAATAATTTTTAGCAACTCATCTCGTTGTAGAATCGAGATTCCAAATTTTGAGGCTTTGTGTCCAGTAGATATTTTTTTATGCCCACCTGCTAATATATTTGGTTGAAGGCGCAACATGACAGGATAGGTTGAGCCAAATTGCATCCCGAGTTGCTCTAACTGTGGCAAATTATCTATAGTGATGTGAGCACCAGCCTTTATAGCAGCAATTATTTGATGAAAAGGTACACCATTGCTAGTAAAATGAATCCTTTCGGGAGGGAATCCGGCAATTTTTGCTAACTCAAGTTCTTCTAGAGAAACAACATCGATTCCGCCACCCAAATCATGTATCAATTTTAAAATATTTACGTTAGAGTTAGCTTTACAAGCATAATTGATGGCTAATGGAATTTCGATAAATGCATCTTTTAATTTTTTATATTGTTGGCGAATATGCTCACAGTCGTACACATAAAGAGGAGTGCCAAATTGTTCGCTTGCAGCTAATAACTGCTCTCTCATATTGAAGTTATTAAAATAAATAAACCTTATACTTGTAAGCTAAATGAATGTTACAATTTTAATTTATTCATTACAGATTGTAGCTTAAAAAAGACGAAAAATGATTAAATTTTCACAGAGTTTGTCAGATAAAATTTTGCCGATTATTGTATTTCAACTTCTAAGTTTGAAGGTACTTGCACAGACGGCTACCATTGTCGGAACAGTAACTGATATTTCAAATAGTCAGCCTGTTGATTTTGCAAATGTGTATGTGCAAGGTACAACATTTGCCACCGAAACCGTCTTGGATGGTGCATACAAATTAACTGTGCCTGCTAATAAAAAAATTACGATAATTTATTCACGCTTAGGTTATAAAGAGGGTAGAACTACCTTAACACTCAAACCCGATGAAACTGTAACCTTAGCCGTTCAACTATCCCTTGAAGAAAGTAAGTTTGAAATTGAAATCCGCGAAAGCAGAATTGATGATAAAGGTCTGATCCGCGAAAAAGTTGAAGCTTTCAAACTTCTACCATCAGTTAGTGGCAACTTTGAAAGTGCATTACCAAGTATTGCTTTAGGTACAAGTAGTGGTACTGGCGGTGAGCTGAGTTCGCAATACAATGTGCGTGGTGGAAATTATGACGAAAATTTAGTATATGTCAATGACTTTGAAATTTATCGTCCTCAACTCATTCGTACCGGTCAGCAGGAAGGATTAACGTTCCCAAACATAGATCTCATGCGCGATTTGTCATTCTCGTCAGGCGGTTTTCAGGCACAATATGGCGATAAAATGTCTTCCGTGTTAGATATTCGCTATAAGCGTCCGGATTCTCTGCGAGCCTCTGCTTCTGTTAGTTTATTAGGAGGAACGGCACATTTGGAAGGCAGTTTTAGAACGGCAAAAGATAATTATCGCAAGGTGCGTTATTTGTTGGGTGCGCGTTATAAAACTACGCAATATTTATTAGGCTCTTTGGATGTGAAAGGCGAATACACACCTAACTTTTTTGACTTTCAAGGTTATGTGACTTATGATATAAACTCAGATTGGCAAGTAGCTTTGATTGGTAATTACAATTCAAGCGTGTATCAATTCACTCCAATTTCTCGTAGTACAGCCTCCGGCTTAATAGACTTTGCCTTATCTCTCAGAACTGCTTTTGAAGGGGGCGAAATTGATGACTTCAAAACGCAAATGGGCGGAGCTTCATTAACTTATTTGCCAAACAGAAAACGCAATCCTTATTTCATTAAATTCTTAACATTTACTTACCTGAGTAAAGAAAATGAACGCTTTGATATTATCGGCGATTATATTTTAGGTGAAATAGAATCAAATATAGGCAGCAATAATTTTGGAGAAATTGTTTCTGTTTTAGGTACGGGTACGCAGCATCAATACGTCCGCAATTATTTGACGGCACAAGTTGCAAATGCAGAAGTAAAAGGTGGTATTGAGTTGCAAAGCAACAATAACGAAAGTAGCCATTTTTTGCAATCGGGTATTAAGTTTCAGCACGAAGATATTTTCGATAAATTAAATGAATGGGAGCGTTTAGATTCTGCACTTTATTCACTACCCTATAATCCTGAAATACTCCAACTTCGCAATGTTTTAAAAACGCAAAATAGTTTGCAATCTCAACGTATAAGTGCTTATGTACAAGACACTTATACGTATAAAAAACGCGAAAAATATGAGTTGCAAGCAACAGTAGGCGTGCGTGCACAACATTGGACGCTCAACCAAGAAACTGTAATTTCGCCTCGCGTACAATTATTATATCAGCCACTAAATAAAAAGAATGATATATCGTATCGGCTTGCGGGAGGGCTGTATTATCAACCACCATTCTATAGAGAGTTGCGAAATCTGCAAGGTATCGTTAATCACGATGTGCAGGCACAAAAATCAATGCACATACTTGGTGGTATAACGTATGATTTTTATTTAGGAAAAAACACACCAAAAAAATTCAGGTTTATTACTGAAGCATATTATAAAAAACTGTGGGATTTAGTTTCATACGATGTAGATAATGTTCGCATCCGCTATGCCGGGAAAAATAATGCTATCGGTTATGTTGCAGGATTGGATATGCGACTTAATGGAGAGTTCGTGCCTGGGGCTGAATCATGGATAAATTTATCGCTTTTGCGTGCCCGCGAAAGGTTAGATGGTATTCAACATCTAAAGCGCGAGTTTGGTAAACCAGATTCAATTTTGGTAAATGACGTGCCTCGCCCTACTGATCAATTTGCTACATTTGCTATTTTCTTTCAAGATTATTTACCCAAAAATAAAAACCTGAAAATGAATCTGAATCTAACATTAGGAACTGGGCTTCCGTATGGCATATTAGGTAATAACGAAATTTACAGAAACACTTATCGTTTTCAAGCCTATCATCGTGTTGATATTGGCTTTTCTGCTAAATTTTGGGAAGACAGCTGGCGTGAACGCAGACCGAAACATCCTTTGCGCTTTACTCGGAATACTTGGCTCAGTTTAGAAGTATTCAACTTGCTAAAAGTGCTGAACGTGGCATCTAACACATGGATAAAAACGGTGTATAATTCGCAGTATGCTATCCCGAATTACTTAACCTCGCGCCGTATAAACCTTCGCTTGAGGGTGGAATTTTAATCTAATTTTAATTGTCAAATAATAAACTACAAATCTCGATTATTGCCATTTTTCTTTCTCATCGTTTTTGTAAAAAAAAGCGCTTTAGAACACCGCTACATTCGTCCATCATCACACTGTATTCAACTTTTGTTTTTGGATGTAACAACGCTCGTCCATAACGCATGAATCCTCGTTTTTCATCGGGTGCACCATATACTATTTTTCCAATTTGTGCCCACGCTAATGCTCCAGCGCACATACAGCATGGTTCTAAGGTGACGTACAAGCTGCACTCCGCCAAATATTTACTGCCGAGATATTGTGTTGCAGTAGTGATTGCCATAATTTCGGCGTGTGCCGTTACATCACAAAGTTGCTCGGTTTGGTTGTGTGCTCGTGCAATTATTTTATTTTGGCAAACGATCACAGCACCTACCGGAACTTCGCCGATGGCAAAAGCTTTTTGCGCTTCCAATACGGCTTGTTGCATAAAATACTCGCTAGAGTAAATAGTTAGAGACATATCAGTTTTGGATTCCTTTTAAATTGCGTGAATAAAAACATATGAAGTGCTAATACCCGCGCATCAGAAAAACTTTGTCAATGGCTTCTATGTAACTTACCTTTTTTTTGTCAGTCAGATAGATAAAAATTTCTTCGCCTTTACTGCCCTGCAGACTGATTTGATAGCGGTCGTCAATGGCTTTGGCATCTTCCTTCCAATCAATGTTTTTTATAGGGAACTCCCAAGTTTTATCTTCAGAAGTGCCATCATCGTATTTTAAAATGGAGCGAATTTTCACAAAATGTTCTTTGATGATTTTTTGGTTCTTTTTTATCGTTGTGGAGTCCATCACTAAAGTATCTACATCTGCCGAAAGGCTGTCTAATACTTCCTCTTTCTTTTTGTTCTTCTTTTTTGTTTTATCTATAATAGTAACAACTTCAATGAATTGTATAGAAGTACTATCGGCTATTTGCAAACGTTCCTGAATGTTTTGGTCTAAATGGATGCGTAAAAAGGGATGGATTGATTTTCCCCAAAGTGAATCTTTGTCAACAATCATTAACTCATTTCTGTCCGTAAAAAAATCACTTTCTTGTTTGTCGAGATGTTCAGATAATTCGGGCAGCTCAAAAATCATTTCTTTCTCTTTTTGAGTACGTCGAAATATCAAAGCGGCAACTTGTTTTTTAGCATTGAGGATAATTTTCAGATGCCCTTGAATACGAGGGTCGCGTGCATTCATCAGCAATAGCTGATACCCAAATTCTGTCGGATTGATATTGTTGATGTTATACACACCTTTAATATCGTTGCCATCCACATACAAATTATTCTGTGTGATACCAAACGAGTAGCTGCCTTCGGGCAGCTCTTGCTCGCTTTCGTCTTTAATTTCTAATTTATTAGGTCGAAAATTATAGCCCAGCAAATCGGTAGGGTCAAGAAATTTTCTATCTTCTACATACGAATATTTAATTTGACTAATCAACTGTAAAGTTGAAAATAAAAATAGTATTGCGACTAAAAATGCTTTGTTCATAATTATTTTGTTTTTTTTGCCCAACCATCTTTTAACGTAACCGTTCGATTGAATACTAAGTGAGTGGGTGTACTATCTTTGTCCACACAAAAATAACCATTACGTATAAACTGGTATGAATTGCCTTTATTTGCGTTTGACAAAGAGGGTTCAAGTAAGGCTCCTGTAATGACGGTTAAGGAGTTTGGATTTAAAAATTCGATAAAACTTTTCTCTTTATCTGAATCTGGCGCTTCGTGATCGAACAACCGATCGTACAAACGGACTTCTGCTTCTATGGCATGATTTGCAGAAACCCAATGTATCGTTCCTTTTACGTTAATTCCAGATGTGTCGTTACCACTTTTACTGTCTGGAAAATAGAAGCAATTTAACTGCAAAATATTTCCTTCGCCATCTTTAATAATCTCATCGCAACGAATGATATATGCATTTTTTAAACGCACCATCCCATTCGGTGAAAGTCGGAAATAACCTTTTGGCGGATTTTCGTTGAAATCTTCTTGTTCAATAAACAGCGTTTTGCTGAATGGAATTGTTCGTGTGCCACCATTTTCATCTTCCGGATTATTCTCAGCTTCGAGATGCTCCACCGTTTCTGGGTAATTGGAAATAACTACTTTTAGTGGATGCAAAACTGCCATTACTCTCGGACAAATTTTATTGAGATTCTCTCGAATACTAAACTCCAATAAAGCAATATCAATAATATTTTCTCTCCGTGCAACACCTACGCGATGTGCAAAATTTCGAATTGCCTCCGGCGTATATCCACGCCGCCTCAGCCCAGAGATGGTTGGCATGCGAGGGTCGTCCCAACCGGACACATAGCCTTCATTAACTAACTGTAGAAGTTTGCGCTTACTCATTACCGTATAATTAAGGTTGAGGCGAGCAAATTCGTATTGATGTGACGGAAACAACTCCAATTTTTCAATAAACCAATCGTACAAAGGGCGGTGATTTTCAAATTCTAAAGTACATATAGAGTGCGTTATTTTTTCAATAGCATCTGATTGCCCATGTGCAAAATCGTACATCGGATAGATGCACCATTTGTCGCCCGTGCGGTGATGGTCTTCGTGTTTTATACGATATAAGATAGGGTCGCGCAAGTGCATATTTGGCGAAGCCATATCAATTTTTGCCCGCAGAATTTTTGCACCATCAGGAAACTCGCCGTTTTTCATGCGCTCAAATAAGTCCAAATTTTCTTCTATGCTTCGGTTGCGAAATGGGCTATGAGCACCCGGCTCTGTAGGCGTACCTTTCTGTGCAGCTATTTCTTCAGGCGTAGAATCGTCCACGTAAGCTAATCCTTTTTTAATGAGCGTTACTGCAAAATTGAATAACTCTGGAAAGTAATCAGAAGCATAAAATTCATTATCCCATTGAAACCCTAACCATCGCACGTCATCACGGATAGCATCTACATACTCAACTTCTTCTTTTGAAGGGTTAGTATCATCAAAGCGGAGGTTGGTTTTTCCGCCATATTTTTGTGATAATCCAAAATTTAAACAGATAGATTTAGCATGACCGATATGTAAATATCCGTTTGGCTCCGGTGGGAAGCGCGTGTGAATTATGCCACCATTTTTATTGTTTTTGATGTCATTTTCGATAATTTCTTCGATGAAATTCAGCGATTCGCTTGCACTTTCAGTACTCATATTTTAAACAATTATACGATTAGAATGAACTGCAAATATATGATTAAAAAACGAATGTGTAAACCAACTTTGCAATATGTAATGTATTTTTACTTCCGTAAAACGAAATTGCAATTATGAACTACGTTCAAACGCTCGACTATATATTTGAAAAGCTGCCTATGTTTCACCGAGTTGGTGCTGCCGCATTCAAAAAGGATCTAACAAACATTCTTGCATTATGTGAATTACTAGATAATCCGCAGCATAAATTTAAAAGCATCCACATTGCCGGTACGAATGGCAAAGGCTCTACTTCGTATATGATGGCTGCCATATTACAAGCCAATGGTTTCAAAACGGGATTGTATATTTCGCCACACTACAAAGATTTTCGGGAGCGTATTCGCATCAACGGATTGTATATTCCCAAGAAAAATGTAGTGGCATTTATCGAAAAATTAAAAGTAGATATTGAAAAAATCCAACCTTCTTTCTTTGAGATTGGGGTTGCGATGGCATTTGATTATTTTGCTTCGCAACAAGTTGATATTGCGGTAGTAGAAACGGGCTTAGGAGGCAGATTGGATTCTACGAATATCATAAACCCACTACTTTCGGTGATTACAAATATAAGTTTTGACCATCAAAACTTATTGGGCGAAACGTTACCGTTAATCGCTGTCGAAAAGGCAGGAATAATAAAACCCAATACGCCAGTGATAATTGGCGAAACTCAATCGGAAGTGAAAGCAGTTTTTGAACAAGAAGCGAGGCTTTTAAATGCGCCAATTACTTTTGCAGACAAACATTTTTCGGCAAAAATTATTGAGCAAACTTTTGAGAATATTGTATTTGACGTACAACCAAAATATGATAAATTGTCAGTGAATTTAAGTGGTGATTATCAGTCAAAAAATATCGTAACCGTGTTGGCTGTATTAGATGTTTTGCAAAAGCAGGGGATCAAATTAAACATTTCGGACATTCGATTTGGGCTGGCACAATTAAAATCTCTCACCAGATTTATGGGGCGTTGGCAACAATTAGGAGATACACCGTTAATTATTGCCGACAGTGCACATAACGTTGGAGGTTTACAATATGTTATGTTACAGTTGAGGCAGCTTGCTTTCAAAAAATTGCATATCGTGATGGGAATGGTGAACGATAAAGATATAGACAAAATGCTCCAACTGTTTCCTGAAAATGCAACATATTATTTTTGTAAGGCGAACATTCCGAGAGGAATGGCAGCAAGGATGTTGCAAGAAAAGGCGAGTGCGTTTGGCTTGCACGGCAAGGTTTATTTTTCTGTAAAAAGAGCTTTGGCAGCGGCAAAAAAAAGTGCTTCCCCCGATGATGTTATTTACGTTGGAGGAAGCACCTTTGTAGTTGCGGAGGTTTTATAAAATTTGTTTTACTATTCTTTTATGATTTTAATTTCTTCATTCAACGAGTCACCGGTCACTTTTAGTAGGTAGAAACCTTTCGGCAAGTTGTTTTCAAATTGCATGGGAATTATCTGAATTCCCTCGTTTAAATTCCAAGTTTCTGTAGCAACGATTTGTCCGATTTGATTATACAAAACGGCATGAGCTACGGAAGCATCATTAGCATAAATACCAACCTGAATATAGTTGCTAAATGGATTTGGATATACTTCTAACACATTGGTTTGCGGTTTGAAATATACCAACTCAACTTTTGAGTAGGTTGAAGTTTCGTCTGTATCCAACATCTTCAAACGATAATAATTTGCACCATCCTTCGGCGTGGTGTGCAGAAATTCGTAATTGTGTTCGGCGCTAATATTGTTTGCAACTTGCTCACCAATTACTACCCAATTTCTCGAATCTTTAGAATATTCAATAACATATTTTTCAACGGCAGTTTCGTTGGCAACCGTCCAATCTAACTGAACCATTTTACCTTGTGGTGTCGCACTAAATTTAACTAAATCAAGTGGTGCCGGCACGGTGTACCAAATATCGATAAATGGTGCACGAGAGTTCATATATTTTGAAAGTCCGTTATGTGCATAAGGTGTAACTAAAATAGGGTTACGTTCTGTAGCTATTTCATTATGTGCAGTTTCGGTATCTTCATTTTCTGGTCTAGACTGGAACTGGTTAAGGTTTGTATCGTTTACAACGGTAATTGAATTTGGGTCATCTTCTGGAGAAAATGCACTATCGCCATTACCATCAAATAAGTTTACATACTCGTTGCCAATATCTGGATTTGTGAATGACATTCTGAATTGTGTTCTACCTGTTTTATTTATGTTTGTTAAATAGGAGGTGTTAACATCTACTCGAACGGCGTAAAAATCGTTATCCATATTACCAATGGCACAGCCTACATCATTTGCGGAAGCCGTCGCTGTTCGGTCGTTAGATTCCAAGCTAACAGCAGAGCCGAAAAATCCATTTTTTATATCAACCACTAAACGTTTATCGCTAGCTTCAAACGGGTTGCTTTCTGTTCCGAAAAATGAAGAAGCCGTACTGCGGTGTAAATAAATACTCGCTCCTGTAACAACTGCATTATCGGGTAATGAAGCTGTATTGAATGACAATATGCTAAAATAATCATCTGCAGTGAATGTGCCTGCATCACCTAAACGCAAGCCTGTTTCTGTAACTGCGCCGCCATTGGCGTTGATGTAACCATCGTTGGCATCTTCACTGAAATAGGTGATATTTGGCGACTTGCGATAGCGTGTAAAGAAGTAATTATCAGCCTCATTTTTTACTTTGAATTGATACCCGTCGGCATCTAAGTGGATGGGATCATAAAAAGCTCTGAAATTTTCGCGCAATGTAGGTTGCAATGGGTCGCCACCTTCAGTATATGGATTTACTGGTAACGGATGAGGTAGTGTCGGGGATAAAATTGCGGAGGCATTAGGGTTTGTGCCATAGTAGTAGTGCATTAATCCAACGGCATTATCAAAATATACTCTGCTCGGATAGCTATTTACTAACGCAACGCGATAGTCTTCAATCAAAATCATCATTTGATTAATTTCTGCATCGGTAATTAGATGCTCTGAGCCATTTATGCTGCCATCGCCATTGGTATCACTTAAATCATCGCGTTTCGGACAAGCATATATCCAACAATCTACAAAAGTTGTATTAAAATTTGGATAATCGTAGCTACTTAGAAGCACTTCAATATTTGGACGTACTGCTAATATGGCATCAATGATTGTTCTTACATTATTGACAAGGGTGTTGAAAAAGGCTGCTTCTGCAGTTGCACCCATACCCAAGTACCAACCACCGCCAGACCTTCCAGCCAGCACGTCATTTCCGCCAATGCTTAATACAACAGTGGTAACATTAGGGTTAGCGTTGAGAGCAGCTATAGTATTTGCTAAATAAGGGTAACTTGCTGTGTTCACCCATTGACGAGCCTCGCTGCCTGAAACAGCATAAGTGGATGTAGAACTTGGGGGTGTACCAAATACGATATTTGAAGTTGTACCGTAAGAATCGCTCAACATATTTTTATCAGCATGCCCGTAGCGATTGAAGACGTCATTATGTACATCATCATCCCACATATACTGCGCCCAACTATCGCCGGCAATTAATACCTTAATAGTGGAAGCACCAGTACTTGTACCACTGCAATTAGCAGGGTTTTGAGCATCAGAAATATAAAAAGTGAATAGCAGAAATGTAATAATTGTGTAAATGTTACTTTTCATAAAAGAATTGTTAATGGTTTAATTATAGTATAACTTGGGTGAAACAGATAACAAAAATATGAAAAATTATTAAGATGTGACAATATAATATTGTTAAATATTACACAGGAATAGAGAAAATTAATGAATTGTAGGCTTAAATCAGGTATAGAAAAAAAAGCTCGTGATATAAAATCACGAGCGACAAGAAACATAAAAATTTATGAACCAAAACTTACACAAAATAACAAAATCAATATGTGTGCCAAAGTTATAACTTTATTTAGAATTTTCAAGTCACTTTATTAAATAATTTTAAAAAAATAATTTGGATTTCAAATTTAATAGCTTTACTCAACATAACTCCTTTATATCACTAAGATTTAATAGGCAGTTATTGAATTACAGTTTATTATATCTCCTATAAAAATTAGTAATTTTCTACTTCAAAAGTACTCCATTAACGATTGTTCGGATAATTTTTGCTGTTTTAATACGGTCTTCTGAACAATTTATCAAATCTGTATCCAATACTGTAAAATCTGCAAATCCACCTACTTTGATGCTCCCTTTTTTGGTTTCTTCTAAGCTAGCATAAGCATTATTTTGTGTAATTGAAAGCAGAGCATTTTTGCGTGACAAACATTGTTCAGGATAAAACGCTTGTAAGAGATTGTTATTTTTCCTTGTCACGGTGCTATAAAAATTCAGAATTGGTTGGATTCCCTCTACTGGAACATCCGTGCCATTTGCCATAAGTGCACCACTCTGCCACAAACTGTTCCATAAATACGATTCATCTTGTGCACGAACATCACCCAACCGCTTTGCCACGAAAGGCGCATCTGAAGTGCAGTGAATAGCTTGCATAGAAGGGATTACACCTAGCTTCGCAAAGCGAGGTACATCTGATGGGTGTATGTGTTGAGCGTGTTCGATTCGCCAGCGCAAACTTTTATCACCTGCCAAAACTGCCTCGTAAATATTCAATACTTCGCGATTTGCCTTATCGCCGATGGCATGGGTACAGAGTTGTAAATTATTCGCTTTTGCAAATTCTGCATAAGCTCTTAATGTATCTAAAGAAGTAGTATTTTGCCCCGTAAAATTTGGTTTATCTGTGTAGGGTTGTAAGAGCCACGCGCCATACGAGCCTAACGCGCCATCTATGTAAGTTTTTATTGCTCTAATAGTCAAAAAATTATTTCCATAATCAATAATAGGTAATCCTGCAGTTTTGATATTTTGCAATGAATCATAAATCATCGCCGAAATTCTGATTTTCAAATTACCTTCCTTGATAAACCTTTTATAAAATGCGATTTCTTCTATCGAAGTGCCAGCATCTTGAAACGAAGTAATACCATTTTCAATACATTGTGCTTGCGCTAAAAGTGCTTTCTGTTTCCATAAGTCATAGTTGGCTTCGGGGTCAATTTTTCTTGCAAATTCATCCTTTTGATTTGTTATGATGTCCATGGCATTTTCCTCAAAAACTCCAGTCGGGTTGCCAGAATTGTCACGTACAATTAAACCACCTACGGGGTCTTTTGTTTCCTTACTCACTCCTGCCAAATCCATCGCTTGCTTATTTGCAAATAGCGCATGTCCGCTCGCATGATACAACACTACCGGGTTGTTGGTACTAACCGCACTTAAATCAGAATGTGTAGGGTAGCCCCGTATTAAATTTTTAGGTAACTGATTCCATTTTTCTTGATGCCATCCACGCCCTTCAACCCACGCACCGTTTTGCGAAACTTTGATTTTTTGATGAACTGCGTCAATGACTTCTTCCCAATTTTTTGTATCGCTTAAATTGATTGTCATTAAGCTATTGCCGAATGGTATAAAATGCCCGTGCCCTTCAATAAAGCCCGGATATAGGTAGTTTCCTTGTAAATCAATTTTATTTTTTGCTAAGACTTGCCATTTTTCAAATTCAGTTTGATTGCCAAATGATACAATTTTTCCATCATTGACAGCTACGAAATAACCATCGCTAAAATCTGTAGATGCAGAAAGGATTTTGCAGTTGTACAATAATAAATCTACTTTCTTTTGCTGAGATGTACAACAAACAGCAAATGTTGCGTATAACAAGGATAATATGA
>JAGOHC010000201.1 GCA_017996375.1 Saprospiraceae bacterium | reverse complement strand
GGACTCGAACCCGCGACCCCGTGCGTGACAGGCACGTATTCTAACCAACTGAACTACCAAACCGTTTGCATTGTTTCACAAATGCGAGTGCAAATATAGTGCCTTATCTTGTTTTTTCCAAACAACACGCATCAAATTTTTTATAATTTTTTTTCGCTGCCTTTTTTGTGATACTTTCTTATAAGGTTTTGCTATCTTTGAAAAATAATAATGACAAAACTTACCAATCTGATAACCTTTTTTACCACTTAACGAATTGAACGTTTTTTATGACGTTTTTAGATTTTGAGAAACCATTAGAGGTGCTTTATGAGCAACTCGAAAAAATTAAAGATGTTGGCGTTCAGGGCAATTTGGATGTGACAAACATGACCAAAGACTTGGAGCAACTCATCAAAGCAAAACGAAAGGAAATTTACAACAACCTTACGGGTTGGCAGCGTGTGCAACTCTCCCGCCACCCTGAGCGTCCTTACAGCCTGTTTTACATCAACGAAATATGTAAAAAATTTACCGAGTTACACGGCGATAGGCTTACAGGCGACGACAAAGCCATTGTTGGTGGATTAGCTAATTTCGACGGGCAGAGTGTTGTAGTTCTGGGACACCAAAAAGGAAATACGACAAAAGTGCGGCAGTATCGCAATTTCGGTATGGCTAATCCTGACGGGTATCGCAAAGCCTTGCGCTTAATGAAATTAGCAGAGCGTTTTAATTATCCGATTGTTTGCCTGATAGATACGCCTGGGGCTTATCCGGGCTTGGAGGCTGAGGAACGCGGACAGGCAGAAGCTATTGCACGTAACCTTTTTGAAATGGCACAACTGCGCGTACCCATCGTGTGCGTGGTTATTGGCGAAGGTGCATCTGGCGGTGCATTGGGTATTGGCTTAGGCGATCGCGTGCTAATGTTAGAAAACACTTGGTATTCCGTTATTTCGCCCGAGTCGTGTTCGTCAATCTTATGGCATAGTTGGAATTACAAAGAGCAAGCCGCCGAAGCACTCAAACTTACCGCCGATCATATGTATGCTTTCGGACTGATAGACGGGATAGTAAAAGAGCCGCTTGGCGGAGCACATACGGCACCAGAGGAAATGGCAAAAACATTGAAAAAACATATTAAAAAGGAATTATTAGAATTGATACCTATGGATGCCGACACACGCATAGAAGCACGTATTAATAAATATAGTAACATGGGCTTCTATGATGTCTTAAAATAAAATAGAATATTATGAGCCTCCTAAGCACATTCAAGAAGTTTGTGTACAATAGCACCGTAAAAAAACAATTAAAATCAAAAACTTCATTCAAGAAAAAAGCAGTATCGTATGATGCTGCTAAATACATAGCTTTACTTTTTGATGCAAGTGATACGAAATTACAATCTAAAATACTTCAATATGCTGATACGCTCACGCGCAAAGGGAAGATTGTAAAAATATTCGCCTACATCAATCAAACTGCTAAAGAAAAAGCACCCCTTCCCTTCGAATATATCAACAAAAACGACTTAAACTGGTTTGGTGTCCCTAAACAACATACGATTGATAAATTCCTTTCTGCACAATACGACATACTTATTAATATGAGTTTTGATGCCGTACCTGCTTTAGAATACGTAGCAACATTAGCGCAAGCACATCTGAAAGTTGCCCCCTACCAAGCACAAAATTTGGGCTACGATTTATTGATAGACTTAAACAATAGCCGTGATGTAGAGCAATTTATCCACCAAGCCGAGTTATTTATGAGTAAACTTACTACAAGCCAACAACATGAAAAAAACTATATTTAAAGGCGTCGGGGTAGCATTAGTTACTCCTTTTAGCAATGACAAAATTGATTTCAATGCCCTACAAAATATTATCGAACATGTCATACAAGGTGGTGTAGATTTTTTGATAGCCTTGGGCACTACCGGCGAAACCACCTCGCTTTCACTCGAAGAGCAACGTGCTGTTTTGGATTTTGTCATCCGTATAAATAATGATCGCCTACCCATCGTTGCGGGTCCGTTTGGAGGATATAATACTGCCGAAATTGTAACCAAAATCAAGCACTTTAATTTTGATGGCATTGACGCAATTATGGCTTGCAGTCCTCCGTATGTAAAGCCCAATCAAGAAGGTATTTATCAGCATTATATGGCAATCGCAGCCGAGTCGCCTTTGCCTATTTTAATATATAATGTGCCCGGGCGCACCGCTTCAAACATCACCGCAGATACAACGTTGCGATTAGCAAAAGCAAGTAAAAAGTTTGCAGGAGTCAAAGATGCTTCCGATGATGTGATGCAAATAATGCGAATCATCAAAGAGCAACCCGATTCATTTTGTACCCTTTCGGGCGATGATTTTTTAACTCTACCTGTTATTGCAAGTGGAGGTAATGGTGTTGTGTCGGTAATAGCCAATGTTTTCCCCACAGAATTTTGCCGAATGGCACATGCTGCCATCGCTGGCGATTACGAAACTGCTCGCCATTATAATAACTTGTTGTTAGATATTTACCCCCTTATGTTTATTGATGGAAATCCGGTTGGGCCAAAGGCAGCTTTATCCATCTTAGGGCTTTCCAAAGCTGACGTCCGACTTCCGCATACGGTTATGCAAAAACAAAATTTCGAGACTTTAAAAAATAAAATAGCAACACTATTAGCATCCTCCCTCGTATCTTAGCATTTCTTGATTTTTTGTAAGAGTAGTCTGCAACATTAGTTCGAAGCAAAAACTAATGTCAGATTTTTCTGTTTATGAAAATAACAACTTTTTTTTAATACTATTTATTACAATATAAGCATTGAAATATATGAAAATTGGTATTGTTTGTTACCCTACGTATGGCGGTAGCGGCGTTATCGCTACCGAATTAGGAAAAGGCTTAGCAAAAAAAGGACATCAAGTACACTTTATCACCTATCGCCAACCAGTGCGTTTGTCACCATTTCAAGAAAATGTTTTTTATCACGAAACTACTATTCCTGACTACCCATTGTTTGAATACACACCCTATGACTCATCACTAACAAGCAAATTAGTGGATGTAGTAAAGTACGAAAACCTAGATTTGTTACACGTACATTATGCCATCCCCCACGCTACAGTAGGGTATATAGCGAAGAAAATTTTGATGGAAGAAAAACGCTATGTACCGGTAATTACTACCCTGCATGGCACTGACATTACGTTGGTGGGTTCTGACCCTGCGTTTTCGACAGTAGTATCGTTTTCAATAAACAAATCGGATGGCGTAACGGCGGTTTCACAATCATTGAAACAACAAACGATTGATTATTTTCAAATAAAAAACCATATCGAAGTCATTCCAAATTTTATTGATT
>JAGOHC010000055.1 GCA_017996375.1 Saprospiraceae bacterium | reverse complement strand
GTCTAAACCATCAACGTGTACATATTCGCGGTTTGCAGCAGGAGCAGTAGCAGACGCTGATGCCCAGTTTTCCATAATCGGTTGACCAGCACTGTTGAATGAAGGCGCTCCTGTAGTTGCGTTACGTGCTTGACGACGAACTTCGTATCTAATGATACCGCAGTTATCCCATGAACCTTGGTTGAAAGATGCTGCATAAACATCAGATTGGCAATCCCAAGGATTCAATGTAGTTTGTAAAAATTCTGGGCTTACTGGATTTGGATCAACTCTGTCTGAAACAACTAACGCTTGTGTCAAAGTACCAATATTTCCACATGGATCTTCAGTAGAATATGTGATACTGTGACTTCCAGCAGGAAGTGATAATGTCCAACACTTAGTAGAAGCATTGTAATAAGCCGCCGATGTTGGAGTTCCAATGTTTATCATTGAGCTGTAGTTACCTGAAAGGTAAGTAGCTAAATTAGCATACTGTGTAGCAAGTATCGGCTGTACACATTCACTTACTGATGGAGTAATTGTGAAAGAAGCCGGTAAGAACTGTGCACCATTTGTACAAGCATCCGTAATTGTTGGCTTACAAATAGTTACACGCTCACCACAACGGAAATAATCTGGTTGTGTTGTTACAGAAGAAGCCAATGTTGGTGCAACTTGGTCAAGAATTTTGATTACTTGCGTAAACGTTTCAGTTTCACCTGTACACCAGTCTAAATAACGCCAGTCGCGTAAGATTTTGTAAGCATTGCTTGTAGCAGTGCCACCCATACCCGCTACTGGAGAACAGATATTATTGATAGGTGTGTCCGTATAAGTAGCTAAGATATTACAAACACCACCATTCGTTAAAGGTGTGCTACCAATTAGTGGGCTGCCTGTATTTGAAGGTGAAGTGTTTCCACCACAAGGCAGTTCAACTATAGCAAGTGGGTCGTCAACATCCTCTAAGCTAAGTGGAGTAACTGTAATAACTTGCGTACAAGGAGTAGCAGATAAACCACCACAAGTTTGTGTCAAGCCATACGTAATTTCAATTCTGTCATTTTGACAGATTGCATCTGTTAGGTTGAAACCCACTGCGTGAACAGACCAAGTTTCTGTACCACACGCTGCTGTTGTTGCAGTAGCAACCGAAACGCCTAACCCTGCTAATGCTGTCATTGGGTTGCTGCCATTAGCAGCAGCAATAACCGCAGCTACTTGCGAACACTGAATATCATCAGGTGTACATGTAATTGCAGGAGCAATTTTGTCTTCTACTAATAGCGTACCCCAGCAAGTGTTACCACCGCCAGAAACACGATATTCCAACGTTTGGCAAAGGTCTGCTGCAGTAAGCGTTGCAGAACCCCATACACCTGCTCTTTTTACTTCAACAGTAAAAGGGGCACATGCAGTAGAAACAGCTGCGTAGTTCTCAAGCACATCTTGCGGAAGAAGTGCGTAAGAACACGTCGATGATAATGACACATTTACATGGTCATTACACACCAAAGGACATTGTGCACTTGCACTCTGTTGAACAAGGAAAAATATCCCTGCCAACAATGCCAACATTTGTTTGAAATTCTTCATGAGATTTATAAAATTTGTTATAAAATAAATGAACGAAATATACTCAACAAGTTTAATGCTACGCACTAAACTCTTGATATAACGAAACTGTACAACTGAATAGCAGTTGTAGTACGAAACGTACGGAGGAACTCGCACTCCACACGTTGGTTAGGAAAAGAAAGCGATTGTACCATTTTGCTTTGCAATCAAAACAATTAAAAAAGGTACTTTTAAAATAAAAACTCAGGGAATAAAATATAGCAGAAACGCTATTTAGGTCGGAAAATTCCTTTTACGGAAGATTATGCGCCAATGTTACTCACTGAGATTACAATCGTTGTTCAATAAACCGCAGCAATTCTTATCATGCTGCACTACATCTTAATTTTATTACTGTCCTTTACTTGATGTGTAAAAAATCCACACAATCACAGCCACAAAGTTATGTGATTATAAGAAGCCAAAAAATATACCAAATATGGTATTTTTCATATATCACCATTCTTGAATATCTTTTTGCTGCCCAAAATCATAACAATTGTAAGTTCTTACAAGCATATTACAAGTTCTGTTCCAAAAAATAAAAAACTCGTTGGCTTTAATTGGGTATTCATAATTATAGCCAAAAACCTTACCTTTGCCTCGCCTTAATTTTTTTAATTTACGATTAAAAATCAAATTATTATGTTTTTTGAATTAACTGATCAACACCTCGCCGTACAAGAAGCGGCTCGTGATTTTGCCCAGAATGAACTCAAATCGGGAGTTATTGAGCGTGACTCAAAAATGCTGTACCCCACCGAACAAGTTCGTAAGATGGCTGAGTTAGGCTTCTTGGGCATGATGGTGCCGCCGCAATATGGCGGAGGCGGCATGGATACCCTTTCTTATGTAATTGCGATGGAGGAGATTTCAAAAATTGATAATTCTTGCTCCGTCATTATGTCTGTCAATAATTCTTTAGTATGCTGGGGTATCGAAAAATTCGGCACAGAAGAACAAAAGCAAAAATACCTTACCAAATTGGCAAGCGGCGAATGGATAGGCTCATTTTGCCTCTCCGAACCGGAAGCGGGCAGCGATGCTACCAGCCAACGCACCACCGCCGTAGATATGGGCGATTACTACTTATTGAATGGGACGAAAAATTGGATCACCAATGGCAGTACCAGCAAAGTGCACCTCGTGATAGCCCAAACACACCCCGAACTGAAGCATAGAGGCATCAATGTATTCATTGTAGAAACAGCTTGGGAAGGTGTAGCCGTCAGTGCCAAAGAAGATAAATTGGGTATTCGCTCATCTGACACCAACACTATCATGTACACTGATGTTAAAGTACCAAAAGCAAATCGGATCGGTGAAGATGGCTTCGGGTTCAAGTTTGCCATGCAGACACTATCGGGCGGCCGCATCGGCATCGCATCGCAAGCATTAGGCATCGCCGCAGGTGCTTACGAACTTTCTGTCGCTTATGCTAAAGAGCGACAAGCGTTCGGTAAACCCATTGCACAACATCAAGCCATTTCATTCAAATTAGCAGATATGGCAACCGCTGTCGAATCTGCACGCTTGTTAGTGTATCGCGCCGCATGGCTCAAAGATCAAAATATGGATTTCAATACCGCGAGCGCAATGGCAAAATTATTTGCTTCCGAAGCTGCCATGAAAAACTCCGTAGAGGCTGTTCAAATACACGGCGGATATGGTTATGTGAAAGAATACCACGTTGAGCGTTTGATGCGGGATGCAAAAATCACACAAATTTATGAAGGCACATCGGAAGTACAGCGCATTGTTATTTCGCGTAGTGTATTAGACGGTAATTTGTATATCCCCATGATTGGGTAACTACGGTACTTTTCGCATAGGGCAACATTAACTAAAATCTAAACACACATATTATATATATGCAAGATATAATAGTAGAAAAACAAAATGGTGTAACCTACATCAGGCTTAATCGCCCGACCGTTTACAACAGTTTTAATCGCAATATGGCATTGGAGGTGCAATCCGCATTAGACGAATGTCAGCATGATGCTACCGTCCGTTGTGTAGTGCTTACCGGAAATGGCAAAGCCTTTAGTGCCGGTCAGGATTTGAACGAAGTTGTTGCACCGGATGGCCCCTCACTCCCTACTATTTTGCGAGAACACTACAACCCCATTATTTCAAAAATACGCAGCTTACAAAAACCTGTCGTTGCTGCTGTCAATGGCGTTGCTGCGGGTGCCGGTGCTAATATTGCACTTTCGTGCGACATTACCATCGCGGCAACATCCGCATCGTTTATACAAGCATTTTCTAAAATCGGACTCATCCCCGATAGTGGCGGCACATACTTTTTACCACGCTTGATAGGCTTACAACGTGCCACAGCATTGGCAATGTTAGGCGAAAAAATTATAGCTAATGATGCCGTCTCTATGGGCCTGATTTTTAAAGCAGTACCCGATGATATGCTACACGCTCAAGTGGCACAACTTGCGGAGCAGTTGGCTCAAATGCCCACAAAAGCGTTGTGGTACACCAAACACGCCATCAATCAATCCTTGTATAATAATTTGGATCAGCAATTAGCGGTGGAAGATGAATTGCAATATGCCGCCGGACTGACTCACGACTACCACGAAGGCGTACAGGCGTTCTTGGAAAAACGAAAACCTGTATTTGTCGGTAATTAAACAAAATAACAATTTGAAACATTGCGGTTGTCAAAATCGTATTTTTTAAATACCTTTGTCATCGTAAAATTTAAGGTAATATGACTACAACAGAAAAAAAATCAAACTCAACTTATTGGCTTATCGTGTTAGTATCATTGGTAGCCTGCATCGCTTTCCTGATTTTCTTGCCGGAGTGGTTTTGGGTAACGCTGCCTTTCATTTGCACCTACTTGGTATTAGCATTCGATGCAATGTAAGTTATACGAAACCGTAATTTTTCTATCAATTATCTTCTTTTTTTGGGGTAGAATTACGCGCTGCTAAAGCACGCAACTCGTTGCTCGTGTGTGTGCTTCCGTCATGGCTCCAGCCTGGAGGGGCAAATACGTACTTCAGTTTCGTACGCCACGAAACAGGGCGTTGCAAATCGCTCCCAATTTTTTTCCATTCGTGAAAAATCATATTAAAAATATTCCGATTTTCAATCGGCGTGGTAAGCCCGTAGGCGATGGGCAGCCCATCAATTTCCTCCTGATAAGTACCAAAAATTCTATCCCATATAATCAGCACCATGCCCATATTCTTATCCAAATAAGCCACATTAGAAGCATGATGCACGCGATGGTGTGATGGTGTTACAAAAAAATATTCGATAGGTTGCCATAACTTCCCAATATAGTTTGTATGCACTAATATACCGTAAATTTGTGTCACAGAATACATCACTACGATATCCATTGGTGCAAACCCCAGTAACGTTAGCGGGATAAAATACACAAACCGATACAAGGGCTGAAACACCGAAGAACGGAAGCCTGTCGTTAAATTTAACTCCTCCGAAGAGTGGTGTGTGACGTGTACTGCCCAAAAAAAGCGGCAGTAATGATCCACTACGTGTAGCACATAAAACATGAAGTCTTCTAAGAAAAATAGTGTTGCCCAATACAGCCAAAAATTATCAATTTTTACAAAATGATATTGATAAAACCACAAAAGTATTAATACATACACTCCTCTGAACAACAAATCAATACCCATATTTGCCAACATCATCAGCAAATTTGTGAGCGTTTCGCGCAGCGTATAATATCGCTTGTGCTGCCAATTACTCATCGCTATTTCCGTGAGTATCAACACTACGTATAGGGGTGTAGAAATCATCACAGCTAATTGCTCTACGGCTGATTGCTCCATTAAAATATAAAATTACAAGGTGAAAATTATCTTAAAACCAACGTCACAAATCGCAACTGCAAATATCGCCATTTGCTAAAGATACGCCCTAAATTGCTATTTACCAAAAGTGCAAATTACAATTTTATACTTAGTAATTTCGTTGGTACTTTTGTATCAAAAACTGAAGGTTAGTATGCGTTTATTTTTAAAAAAAATTTTGCCTTTTATTCTTTGCCAAATTGCCACAATAACGTTTGCACAACCACTCGTTGATGCCGAAAAAACACTCATGGATTGGGCGCAAGAAATAGCCACACAACCCGAAAAAATGCTCCGCATTCGTGCGTTTGAACAATTCGATTCGCTGTTGTTAGCCATGCTGCAACAACCCAAGTCATACAACTATTCTTTTGATTCATTGCAAACCGGCAGAACTATCAAATCACAACAGGATTCCACTTATGATGTGTTCTCTAATCGTTTCTTGCCCGTATACATTCGAGTGAACACCGGTATAGCCATAGTACAACCAGAAGATAAAGCCTTCCGCATTTTTACCTACCGATTATATGTTGCTGAGGACGATTATCGCTTCGGGGGAATTATTCAGTTAAAAAACGGACAAACCATCCACCTGAACGATGCTTCTGCAACGATGGATATACTTGACTTACCCTACGAAACGCTGCAACCTGCCAACTGGTATGGCGCGATTTATTATAACGTTAAATCTTTTGAAAGTAAATCCGGCAAGAAATATCTGCTCTTCGGGTTCGATAATTACAGTCTGCATAGCAATCGAAAAATTACCGATGTGCTTACGCTGAATAAAAATGCGGCTTCCTTTGGCGCACCCGTTTTTGCTAAAATTACAACAGGCTACGCTGAACCTACTTATCAAAATCGCATCATATTAGAATATGCCACCGATGCTGCCGTGCGTCTTAATTACGATGCCGAATTGAAGTGCATCATACATGACCACCTTGTGCCATTGGATGTACAGGGTAAGGGCAACGTAATGGTAACTGATGGCAGCTACGAAGGTTACAATTACAAAAATAAAGAATGGCTGTATTTTGAAAAATTACCCACTCTGATTTTGGATGAAGCTCCGCGCGAAAAACCTATCCTCGACAACCGAAAGAAAGATATTTTAGGCAGGCAATAGCATAAGCCAACACATACATTCGCTATTATTTATTGTATGATGATGACGGTGTCGCGATCGTAATTGAGTGTTGTAAAGATACCCAACGCATTAGCAGTGCCCCCCACCGCTTTATAAATATTACCCGGTTGTCCAAACGGATTGCCACTCACCTGCTGTGAGGAGGTTACACTCTTCCAAAACTCATAATAGGTTTCGTCCATTCTGTAAATGGTAGAGATTGCCGTATCGCCCACATCAAAAACATAGCCGCTTCCTACCGCTATTTGTCCATTTTCGACAAAATCGTTTATAAAGGCAAATTCCATTTGTGGAATAGAGTCCAACGTATTGCGGTGCAATTGTCTGCGATAGTAGTTGCGCTGCCCAGTAACATCCTTGAAGTAGGTAATAACGCGTGCACGCACAGTATCGCTTATCGTATTAAAATCATACACTGTAGAGTCTATAGCCGATGCTTGCAAAAATTGTGTTTTCGCTGTAATGGTTTGTCCGTCTGCCAATGTAATATTCAGATAAAAAGGGTTGTCATAATCTAGCGGCACGATGTCTGCGGCAGCATAATTATAAAATTTCGTGGCAGTTGTTGTATCAATAATGAATGTGCTTTGCAGAGGTATAGTTTGCCCGTTGTAGGTAATAGTTATATTCGCATCGTTTATCAATAGACTGGTTGCGTTATTGAAGTCAAAATCATCAAAGTATGCCGAACTTTTTGTAAGCAATAGTCGAATAGGTTTGCCCTGCTCCAAGTAACATTCTACAATAGGCTGTGGCACATAAACCGGCAAATCAATTTCAATTTCTTTTTCCAAATTACAAGCGGCAATGCCAAAAAGCATGGCAAAAACCGCTGCCCAAAATCTTACACCTTGCATAAATGTTGTTTGTATTATTCAGTTATTAAATTTCTTTTAAACTGTACGGTTGAACGCACTACGGTAACACGCATTATCAAAAACAAACCTATTAAAAAAAAGATTACGAGTGCCAACGCACTAACGCGCATACTGCCCGTAATTTGCTCAATAATACCAAATGAAAACGTGCCAATTACGATGGCGAATTTTTCTAACACATCATAAAAACTGAAATATGTTGTAATGTCCTTTGTTTCGGGGAGCAACTTGGAGTAAGTTGAGCGCGAAAGCGATTGTATGCCACCCATCACTAACCCAACTCCGGCAGCCAACATATAAAAATGTATTTTAGTATAAATCAGGTAAGCTAATATGCAAATGATAATCCAAATCATTAACATGATGATGATGGCTTGTTTGTTGCCACGCATTTTTGAAAACTGTGCAAATAAATGGGCGCCGCCAATACCGACCAACTGCAATACAAGAATTAAAATTATCAACTCTGATGTTTCAAAATGAAGTTCTTTTTCGGCAAAAGTAGCTGCTAAATATAATGTCGTTTGCACCCCTGCGCTATACGCAAAAAAAGATAGCAAAAATCGCTTTATGTACGGCTGATGCTTTATATTATTCCACACATTTAATAACTCACGATACCCTTTTGTCAATACATCGTTCGTATGAATAATTTTTTTGGAATCCTGCGGCAGCCGCCGAAACGGAATCTGTGCGAAACCAATCCACCAAAGCCCTACCATCACAAACCCTACACGAATACCTAAGGAGCTATCCGCCGGAATACCAAACCACGAAGGATTTAGTATGATGATTAAATTCATTATCAACAATATCACACTCCCTACATAACCATACGAAAAACCTTTTGCACTCACTTTATCATATCTGTCTTCGGTAACAATTAGCGGCAAGTAAGAGTTATAAAACACCAAGCCACCGGTAAACCCAATAGTGGCTAATACAAATCCTATTGTACCAATAAACAACTCTGACATGCCTGTAAAAAAGAACAGCGATATGCACGCCAATGCACCTAATGAAGTAAAAAATTTCAAGAACATCATACGCCGTCCACTATAATCTGCAATACCCGACAACAAGGGGCTAATAAGTGCCATAATGAGGTATGCGAAAGAAATGGCATAGGCATATAACACGCTATTGGATATTCGCCAATCGCCAATTGAAATAAAATCATCGGTAACTTTCATGTAATATCCCGGGAACACCGCAGCGGAAATCACTAAAGCATAAGCTGAGTTTGCCCAATCAAAAAACGCCCAAGCGTTAATCGTGCGTTTGTCGTTGAGAGGTGTAGCCGTAACTGTGGTCATATCGTTTTGTATGTATAGAACGTCAAAAGTAATTAAATAAAATAATTCATTGCGTACCCCCCGATAAAAAAGTACACGCAATACATTTTATTACAACGAAATGTTATAAATTCGGCAATAAAGCAACATCATTATTCATTTAAACATATTAAACGCTGACGATTTATGAGAATAAGCAAGATCACAGGCACATTCCTTCTATTTTTAGTAGGCATGATACAAACAGTTCAGGCACAGGAGGCAATAGGGCTTCGTACTGACCGATATTTAGGTATCAATACTGCATTACTCAATCCGGCAAATACAGTACAGTTTCCATTGCGCTGGGATGCCAACATCGTCGCGCTCGACCACTTTACTGCAACTAATTATCTTTACGTAAAAGATATTGGGCTTTTTTCGCTGCTAAACAATATCGAAAACGTCCGCTTCGCTAATGCCACCGATGCTACGCCAACGCAAGGCACGCGCATCGAAGCAGATTACTATACAGGGTCGCATAAACGCTATGCATTCACGCAAACACAAATTCAGGGACCATCATTGTTGCTAAATATTTTTAACAATACTCACTACATAGGCTTTTTTATAAATGCACGAATGCACCTTAGTGCGAGCAACATAGCACCCAATCTGAGTTATTATCATTACGACAATCAACCCCTCAATACGCCACTCACCATTGACCCGTTTGAAGGTGCTATGATGGCTTGGAGCGAAACAGGTTTGCACTATGGGTATCGGTCCGAAGGCAACCTTAGCTTTGGCGCAAACCTGAAATTTTTGAATGGCTACGAATCCTTATTTTTTGAAAATCTAAACACTACTGACCTGACAAAAGTTACAGGTGACTCACTCAACTTCCCTGATGTACACGCACAGTTAGGGTTTACAACTTCTAACCTTCGCGAAAATCAAGCGAAACAACTCAAACGCAATGGCGGTGGCGTTGCGCTAGACTTGGGCGTTACGTGGGCACAATACGACGGTGATGATTATAATTATTTGCTGGGGGTTTCGCTTTTAGATTTAGGAACTATTAATTTTAAAAGCAATACGCGCAATTTTGATTTTGACTCTGACAACTTAGTGGAGTGGGCAACGCTGCGCTACAAACAAGGATACAACATTGATGATTACGACCACCTCGCCAATAGCTTGAGTTATGACCTTTTTGGTGATTCAACGGCTGCCTTTGCCGGCAATCAAGCCTATCGCATCTGGATGCCTACTGGTGTAAGTGCACAAGTAGATTTGCGGTTGTCCCCTTATTTTTATGTAAATGGTACATTCGTGCAGCGCATCCCAATCGGGGAGCATCGCCTCAAGCGAAACAATATGATGTATTTTGCTCCGCGATTTGAGCACCGTTGGTTTGGCGCATCGCTGCCTGTAGTGATATATAACTATGAGAAATTTCGCTTAGGAGTTGCCGTGCGATTAGCATACCTCACTATTGGTACTGACCACTTGGTTTCGTTGTTTAAATCAAATGAATTTACGGGTACGAGCTTTTATGTGGCACTAAAATTTAACCCATTCAATATAAATTGGGAACGCTCCGGCGGTGGCTCCGGTAACAGAAACATTGGCGGACGCGGCAAGGCGATGGGCTGCTATCAGTTTTGAGGTATCAGTTAACAAAAACTCTTGCTTTGAAGTTTTATAATCTAGCGCAGCAACGTCACATCACCTTTTAGGTGAATTTTAGCGCCGTCAATATAGGTTGCTTCAACGAAATAGACAAACACCGCTGGATTGAGGTCTTGATTATTAAACTTACCGTTCCAACCATATTCCTGTGCGTTTGGCGGAAAATTTTGTGCCGTAAACAACAACGTACCCCAACGGTCGTACACGCGCAGGTTGTTGATGAGCGCAATGCTATTACCTGCAAGAATCATAAACACATCATTGAATCCGTCATTGTTAGGCGTAAAAGCATTGGGTATAAAAATATCCTCCTCTTTGCTGACTTGCACGCGTACTGTATCGCGGGCGATACACTCCGTCAGTGTATCTTTTATGGCGATGATGTAGTCTGTGGTGGCGAGTGGTTGTACCTCAATTCTATGGCAAGTGACACAAGGCAATATACCCACCGAACTCCACGAAAATACGATGTTGCTATTTAACGTAAGCGCATCAATGGTTACGTGTTCGCCGAGTTCGATGATGTAATCTTCGCCTGCAAAAACGTATATCTCGGTGCCATCTGTAATGGCAATGGGATATTCTTCCACGCAACCTAAATCATCTTTCACTTCAAGGCGATATGCACCCACATCCAAATTATTGAATATAGTATAATCGCCAAAGTCACTCGAATTTAGCGCATATTGATAAGGTGGCTGTCCGCCAAAAACTGTATCAATAAATATGCTACCTCTGGTTTCACCTTCTTTACAAGTAATATCTGTTTTCAAATAAGCAATATCAATCGGGGGCGGTGCTTGCAGTATAATATCATCTGTTGTCGTACATCCTAAGGCATCCGTAATAGTAACAAAATATTGTTGAGGCGATAAAAATGCGGCAGTGCTGCCCACAGAGCCACTACTCCATTGATACGAAAGTGGCGGTGTCAAATTTTGAGCAGCTACGGCTGCTATACCGTCATTGCTGTCGTCACAACGGATAGGTTGCACAATGGTTATGGTAGTGGCGGGTGCTGACGGCTGCGTAATTTGCACCGCTGTTGTATCCATACAACCATCTGCATTAGTAACTGTAACAAAATGATTTCCGGCGGTTAAGTTAGTTGCAGGCGAAGTAGTTTCGGCGTTATCCCAGAGGTATGCAGCAGCATTATGGGTAGTAGAAATAACCGCCCGCCCATCGTTACCACCAAAGCATGATACAGGCTGTTGTTGGGTAGCAGTTGCCACAAACATAGGTGGTTGTGTGATAGTTATCTGGATAGTGTTGGTGCAATTATTCATATCAGAAACGGTTACAAAGTAATCGTCTGCACAGAGGTTTGTTAAATGAGGAAGTGGCTGTATATTGGGCGACCAATTATATTGATATGTTGGTGTGCCTCCGCTTGGCGCAATAAGAATTTCGCCATCGCATACGCCGAAACAACTTACATTAGTCTGCACCGTAGGTTGTATGCTGATTGAATCAGGTTGCGAGATGTTTGCAACAAATGCTTTTTGTGTGTATTGATTGACTATTGTAATGCTATAGTCGCCAACGGCTAAATTATTGATAAATGTTGGTGTGCCATTTGTTGTTATTGTGCCACTACCCATAACGGCAGCGTTACCGACTTGCTCCCAGTTGTAGTTATAGGGTGGCTGCCCGGATGTGATGATTATTTGTGCAAGGGCATCGGTATCTCCATAACAATTTAGCGTGTCATTAATAATGGTAGCAAAAATTTCAAAGACGTAAGGTATTTCTAAGCAATAGCTATTGGAGCAGCCCAAGCCATCTGTTATGGTCACACACATCAAGTCGCCGCCAACCAAATTTCCGACTTGTTGGGTGGTTTGTCCATTTCCCCACTGGTAAGTATATCCTGTACCCGTACCGCCAACAGGAAGTGCTTGCAGTACGCCGTCTGCTGCCCCTAATGCACTCGCCAACTGTACCGTATCTATAGAAATACTTATGGTATCAAGAACATCCAAGGGTCCGGTTACTAAGCTATCGCAACCGTCAATATTTTTAAATATTTCGTAAACGAGTCCATCTTGCGTATAAGTGGAATCGCCCAACGTAAAGCTACTGCCAAAACAAACAACCGGATTTATAAAAGTGGTATCGGCAGGTGGCAGTATGCCAGCATCGGTAATATCAATCGAAAAAACACCGGTAGCGTCCGAGCCGGGCAGGGTGTTATTTCCGCTTCCATCAACTAATATCCAATATTTACGTGAGGCATCTAAACATGATAACTCAATGGTTTCAGTGGGAAAATATGTATTGTCCACCGCAATAATTTTTCTTTTTTGTCCTAAACAAGTATCATTAAATGTGGTAAAAACAGCAACCTGCAAATCGATAGGATCAATCCCTAACGGGAACGTATCTGCGCTGGTAACATCAATAATAACATGACCAGATGCCGGCGGATAAAATGAAAACCAAACAGAATTTTGACTCTGAAACCCAATATTAGCAGGATCTCCAATGCCGTCTGCACAGTGATTTGCGTTTGTCATACCTGTAGATATATTACCTGCATCGGGTATGGTACCTAAAGGCATGGCATCACAAATTCTATTAGGCGATTGGCTTACGCCATACGATGCTAACGCCAAACTGAAGTAACCTTCTCGTGTTTCTGGCGAGGTATTTTCTCCATCCACCAATATATAATACGTGGTGTTGGGTAGTAGGCAAGGCTGCAATGTGGCATCGTATGTATTGTCTTCTAATCCATACCAATCTACTAAAGTTAATGTGCCGTTGCAATCGGATGATGCACGAAATATAGCGACTTGAACATCCATGGTATCCCCTAAATCGGAGGGGTCGTTATTAGCAAAAACATTGGTGACACTCACTTGTGCGCCAGTGGTGAATCGAAACCAAACGCCTTGTTCGTTTGTCCATATTCCAAGCGGAATGGTGTTAATATCTCCATTGCTTGTAGCACAAATATTTGAATACTGACTCACAGCAGCATCGCCTAATACACCACTGTAGGGCAACACACCCAAATCTATGGCTTGACAAATAGAATCATTAATGGCTGCCGGTGTTAGTGCGTTGGTGAGTATGGTAAAATTAGCTGCTCCACCCGACGATAACCCAGTGGGAAGTGTGAGGGTATTGGTTGCGGTAGTGCCAACGTTGGGAATAGCAAAATTTAGACAAATTATTTCGCTACAATCTGAATTGATAAAACAGGGCAACAAGGCATCATTTTCATATACATTAAAACACACTTCGATGGAATCCGGCACATCTGCCGGACAAGCGTAATCTGCGGAATATTGCACTCGGGGTACGTCATAAAAAAATGGACAAAATCCCTGACTCGGGTAGTTATCCCAAGTACCGCCATTAACACGCATCGCCCAATAAACATCGGGGCCACCGAATGGCGGATTATCCGCGCAAGTAGTGGTGGCGGTGGCATTGTCTATACGTACTTGCACTTGTATCTGCGCCAAGCCAACTGTTATGTAGAATATACTTATAAAAAAAATCAGTATGTAATTACGTGGTTTCATGTACATTGAATAAGAGTAAATAAAAAGGCACAATAACAACGTATTTTATGACGTAAGCGTTGTTGGATTGGTTCACAAAATACGAAGTTCTGACTTTTTCATTAAAAAATGCTACACAAACGAGCAGCATTGAAATATAATTTTACGTTTGCTTAATGTATCAATATCATCAACTCCATTACAGACAAAGATTACGCCGATAATGTACGCTAAAACAATACTTAAATTTATCAATTTCTTCGACATGAAAAAAATTGCTTTACTCCTTCTCATTGCAACAGCTGCTATACAACAAGGCTGCGAATGTGAACATGACCCCGAACCTAATATGCCTGAATGTATTACAGCGCAAATTTGGCAAGATAAATCGGGCATTATAAAAACAATAAGTGTGCAAACCGTAAATGGACAAAGACATTATTGGATAAATACTGATGCTCAAAATTCTGATGGCATTGAGTATATTGTTGATGAAAATTGCACACAAGTCTGCTATATCTGTGGAGAATGTGCTGCACCAGACTGCTTGAACAATTATACTTATACAGATTGGGTAACTATTTGGCAACGATAATGCTCTTACGTTCCTGACTTTTACAAAATTATTGTGTTGATTTTTTCAATAATTTCAATTATATTGGGTCGTGTATCCTTATTAATTTTTGTTTTAAATTGATGTAATATGAAAAAAAATAAACACTCGCTAACTGACCTCCGCGTAACAAGTTTTGTTACTGTATTGGATAAAGAACAGCAAAACTCCGTAACCGGTGGTTATGTTCGCATACGTTCGCCGTACAATATTATAAAATGGACGGTATTAGAAACACGTGGCGAATACAACCCTACTGACCCTAAGACATCTAAATCAACAAGCATAAAAAAGAGATAAATATCAACTTTTACATCAAATTTATTGTCGTAAAATCTGACTTTTATAAATTTTTGCATCGCAAAACGGGGCGACGATTATGCAATCGTCACCCCGTTGTTTATCTTGACAGGTATATAGCTTTTTTACGCTTTTGCTGCTAAAGCTTTTACCATTGTGCTACCGATTTCGGCAGGTGATTTCACTACCCAAATGCCGCAATCCGCCATAATACGCATTTTTGCTTCGGCAGTATCATCCGCGCCACCGATAATGGCTCCGGCGTGTCCCATCTTGCGCCCTTTTGGTGCGGTCTGCCCGGCGATGAACCCGACAACAGGTTTTGTGCCATGCGCTTTTATCCAGTTTGCCGCTTCCGCTTCCATACCACCACCGATTTCGCCAATCATTATAATGCCCTCTGTTTCAGGGTCATTCATCAATAGTTCCACAGCATCTTTGGTAGTGGTGCCCACAATCGGGTCGCCACCGATACCAATACATGTAGACTGCCCCATGCCGGCGCGTGTCACTTGATCAACAGCCTCGTAAGTAAGTGTACCTGAACGTGATATGATACCAATTCTACCTTTTTTATGAATGAAGCCGGGCATGATGCCACATTTAGCCTCATCGGGTGTGATGACGCCCGGGCAGTTTGGACCCACTAATCTGCAATCCTTTCCTTTCAGATATGCGGCTACTTTCACCATGTCCTGTACAGGAATGCCTTCGGTGATGCAAATAATCACTTTGATACCCGCTTCAGCAGCCTCCATAATGGCATCGGCAGCAAATGCTGGTGGCACAAATATAACGGATACGTCCGCACCCGCTTTTTGTACTGCATCCGCAACGGTATTGAAAACAGGCTTGCCTAAATGGAGTTGCCCACCCTTGCCTGGTGTCACGCCACCTACTACATTTGTAC
>JAGOHC010000054.1 GCA_017996375.1 Saprospiraceae bacterium | reverse complement strand
TCCACAAAAAGCCTTTATTGAAGTATTGAAATTGGATTAATTTTCAACAAAATTATTGCGCCATTTCCAATAAAGTTAATAGCGTTTTTTGGTTTCGTGTTGTGGCATTCACCTTTAGTTTTTGTTCAAAAAAATTATTAGTAAGTTTTGTCTTACCATACCCGTTTGGGCAATGCAGAAACAACACTTTCTCGACGATAGTCCATTCATCTGGCAAATATTTTTGGCGTTCAATTTTATCAGCTAATTCCTGATTAGGAACACTATCCAAAAAAGTATAATACAAACAAGCCGCATCGGCAGACTGCCAAAAAGGGTTTTGCCCCAATGCCTTGGCAATGTCATTAACTTCAAATATAAAAACTTTTATTTGAAGGTTAAAGTGTTGTGTTATCGCTTGCTCAATTTTACTTACTTCAAATCCTTCATGGGCATCGAAAAGCACATTGCCACTTTGAATGTATGTATTCACTTGACGCAATCCCAAGTTTTCGTACATTATTTTCAAATCTTTCATTGCAATCTTATTGTGTCCACTTACATTAATCCCACGTAACAGCGATATATACCTCATAATCGTTCAAAGTTTATACTATAAAATTGTGTAAAACAAGCAATAATTTCCTAAAATAACGTAGTTTTGTAAATAATATATGGCTCTTGAATTTCTAAAATTAATATTAAAACAATAAATTCTTCTATGAAATCCATTTTTACTACTTTGCTCTTTAGTCTATTTCTTGCGGTTGTTTCTTCAGCACAACAAACGGTGGTTTGGAGCGAAGACTTCGCAGACGGACTAAGCGGTTGGGAAACCATAGGCATTAGTCCAGCCACAGCTTTATGGACTTACACATCTAATGGTGCCGCAGCTGGTGCTTTCTTTGCCGGAACAATACAAGGAGCTTCCGCATCGAATGGTGCTGTCATTTTCGATGCAGATTTTGCTACAACGATGGGCGACCCCAATAATGCACCAACAACACAGCCTTATCCAGCTTATCAGAGTGAATTAATTTCTCCAATTATAGATTTGAGTGGAGAAACAACTCCCTTGTCATTGCGGTTTGCACAGATGGTTGTAACCCTTAATGATCCATTTGATTTGCCACCTACCTCGTTCCAAATAAGTACAGATGGTGGTGCAACATGGGGTGATGCGATTAATGCAAATGATGATTTAGATGCCAATATGGTTCGCAATAACTCGAAGCGAGTATTCCCTTTGGAAGGCATTCAGGGCGTTTCGCAGTTTAGAATAAAATTTACCTTCGCCGGTGATTTTTATTCATGGACATTAGACGACATCGAGCTCGTTCAACGTGAGTGTAACAATATTAGAATCAATACAGGTTGGGTTTGTAGAGCCGACAATGCACAGTATCCTAAATCACAAGTTTCTACAATTAACTATATGTCGGATATAGCAAATATTGGTGGGTGCGATGCTACAAATGTACAGCTAAATATATTAATGCGTCGTGCAACTACAAATTTGTACCAAGACTCCCTACATTATGGCACAATCGGTCAGGATTCGGTTGCTGAAAATCAAATTTTTGATCAAGCATACAATATGGATAGTATTAAAGGAACTTATACTTGCCGTTACATACTATCATCAGATTCTGTTGATTTTGATATAGCTGACAATTCATTTGTTTATGCTTACACAGTGACGGACTCCACTTTTGCTAAGGAGCGCGGATCAACTCGAAATGTATTGCCTTCAGCGTCTAACTGGGATTTGGGAGAGAAACACACTTGGGGTTTTGGAAACTATTTTTACGTACCCAATGGGAATGGGTATGAAGTGACATCTGTATTTTTTGGAATTCAAAATCCAGATGAGTTAGCAGGTAGTTTCGTTACTTTAAAATTATACGAAATTGCGGATGAAATAGCTAATACGGTAAGCATTTCGACAAGCGAACGCACATTACTTGCCTTCGGCGAATATGAATTTACAGGAAATGAAAGTATGCCATTCTACAAAACAGTTAAAATTTATAATTTCTTGGATGAGATGCTACCTGTTAGTTTGCAAGATAATAAAGGATATATTGTTATGGCAGAATATGTTTCTGCAAATGAGGAAACAACGATGACGATGATGGCATGTGATTCGATAGATTACGGACCGGCAATTTGGGCATCAGAGCAATTAGGCACGCCTCGTTTTGGACCAATATTGGCAATCGGGAATGATAATTTAGATGTTGATTTTAGTACGAATGGTTTTGGTCGAAGCCTTGTTCCGGTGGTTAGAATGAATGTTAACCGCTCAGCAAGTAGCTCAACCAAAGATGTAGTGTTAGACGACTCCAATAAGGTGTTGGCTTATCCTAATCCGGCTAACCAATCTGTAAACATCGAAATTCAATTAGCAGAAATGGCAAACAATGCCACCTTACACATTACTGATGTTTTTGGAAAGATAATTTCACAACAGCCTTATTCAAACTTATACAATAAAAAGCTGAATTATGATTGCAGCAATTTTGCACCGGGTGTATATTTTGCAAAACTGACTACAGAGAAAGGTTACAAGGTTGCTAAATTTACCGTTCAACACTAAATATTATAAAATATAATCAATAAAAGTTTAGAATTATTATGAAAAAATTAATTGTCTCCATTTTATTTTTAACTTCTTTCAACCTATTCGCGCAGAGTGTTCTCCTCTCCGAAAACTTTGCCGGCGGTATTCCGGCTACTTGGACAAACACAGATTTAAATGGTGGCGTTGCAGTATGGACATGGTGCAATAACCCAGCTTCTGGCACTGGTGATTGCCCTTCGATTTTTGCCGATGCAAATAATATGCAAACACCTTTTGCATCTACCACAGCTACCAACGGTTTTGTCAATTTAGATTCTGACGGATATGGTGATGTAATTCATGAAAGCGCATTGACTATACCAGCTTTGAACTGCTCTGCTGCTTCTGCAGTATGGATTCAGTTTCAAACACATATTGGCGTTTACACGTATGATGCTGATACAAATGCTGTGGTACGCGTTAGTACCGATGGTATAAATTGGACAAAGTACCAGATATTCCATGATTTAACAACTGGAGAACGTTGGTCTGCAAATCCAGAGTTTGCTTCATTGGATATATCAGAAACGGCTGCCGGACAATCCAACGTGCTCATACAGTTCTATTGGTATGGAAGTTACGAGTATATTTGGAATATTGATGACATTGTGGTTTATAACGGCGATCCACGTCCGGCAAACGATTTGCGTGTGAATACTAACTTCTATGCCATTGCACCTAATATTATGACGCCAAAGTCGCAAGTTGAACCATTCGGATTTATTGCTGATATTGCAAATACGGGTTCTTCTGCACAGAACAATGTAAACCTGAATATTTCGATTAAAAATAATGCAACTAATACTGTAATCTACACAGAAGATTTAGCTTATGGAACTGTTATTGTAGATACAACAGTTGAAAATCATTTATTTGCTGGAGAATTTACTCCACCAAGTACAGTAGCACATTACACAGGTACTTACACGATTTCAGCGCAGAATCCGGATGCTAACCCAGCTGATAATTCAGTTTCATTTGACTTTTTTGTTACAGATACTTTGTTTGCTAAAGAAAATGGTGCAACCCGTAACGTAGGTCCGGCCGCAAGTAATTGGGATGCAGCAGAAGCACACGGTTGGGCGTATGGAAACAGTTTCTATGTTAAGAACGGTGAAAATTTATTTTCGCGTTCTGCAGTGTTCTCTATTGTTGGGAATGCAAATGTTGCAGGAAGAATTGTTGCCATAGGTTTATATAAATGGACAGATACAAATAATGACGGTAATGCCGGTACTTCTGAACGCGAAAGATTGGGCCTATATGAATATACAATTGTGGGTAACGAGTCATATACAAACCCTATTTCTGTGCCAATTTATAATGTATTAGATGAAAGCCTTCCTATACAGTTGGAGTCTGAGACTAACTACATCGTTACGATGGAATATTTACCAACAGACCAAGTTGATCTATTCTTCGGCGCAAGTGGAGCCTATGATTTCGGAGCTATGGTGTTCCGCAGCGATTCGTTAGAAGCACCTCGTTATGCAGGTATGTTGGGTATTAACGCTGACCTCACGCAAGAAGATTTTAGTAGTCTCGGTTTTGGTAGAAATTTAGTTCCTTTTGTGCGTTGGAGCGTAGGTGCTGACCCAACATCTTCAACTAAAGATAACGTGTTGAATGATAATAATATCATAAAAGTTACACCAAATCCTGCAAATGATGTGGCTCGCTTGTATATGCAGTTTGAGAATCCGCAATCAACTGTAAACATTAAAATTGTAGATATTCAAGGTAAAGTGGTTTATCAAAACCAATCTCGCGATATTAAAGAAAGAAACATGGAAATTCCAGTAGCAAACTTGGCAAGTGGAAGTTATTCTATCCATGTGGCAACGAATGATGGTTTCAGAACAGTGAAACTTATCATCAATCGCTAAATTGTAAATTTAGTTGTAATAGAAAACGCCGTAAGATTGCAATCTTTACGGCGTTTTCTTATTTTAACTTTGAAATGTTTTTTATCAAAAAAGAAAATCTTTATAAATTTTTATCTAAGCAATACACCAAAAACCACTTTCCTTTAATCAACTCAAAACGGCGTTCAAAATAAAAGTCACCCGTTTCAGCTTCAACAACATCGGTAACAGAGGTCTTTTCTTTATTGATTGATGTTTTGTAAAATGGGTCTGTTATTTCATAAATAGTAGCTGCATGATATACCCAATTTTTTTTAGACCACGTCGCCTTTCCCATTTCATCTACCTGATACCCGTCTAACGGAAATTTTACACGCTTAATCTGAAACACCGTGTCGGAGTTAAAGCGTTTGTAAAATTTTTCAAAATCTTCATAATATACTGGTGTATCGGGAGCGGGCTTGGAAACAACTTCATCAGAAGCGCCACGATTACTTCGTGCGTTGGAATTTAAAAACGTGCAGGCTGTTAAAATAAACAGAACATTGGTAGCAGCAATTAAATTTCTACTATCCATGATACAGGATTTAGTGGATAAATAAATTTTGTATTATGACTCTCTCTGAGGGGTTTTACTATACAACGTTTTATTATTCTAAAATGATGCGTTGGAAAGAAGAATATCTATTTATTTTTAACAAATCCGTAATTTTGTGATACATAACTTGGTCATTTACGAAATCTTTGTCGTTTACATCAATGATTAAGATGGGAAATGGTGGGTTTGTTTTGAAAAAATCTAAGTAAGCACTTTGCACTTGAAGTAAATAATTGGGACTAATATTGGTTTCATATTGCCTCGATCGTGTATTAATGTTTTTGAGCAATGTTTCAATAGGGCGGTGCAAATAAACCAGCAAATCAGGTTTTGGGCAGCTTGCATTTAGCGGATGATATAATCGTTGGAAGAGTTTATATTCATTTTCATTCAAATTATTTCTTGCAAAAAGCAAGGTTTTTGTAAAAAAATAATCGGCGATTACCGTTTCAGGAAAAAGACTATGTTGCGGAAAACTCTCCTGCAACTGCTTGTGGCGTTCCGTTAAAAAAAAAGTTTCTACCGCAAAGGCATATCGTTCGGGATGCTCATAGAATAGCGGCAAAAAAGGGTTGTCTGTAAATTGCTCCAAAACCAAACGGCAACCAAAATCTAAAGACAATTTTTTGCTGAGGGTTGTCTTTCCGGCGCCGATATTTCCTTCAATAGCAATATAATGATAGGGTAGTGCAGACATGAAAATCGCTTACAATTTAAAATTCGTTATCAAGCATAATCACCTCCAACATATCTTTAGATTCGTCATACAATTCTTCGATAGTTTTATCAAAAACTGGATGCACATATTCAGGCGCAAGTTCCAGCATCGGGATAAGAACAAAATTCCTATCCTGAATTTCAAGATGAGGCACTACTAAATTTTTCTCCCTTATAACTTTACTTTCATAAAACAATAAATCAATATCAATGTTGCGTTCGCCCCATGTGCGTGTAACCGTGCGACCCATTTTTGCCTCAATATCTTTGCAAGCAAACAACACCTGATTTGGCGAAAGGGTTGTCAATACACGAACAGCTTGGTTCAAAAAATCTGATTGATCCTTCAATCCCCACGGTTCGGTTTCGTAAAAATGAGAGGTTTTGGTAATATTGCCAATATCGGCAGCGATATGTTTTCGAGCTTGGCGGAGGTTTTCAAAAGTATCGCCCATATTGCTACCCAACATCAAATAAATGGTGTTTCGTTTTGTATTCATATTGCAAAAAAATCAAATACTTCCGCAAATGTAACTTTTTGATTGTACTAACTGCAAATTTGTACTATATTTATAGTAACAAAATTTATAAATATAAAAATAAGCTACACATGAAAACAATATTTTTAATGATAGCATTGTCCGCAACGCTATTTCTGACTGCACAAAATGCCCCGAATTTCACGGTTACTACCACTCAAAATCAAACAGTTTCTTTATACGAAGACTATTTGGATTCCGGCAAAACGGTTGTGATTAAAGTTTTTTTCACCACTTGCCCTTTGTGTACACCTTACAATGTGCCTTTTCAAAACCTGTACGAAAATTGGGGTAGTGGAACAAATGGTGTCGAGTTTTTTTTGATGAGCAACCAAAATTGGGACCAAAATGCCGATGTCGCCGCCTACGAAATAAGTAGAGGTCTGACGTTTCCGGGAGTTGGCAACGATGGTGGTGCGCTTTTAGCTTTGCAGCCATACATCACGGGGCAGTTTGGCGACTTTTTTGGTACACCAACATTTATTGTTATTGCGCCGGATGGAACTGTGCATTTCAATATCAGACAAAATAATGTGACAAATACTATTAATGCTATTGATAGCGTCATTGCATTAACACGTATAGTTCAGCCTCCTATAAGTGCACAAAGAACCATATCCGGCACTTGTAGTTTGCCGAATGGCAATCCGATTCCGGATGTGAATTTATTTGTAACAAATTTGGATGATCAAAACCAACAAAATCATTTACTTAATTCGCCGACATTTTCAATTCTGGATACATTGTTCCCACCTTCAGTAATGGGAGTTGATAATTATACAATGGCAGCAAATAAAGTGGATAGCAATTACTTAAATGGTGTTTCTACTTACGATTTAGTGTTGATTCAAAAACATATTTTAGGCATAAGTTTGTTAAATGATTACCAAAAACTTGCAGCTGATGCCAACTGCAACGGCTCTGTTTCAACAATAGATATTGTGGACTTCAGGAGATTAATTTTGCAAGTACAAGATACTTTGATGTGTCCAGCTTGGCGTTTTTCGATAAATCACCCTGCATTTAATTGGTCAAGTAATTTTTTAGATTCACTACAAATTATTGGTGTAAAAATGGGAGATGTCAATTATTCCTACGTGCCTTTTGCAAATTCTGCCGAAGTGAGGAATAAGGATGACCTACAACTTTCAGTTAAGCAACGCTTTTTGCCTAATGGACAAGTTGCTTACGACTTTTATGGGAGCTGCGACACACCTTTATCTGCCATGCAATATACCATAGCGTTTGATAAACGAATACAGTTTAATCATATCGAGGCAAAAAACCTGCCAGTTGATGAAAATTATTTTGCATTGAATCAACTTGAAAATGGCTTAATGGCAGCTTGTTATTATGCTGTTTCTCCAATAATTTTGAACAACTCATTACTATATAGTATCATATTTGATAAACTAAATGATCAACCTATTTCAGCAATGCAAATAAATGATGCAATTACTTCATCAAAAGCATTTGACGAAAATGGTGTTGAACTTCGTGTTCAATTTCAAAATGAAAATAATTCTAAAATAAAAAGTAACGCTTATCTTTACCCCAATCCGGTGGAAGATTGGTTGTACTTTGAGAATATAATACCGCAACAAAAAATGTGTGTGTTTAATCAACTTGGGCAAAGTTGGGTTATCGAAAAACATGACAACAAATTCAAAGTTAGCCAATTGCCCAAAGGTATATACTATGTACAGTTAGAGCAGCGAGAAAATATACAACCAACTTTGCTGCGCTTTATTAAAAAATAAAATATTTGCATGAAGCAATGGATAATTTGTTGGGGTGTCGCAATGATGTTTACATCAGTACCGATACGCGCACAAAATTCTATCAATACAATTATTGACGCAGTAAAAAAAGAATATGCCCCCGATAAGCGAGTAGCAATTTGGGAAGTAGAAGCAACCCGAACTGGCAAAAAAATCACCCTGACGGGAAAAACAAATGTACCCACAGCTATAAGTGCAATACACAAAAAGTTAAGCGCACAAAATATTGATTTTAAGGACGATATCACATCATTACCCGATATAAATTTGGAAGGTAAAACTTACGGCGTAGTCAATGTTTCTGTATGCAATTTGCGTGGAGAACCAAAGCACCGTGCCGAGTTAGAGAACCAAGCAATAATGGGTACGCCTATTCGGTATTACGAAGTAAAAGACGGTTGGTACAGAGCACAAACGCCTGAAGACTATATTTCTTGGTTAGATTATGGCGCAGCAACGCACTGGACAAAAGCCGAATATGACGCTTGGATGTCTGCACCTAAAGTAGTGTTTATACCCGATTTTGGTTTCGCTTATGCAAAAGCTGACAGCGAAGCACTGAAAATTTCCGATTTGGTGCAGGGTTGTATTTTGAAAAAAATAAAACAAGAAGAAATTTATACCATAATTGAATTTCCTGACGGGCGCATGGGTTTTGTGGAAACTAAAAATGTGATGGACTATAACCTATGGTTACAAACTCGAAAGCCAATTGCAGAAACGATATTAAGCACCGCACTCCAATTTGTTGGGAGACCGTACTTGTGGGGAGGAACTTCCTCGAAAGGTATTGATTGTAGTGGACTAACTAAATGCGTATTTTTTTGGAGTGGCATTTTGCTTCCGCGCGACGCTTCCCAACAAGTGCAAATTGGAGAAGATGTTTTAACTAATAAAACAACTTGGGAAAATTTGAGAGCTGGCGACTTGCTATTTTTCGGCAAGCCAGCTACAACGGAGCAACCTGAAAAAATTACTCACGTTGCAATTTACTTGAATCATGGGGAGATTATTCACGCTTCTGGCAATGGTAGTGTCAAGGTAGAAAGTTTAGACCCCAGCCGCCCTTTGTTCAACAAGGCTTGTTACGATTCATTTGTTCGCGCCAAACGGATGTTGGATGTTGCTGGCACAAAAGGTGTAAAATTATTGACACAATCAGAATTTTATAATTCACAAAACTAAAAGCAGGGATGGATAAACTTTGGCTAATTATAAAGCGAGAATACCTAACGAGAGTTACGAAAAAGAGTTTTATTCTCACCACTATTTTGATGCCTTTAGGCATTGCACTTTTTACACTAACGGCAGGCATGATTATGTCTTATGAAGGCAACGAGTCTGTCAAAATTTGGGTGGTTGATGAGAGTAATATTTTGAACAACGCATTGAAGGACGAAACGAATTTGCACTTCACGTTTTCAAAAATGAGTTTGGAACAAGCAAAGAAAAATTTTAATGCAAAGCAATTTGATGGGATCCTCTATCTGCCGCCTTTAGCAGATTTGACAGTAAAAGATTTTTCGATTTATTATTATTCAGACAATAAGTTGAGCTTAGAGTTGATGAATAAAATAGACAACAAAATTTCGGATAGTGTACGAGAATATAAAATTGCTGCTCAACAACTCAATAAAGATGTGTTAGAGTCACTCAAAACGGCTATTAAAATTGACCCAGAGCCACTTACCGGCGAAGGCGAAGATGAATCTGTTTTGCGTACTTTTATAGCAGCCGCCATAGGCGGATTTATGGGCATGGTGATGTACTTAGTCGTATTCATCTACGGAAGTATGGTGATGCGAAGCGTGATGGAAGAAAAAATGAACCGCATCATTGAGGTAATCATTTCTTCTGTAAAACCATTTCAATTAATGCTGGGAAAAATTCTCGGCGTTGGTGCGGTTGGGCTTACACAAATTGCAGTATGGGCAGTACTGATTCCAGTTGTGTTAGTAGTGACAAATTTTGTACTGGGAACTGATACCTCGCCAACTGTTGGTATGAACCCGGGCGACTTGGCTGCCGCAGGAATTGACCCCGAAGAAGCAACCTCTCAAATTAAGCAAGCTATCAGTGAGTTGCAAATGCAAAATTGGTGGTTGATTGTGCCTTGTTTTATTTTCTATTTTATATGCGGATACATTCTATACGCCTCTTTGTTTGCTGCTATTGGCTCCGCCGTAGGCGATGATTTAGGAGAAAGCCAATCTTTAACTATACCTATAACCATTCCAGTCATATTAGCATTATACATCATGTTTGTTGCCGTGCGTGCGCCTAATAGTAGCTTGGCGATATGGGCATCTATTTTCCCATTATTTTCGCCGATAGTTATGCCAGCACGATTAGCATTCAATCCACCTGTTTGGCAACTACTGCTGTCAATGCTGACATTAGTGGCAACTTGTTTAGCATTTGTATGGATGAGCGGCAGAATTTATAGGATTGGTATATTGATGTATGGCAAAAAGGTTACGTTCAAGGAGATATCAAAATGGATGTTTTTTAAAGATTAACAGTACTTTTTTTGCGTTAATTTGTTAATAAAGGTTTAAAAATTACCAAAAGTGACAGCCTTACATTGAATCTTAGAATAAATAGATGTAATTTTGCGTTACTTTCGTGTGGAAATTCCATCTAAAGGCAAAAAAAAATTGCAATCAGAGATAACAACAACATTATTATATTTTATACATTTTTCCCGTAACATTTTTAAATTCAACATCATGAAAAGCAAATCAGTAAAATCAGTATTGTTTTTCGTTGCATTAGCAACAATATTATTCGTAGCAGAGTCGTGCAGCAGAGGTTATGGCTGCCCAATGTCTGACTTCTAATATAATTATGTTAATGAAAAATTGGCATAATTTAACAGATATAGCACAAGTTGATGAATTGGCAACAAATGCTGAGGTGTCAACTTGTGTGATATTCAAACACAGTACTCGTTGCAACATCAGTGAAATTGCACTGACGCGTTTGCGAGAAGCCGACCTTTCACAATTTCCTGACATTCCATTTTACTATTTAGATTTGTTAGCACACCGAGAAGTATCGGATTATGTTTCGGAAAAGTTTCAGGTGCATCATGAGTCTCCACAGCTTTTACTTATCGAAAAAGGTGAGTGCATCTATGATGTATCACATTTGGATATTTATCCCGCTGCTCTGCAAGAAGTATTTCAACCTTAATTAACTTTCTCGAAAAAAAGTTAATTTTTTATGTATGACTCACTTTACGTCATATCTTTGTTGCAAACATATATGAAAAATGCAGATGTATGCACAATAAGTTACCCGCTATTTTTGAAACGCATGATGGCTCGCACACCTTACTAGCTCCGCAGTTTGATAATGTAACCTATCATTCAAAATTTGGAGCCATTCAGGAAAGCCAACACGTTTTTATAGAAAACGGGTTTCGCCTAAAAAGTATAATCCAAACGAATATAGCAGTTTTGGAGATAGGTCTGGGTACTGCCCTAAATACTTTACTTACCATCATCGAGTCAGCCAAACGTCCAGTTACAGTCAATTATGTTGGGGTAGAAAATTACCCAATCAATTTGCAAATTGCAGCACAACTCAACTACTGCAACCTATTGGGATTGCCCCAGTTGCAGCAAATTTTTTTTGATATACATCAAGCCGCTGACAATGAGATTTTAACATTGACACCGCATTTTACATTTACAAAACATATTGCACTTTTCCAACAAATTTCTTTTTCGGATTTGTTTGATATTATTTATTTCGATGCATTTGCGCCAACAACACAGCCCGAACTTTGGACGACCAACGTGTTCCAAAAAATGTTTACAGCCCTAAAGCAGGATGGTGTGTTAGTAACATATTGTGCTAAAGGCGAAGTAAAAAGGGCATTAAAATCTGTCGGATTTCATGTAAAAGCGGTGCAAGGTCCGCCGGGAAAGCGCGAAATGATTCAGGCTTTTAAATAGTTGTTACGCAAATTAATACAGAAAAGAAAAATTCTATCTAACTTCGCATCCCAATTAGTATAGGCAATCACACTATGTATAAATTACGAATTATTGGTATATGTATCGTGTTTATTGTTCATCAAGCCATTGGTGCTGTTGAGCAAACCGTCACTTATGCACATCGTTTAAAAAAAGTTGTTATAGATGCCGGACATGGCGGGCACGACGGAGGCTGTAAAGGTGGACACATGAACGAAAAAGAAATTGCCCTGCAAGTTGCCCTATTGTTAGGTAAAAAAATTGAACAAACATTTAATGATGTTGAAGTAATTTATACACGTAAAACAGACGTTTTTATTCCGTTGAACAAACGCACGAAAATTGCCAATGATGCAAAAGCAGATTTATTTATTTCTATACATTGCAACTCCATGCCTGGCGAAAATAAACACATTAAAGGAACAGAGGTGTATGTGATGGGTGCCAAAAGTGATTCGCATGAGTTTGCAGTAGAGAAGCGCGAAAATTCTGCGGCGATGCTCGAAAATAATTATGAAGCAATTTATCCCGAGTTCAGTTCTTACTCAACCGTCGGTAGGATAATACTAAATGAATACCTGACGGCTTTTGATGAACAGAGTTTGCTGTTTGCCCAGCTCATCCATCAAAAAGTTAAAAACAGAACAGACTTGAAACCGAGAGGCGTAAAGCGTGCCGGTTTTGTCGTATTGCGCCAAACAGCCATGCCCGGAGTATTAGTAGAAACGGGCTATTTAACTAATGAATCGGACAATGAATATCTCTCTTCTATTGACGGAATGGAAGCGATGGCAAGCGCATTGTTTGAAGCCTTTACGGAGTATAAAATTGCATTGGAATACAAGCAAACACCCTCATTGGCAGCTTACCATGAAGCACCAAAAACACAACTGGAAAAGTTAGTTGTTAATTTAGCTGATAAGCCTAAAACTGAAATCTCTAACAATGATTTATCAACATTATTAGTAGAAGAAAATAAGGTGAATCCAGAATTAGTGTTTAAAGTACAACTTGGTGCTGCGCCGAATGATATTTCAACCACACAAGCGTCATTGCAGAAGGTAAAACAGTTAGAAGTGTTTCACGAAAATGGAATGTATAAATTCTTAACTGGAAGGTTTTTAACTTATCAAGATGCTGCCACATTGTGTAAAAAATTAAAAACATCCGGCTACAAAGATGCATTTATTGTGGCATATATTAATGGTACTCGCGTTTCTGTTTCAGAAGCAATGAAAAACTAAAATTCTCTCCAAATAGATAAAGAAATCAAAACATTATGTCAAAAGAATTTAAAATAGGAGTGATGGCTATTGTTGCATTAGCCTTTTTGATTTGGGGGTATTTTTTCCTCAAAGGGCGCAACTTATTGACAACATCACGCACTTTTTACGTAGAATATCCTGATGTTGATCAACTCAATATCTCATCGCCCGTTTTTATCAACGGCTTCCAGATTGGGGTGGTCTCAAGCATTAATTTGAAAGAAAATGATTTCAGAAAAGTCATTGTGGCTTTCAATGTAGACAAAGATATTAATATCCCTAAAGATGCAGTAGTGCAGATCATCCCAAACGGATTGATGGGCGGTAAGGCAATTAATCTTAAGATAAATAGAATTTGCTCTGGTGACGATTGTGCTAAAAGTGGCGACCATTTGCGTGGTGAGGTAGTAAATATTTTGGATGCAATGATTGGCGAGGAAAAACTTGATCAATACATGGGTTCGCTTGGTAGTGGCGTGGGCGATATTGTTGATTCTTTAAGTTACAAACTTTCTCACGATAAAAACAAAGGAGTAGGGAAAAGTTTGCACAATATTGATATTGTTATTGCAAACTTGCGTTCCATAACTGCAAAATTAGATGTGATGATGAACTCTTCGCCGAAGCAAATTAATGCTATTTTGGCGGATGTAAAAAAATTGACAGGCGCTTTAGGCAACAGCCAAATGAATGTTTCAAATATAATGTCTAACACTGATTCGATAACGCGACAGTTAAAAAATGCTAACGTTGGAAACACCATCGGGAAAGCCAATAAAATGTTGGATGAAACAACCACGACCGTTTCAGATATGAAACAATCGGTAGCTAAACTGGATAAGTCGTTGGGCGAGTTATCGCAAGTATTACAAAAAATGAACTCAGAACAAGGTACTTTAGGCAAATTGATAAACGACAAAAAACTATATGTTGATTTAGATAATACTCTCAAACAAACACAATTGCTACTACAAGATATTCGCCTTAACCCGAAGCGCTACGTCAATGTTTCAGTTTTTGGCAAGAAGCAAAAAACGTATGACTACCCTGAAGATGACCCTGCAAACGTCATCTTTAAAGATACGTTAAACTAACCTTTTATTAGAAGTAGATGTAGTGGAATTTCAGTTTGCCCAATGTGTTGTATTCTAATGTCGGTGAGGGAATTTTAACAGAATTTAGAAGATGCAAAAGCACATTCACAAACTTACTTTTAGTTCTCACTTTCGTGAAATCAACATCTAACGATAAAAAAAATTGGCGATAGCTCTTGGCAGGATAGTGATAACGCAAGTTATTTTTAGTCCAAGCGTTTTCTAATCCACCGTACATATTTTCTGCACCATAGCCAACTGCAACGTTCATCCAGTTAGGCAACCAATTTGGTTTTTGTGTGGTGAATGCAGCTACATTAACCGAAAGCCAAGTAGTTTGTGCATTGTAATCTTTTAAAAATCTTTCAGGGAAACTGCTGCCGTATAATTGCTTTGCTCTATCCGATAACAACATTGTTGCACTATTATCATCAGAAGTAACTACAACGTTCGGATAAGTTTTAGGATATGAAGAAACTTTCAGATATAAGCGTTGTTCTTTCCAAGCCAATTCCTGCCCAACAAACAATCCTACTCCCAACGTATTGAACCCAAAGTCGCCAACCGAAAACCCCCATTGCTCCGAGAATCCATCCATCACCTCGAGTGTAAATTGAAACAATGAACCACCCACTCCGGCCACCCAAAGCGAATTATTGCGATTCATCCCACTCCAGCGAGCAGCATTATATAGCCAATCAGTTTCAAAATAGGCAGTATAGGCATGACCAACTTTGTCGTATTGCAACCACTCTTTCCAATCATTAAAAAGGTGAAAAGAGGAACGAGGATACTGTGCATACCAAATTTCATTTAAGCTAACTAAAGTGCCAGTATATACCAACCCTAATGACGTACCCATCCAAAGTTGCCTTTTTTTATTGAGCGTATCTGCCCGTTCCCAAAATGACTGTTGCCCAAAGCAGCTTTGTACTATCAAAACGAATAGCGCAATTTTTACTACCTTTAGATAATATTTGGACAATTTACTTTGTTTAATTTGCATAAATGAATAGCTATGTTAAAAGTAGGCATCACGGGCAATATTGGGAGTGGCAAAACCACCGTTTGTAAAATTTTTGAGCAATTAAATATTCCTGTCTATTATGCTGATGATAGAGCAAAATATTTAATGGCGAATGATGCAACTTTGATATACGAAATCAAATCACTTTTTGGAGAAGCTGCTTATTCCGCAGAAGGAGTTTTAAATAGAAAGCTAATTGCTAATGCGGTATTCACGCAACCGCTGCTTCTCAAAAAATTGAATGCCGTTGTGCACCCTGCTGTCGCACGCGACACAAATATATGGTTTAATGAACAAAAATCTGATTATGCCCTTAAAGAAGCTGCGCTATTAGTGGAAACGGGTGCATATAAAATAATGGATAAACTTATTGTCGTAACT
>JAGOHC010000200.1 GCA_017996375.1 Saprospiraceae bacterium | reverse complement strand
TAAAAATACATTCCACATAATTGTTTTGCAATATTCATGTAGGTTTTATTACTCCTTTCTCTTGGTAAATTTGTCAAACATAAATTTCCGATGAAAGCGTTGCAGCCAAAGTGGATAAACGATTACCGCCAAAACGATAATAGCTGCCCCGATATAGAATTGTGTGGTGAGTAATTTGTCTTCGCGCAGAATAACCCACGCTAATAAAATTCCATAAACGGGTTCTAAGTTTATTGTGAGATTGGCAGCAAATGCCGATACTTTTTTAAGTGCCTCTAAAGTGAACAAGAATGGAAGCATGGTACAAAAAATTGCCATGATAATCAGGTAAACAACATCGCGCGAAGTAGGTAAAAAATTGGTTTGTTCATTATACAAAAATAATCCAATCATTACTGCCGAAAGGAATATCCAACCACTCCCCAACTCTACAAACATGATGCTTTTGGGCGGCGCAAAATCAACTAATTGCTTGTTCCATGAACCGAAAATGCCTACCAAAAACGCCATACCCAAACCAATTACCACTCCTTTAAACATACTTGACGGCAGCGTACCAATAACCAACAACATACCGGGTACAACAATAGCTCCGATGGCAACTTCTCGCCAATCAATTTTTTTCTTAGCAAAAAATGGTTCGATAAATGATGTAAAAAACGTAGTGGTGGACAGGCAGATTAATGCAAAAGATGCACTTGTCATTTTGATAGTGGCGTAAAAACCCACCCAATGTAAAGCAATTAAAATACCGATAATGATATATTGAATGAGGTATTTTTTTTCGATATTTCGGATGCTCGGCAGCACTTTATATAGTAACAAAATACCCGCGCATGTAAACAAAATACGCCACCACACTAAGGGGATTGCTGAAATATGAATGAGCTTTCCTAATACAGCCGTGAAGCCCCACAGGAACACCGCAGTATGCAGTTTTATGTAAGCCTCCTTCAATGTGATATTTGACATAAAAAAAATGATAGTAACTGTGCGTCAAAGCTACTATCATTTTTCAAAATGAAACTAAATTATTTTGCAGCATTCAGCTCCAATATTTTGGAGAACAATTCTTGTTCATCACCCAAACGGAAACGCTTATGATGGTAGGCAATGTTACCAACACTATCAAAAATAAATACTTGAGGCAACCCATTCAATTCGCCGGGTAAAATTTCTTTAAACTCCCTATTAATATCCAAATATGTAGGAAAGGGATAGTTTTCGCGCTGTGCCATTTGCATAAACGCCTCATGATTTTGAGGAAAATCTATCGAAATGGCAAACAAGTCAAAGTCTGCTTGTTGTTGCCACTCAGCAAATTTTTTGCGGTATTCGTTGAGTTCTACTTTACAGGGAACACACGTTGTCAGCCAAAAGGCTACTACGGTCGCTTTCTTTTTTGAAAATAACTTATTCGATACTGTAACATTTCCATCAGCATCTTTCAATTCGATATCAAACGGAAATGCGGCTTGAATTTTATTTTTGGGGCGCGTTTTCAGATAACTATCAGCGTAAGGTCTGGGAGCGTTAGGATCGGCGTATCGAACAGTTTCGGATTGTGAGAATGCCGATGTCACTAAACTTAACAGCAAAATGCTAAAAAGGATTTTCTTTGTCATTCAAAATTGTATTTATTACTACAAAGGTATTTGTTTCCTGCTATGGATGCAAGTTAGCGTTAGTATATCCCAGAATTTAATCTTTAATCTTCTTTAGTATCTTTATTTTCTTCATCATCCTTCATGATATGCACTTTTGCGCCTTGTTTGAGCGTGCGTGATACTGCAGTATAAGGACCTGAAACAACTTCGTCACCTTCTTTCACACCCGATAAAATTTGAATATAGTTATCATCCTGAATACCCGATTTAACCTCTTGTAATGCAACGGTATCAGTTCGCATCAAAAATACCACTTCCTTTACTTCTCGAATTGCTTCTGCTTTAGTGTTATCCAAAACTGGATTATTCCGGTTCTCTGCTTTTTCTTTTTTCTCTTTTTCTTCATTTTTTTCATCGCGCGTGGTTACTGCTTGAATCGGCACTGCTAATACATCCTTTTGCACATCAGTAATAATATCTACAGATGCCGACATCCCCGGTCGGAACGGATAAGGTTTCCCTTTTTGCACCAAATCCGAATATGAGTTCGGGTCAATACGCACCCGCACTATGAAGTTGGTCACTTGATCGGTTATAGAGGAAACTGTTGTGCCGATATTGCTCGATGATGAAGCGATTTCAGTAACAACACCCTTAAATTTTCTGCCCAAATAAGCATCTACTTCTATTTCAGTAGTATCGCCTAAGGATACTCGCAGCACATCATTTTCATTAACATCAACACGCACTTCCATAGAAGAAAAATTTGCAATACGCATCATTTCTGTCCCTGCCATTTGAATAGTACCTACAACGCGCTCACCTTTTTCAATATTCAATTTTGATATTATGCCACTCACAGGTGCAAAGATTGATGTTCGTTGAAAGCTGGTACGTAATTCTTTCAAAGTAGCATTGGCACTACTGATTGAATATTCTGCACCTTTTATATTCTGTTGGTTGGATTCCACTTGAGTTTCTGCAGCCTTTACTGCTGCTTGTGCAGCACGCACGCTGCCTTGTGTTTGGCGCAACGTTGCCAACGAAGCATCTAAATCTGCTTTAGACACAAATCCGTCTTTAAACAATTGCTCGTTACGGTTATGAATTTCTCTTATGTTTTCTAATTGTGCTTGCACTTGTTCTAATTGGGCTTCCGCCTGAATTTTTTGCGAGCGACTACCCTCTAATCCTGCTCTTGCGGTAGCAAGTTGTGAACGTGAAGTGTTTACACCTGCTTCACCACGCTCCATTGCACTTTGATATTGTTCGGCATTAATTCGTGCCAATAGCTGCCCTTTTACAACCGAGTCGCCTTCATGCACATACAACTCTACCACTTCACCCGATACATCGGAACTGATTTTCACTTCCTTTTCTGGATAAATTTTTCCGCTTGCAGAAACGACTTCTCGGATGGTGCGTTTCTGTGCTTTCTCAACACGCACACCCTCCCCTTTTGGCTTTTTGGCATTTTTTATTGCAGCCAAACCAATCAACAAAGCAAGAATACCGGCAATGATATAGATAGTACGTTTTTTCATAATACTTTCAATTATTCTATTTTGAGTTAATCTACTTTAATTATTTAATCGAATGGGGTTACCCATGTAATAATCAATTATTTTTAGTTTAAATAAATAGTCATATTTAGAAATCAGTAAATTGGTATTCGCAACATCCAAAGCGTTTTGTGCAGATGTCAATTCAAATACATTTGTTGCGCCTAAGGCAAATTTCTTTTGCGTATTCTCTAATGC
>JAGOHC010000053.1 GCA_017996375.1 Saprospiraceae bacterium | reverse complement strand
CCAACTCGTACGCGACAGCCTGCATGAGCTAAGCAAGCGTGTGTTCCAGATACAATCATTCGTTACCGAAAAGGTAGCCGAAATTGACGCTAACCTCAACCAAAGTATAAAATCTATTGAAGACCGCACTAAGCCTATCACTGCCGACCACCAGCAGCGCACGATGAAAAATCTCAACGATTTGGCACTCATGCTCTCGGAGGCAATGAACCAGATGCAACAACAAATGGCAAATCAAATGAGTGGTAGCCAGATGTGTCAAAATCCGGGAGGAAAGAACCCAAGCAGTGGAAGTGGCAAAGTGCCTATGGATAAAATCGGCAAAGGGCAAGAAGGGCTTAACCAACAGATGCAAAATACAAAGGAGCGTATGCAAAACGGCAACACTCCGAACAGCAAAGAGTTTGCTGAAATGGCAGCACAACAAGCCGCCCTACGAAAAGCTCTGCGCGACCTCCAGAAAGAAAAACAAGAGAAAGGACAAGGCGGTCAAGAGTTCAATGATTTGATAAATCAGATGGACAAAACGGAAACTGAGTTAGTCAATAAACGACTCAACAACGAAACGCTCAAACGCCAACAGGACATACTCACGCGCCTACTCGAAGCCGAAAAAGCTGAGCGCAAACGCGACCTCGACCAAAAGCGCGAAGCAGAAACGGCACGTACGCAAGAGCGCAAGCGTCCGCCTTCATTAGAGGAGTACCTTCGTAAGCGCGAAGCGGAAGTGGAGCAATATCGTACCGTATCGCCAGCATTAAAACCCTACTATAAACAATTAGTAGAAGAATATTATAACTCCCTGAAAGGTAAATAGTTATATAGCAACATGATGATAAATACAAACGATATTTCTACCGATTTTGACAACCAATCGCGGGTGTGGGTGTATCAGTTAGACAGAACACTTAGCGCCGAAGAAACCGAAACACTCACGCAAGCTCTTCAAAAATTTACTGCCGAATGGACGAGCCACAATAGGGCATTAAAGGCGGCAGGGCATGTCCATTTCGGGCGATTCGTCGTACTTATGGTAGATGAAACATTGGCAGGTGCCAGTGGTTGCTCTATTGATAGCTCAGTTCATTTTTTACAGAACGTCGGTCAGCAACTTAAAGTCAATATGTTTGACCGCACCACCGTCGCGTATTGGCAGCATGATCAACTTGCTTTTTGTTCGCTCAATCAGTTAACTACCGCTTATAAACAGCAACAGGTGTTAGATAGTACCGTAGTGTTCAATAATTTAGTGCAAACCAAAGAACAACTGCTTACGCAATGGCAAACACCACTCGCTGAAAGTTGGCATAAAAGGTTTATCTAATTGGTTTAATTTTGGTTTTAATATCCTTATAACAAACAATCACCTCACCAAATAATACCCGCAGGTAGTTAAGAAATTGCGAATGTAAGGCAAATGTGTTATGAGGGCAAATTGCTCGCGTGGTTGCCATCCAAATTTATACTGATAAATCGGGTTAATGAGAAAATGCGTTTTCCGCAAAAATGTATAATCGGCAGCACGAAGCATACGCTCAAATTGCTCCAACGAAATGCCCGTTTCCTTGATTTCCACCAACGCCTCAATCATATCCTCCGACTCGCCAAATTGGCGAAGCAACCATACATACATTGGCTTTGGCAACAAATGATAATACGGCAATTTTGCCGCCCATTTGTTCTGACAAATTTGTTGATGTCCGCCAAATGGCATTTGCCATGGCGGGAAACCAAAAAAGATACGCCCGCTTGGAGCTAGCATATCTTTCATGCGCGACAATAAGCGCGATTGGTCGTGTATATGTTCGATAACGTCTTTCAGCACAATAAGGTCGAATTTATCGCCCGCTTCTTGCTGAAAATCAAAATCGTATATATTTTTATTTATCAACTTCACTTTCTCGGCAGCAACTTCTTCCGACAAAAAATCATTTGCCATCGCCAATCGCTGCCCATCTAACTCTACTCCTACCCCATAGCAACCGTGCGCCACAAACGCCGCCAACACGCCGCCTTCGGCACAGCCAATTTCCAACACGCGAGCGAGCTTGGGTAGTGCTTGTTGTGCTTCAATGAATGGTATGACGTAACGTTGTGCATTTTCTTTCTGATGCCGAAAATAGGTTTTCCTATCTGCGTGAAATTCAAACATATAATTTTATTGTTTAACAATTTTTGCCGTAGCAACAGTATTATCCGCTTGAAGCTTAACAAAATATGTCCCTTTCGGCAGATGACTTAATGCAAGTTGATATGAATTGCGTTGGGCGGCAATGGCAACTGTTAAACGATATACTTCTGCGCCAAGCAAGTTATAAAGCACCAACGTACCCTTCGTTGCATTGTCAGCGTTGAAATATACGTTTACCACGTCAGTCGCTGGATTCGGCACCGCTTGTAGTGGTTGTATTCCGCGTCCTAATTCATTTACACTCACAAGGTTGCGCGTTCCGTTAGCAAAATAAGTTCCCCATTTTACTCCGGTAAGTATGTTTGTTACATTGCCGGTTCCAGTAATTTTATCACTTGCTAAATTGCGTTTATTGAACTCGTTATTACCTCCGCCGGATGAATAGAAGCCGACTTTATCATCCGCCTTTCCGTAAGTAGGTACGCCCAAATCATCATTGGTATAAATTTCACCAATATTGCCCGACTCTAAGTTCAGACCTAATACTGCGTAGCTTTCGCCGAAAGTACCCGACTCAATATAATCAAAAGCAATAATGAATGGTGAGTTTTTAGCATATGTTGGATTACCTATACTTACATTATCTGGAAGCGCGTTAAACAATTTGTTGATGGGTCCTGAACTAGTCAAACTGTGCGTCTGATTATTCCACACTTGAATAACATTAATATCCCAATAAGAAGCATTACTCAATTCATTATAAGCATCGTATAAAATATGCTGCCCAGAGAGGTCAAACTCTAACACATCGGCATAACGCACGTTTGAAGTTGTTACGCCGCCCTGTCCGGTAGTTGGATTATACAGCGTGTAAGTATGTGTTTGTGTTTGTTGTGTAGTAAAGTCTGCAACAAAAATTTGATTAGTTAAATTATCCGTTAATGCTGCTATTCGGTTGCCATCTTTAGAAATTGAAACATTACGCCATACGGGTTCTTCACTGAGCAAATCTTCTTGTAAGTTTCCGGTAGACCAATCAATATTTATGATATACATTTTTTTGTCTTGACCTACAAATACAACAGTGCTACCGTCATCTGTGATACTGGGGCGACTCAACGTTGGTGTATTGGAAATTTGTTGGGCATTGCTGCCATCGCCGTTAGATATATAAATATTGTTTGTTCCGGATTCCGTAAGTAATAAAAACTCTGTACCCGGGTTAGGTTGAACGGGTTGCTGGTAATTATTGCCTTGTCCTGAACCAATGCCAACTGAGGTAAACGCATTATTACAGATAGTTACTTCGTTAGCATTTGTACCATGTATTGCTGCTGCTGCTTGTGCCACAGCATTACGGGCATCAATAAACTTTGAAGAAGCTGTGAGGTAATCGCGTAAGGCTCTATAAAAAATTTGTTCGGCTTTTTCTTTACCAATATTATTAGCCACCATATAATAGGCATGGTTAATGATTCCGCTATTGATATGCACACCACCATTATCTTCCGAACCGGTATATCGCTCATTATAGTGCTGTGGTTGCCAACCGGGTGTATTCAAACTGCTGCCCCCATTGTGTGGGTTTTGCATATCCCGCAAAGCACCAGAAGAGAATACACTTGGATTAACAACATCCTCACCCATACGCCAGTCGTCACGGTCAATCATTGCACCAAAAATATCAGCAAATGATTCATTTAAGGCACCAGACTCGCCTTGATAAGTGAGGTTGGCAGTGCTTTGTATCACGCCATGAGACATTTCGTGTCCGGAAACATCCAAAGCGCGTGCTAATGGATGTGAAAATGCTTGGTCGCCGTTGCCATAAAACATGGCTTCGCCATTCCAGAAAGCATTGTCCATATCTTGACTGGAGGATTCTCTAACATTTATTATTGAGTAAATCGAGCCACCTTGACCATTGATTGAATTTCGGTTGAAAGTATTTTTAAAATAGGTAAACGCAATACCGGCGTTGTAATGAGCAGAAACGGCTTTGGTGTTGTTCCAACTGTTATTGGAAGAGGTTACATGTGAAATATTTAAACTGTTGGTTGTAGAATTGTTTGCGTTCAACGTTAAAATTCCCCCAACAGGATTGTCAGGAAAAGATGATTGTCCGGCATTAAACATTGAACGTGAGGCATCTAACAAATAGTAATTACCATTATGCAAATAGGTGTTAATTGTACGAGTTACACCTAATAAATCTGTGGCTGTAGCAACTGCAGGACCGTCCACCAATTGTAATTGCTCACCTGCACTAATTATCTGATTAGCTTCGGTAGGTTTGTGGTTTTCGTGGCAGGTTTCTGCGTCAAAGGCATGATACAAATGGCAACTATTGAGATAGCTATGCAAAACGTTTCCATCTTGGGCATCTACGAAATATTCCCAACGCTGTGTAAGTGTCGGGTAGATAGATACGTGCCACGCCAAGTGTGGTTGAAGGTTATCAAAATATATCACTAACTCATGGTCAATTTGTTTTTTAGGTGCAATATTTTTCACCTCATCGGAGAATGGGGCATACTCAGGAAAAACATTTTTGACAATATCTTCCGCTTGGTTATTTGTTAAAACCGGATTGGTTGTTAACAACATAGGCGTAGAAAAATAATTGCCATTAAAACTTTTTACAATGTTGTTTTGTGTATGCAAAATAATTTCGCTGTTCCAAATTTTAATACCTTGAAAACGTTGTTCGTAGCGTGTATGAGTCATTCCTGATTCATCCATAGTAATATTTTTTTCAAAAAACTCTGCTTCTGGCTGTGATATTTTCATTGCGCTTTTGATAGCGTTTAGGTAGTGTAAATTTGCAGCTTGTACATTTTCAAAGGTCTTGGTTGTAAATATTTCACCTTCAATAAATGTAGGCAAACCATCCGAAGTACTTTTTGTTGTCAACCCTTTTGGCAAGAAAAAAAGATTGCTTGATTTTGAGTAATCTACCTGTAACTGATTGAGTTGCTGTTGGCGTTCACTAACTGCCGGCAATACTGCCGGACGCTTTATAGTATAGTCTAATACAGGCTGTGATTCCGATGCTTTGGGTGGATTTTTCTTGTCGATAGTTTGTGCAAAGGCACTACTCATTCCGATAAGGAGCAAGAAAAAAATAGCGATTTTAGTAATTTTCATTTTAAGCGATTTATATTACTTAATTAATTTATATTAAAAAAAATTTTAATATTTGTCCTCTATTTATCTTCTGTAGGTGCAGGCAGATTCTCTTTTTCCTCCTCTTTCCCACGTGCCCAAGTGTGCAATAAATTATACACATCTTTAACGTTTTGTGGTGTGGATGCGTCCGCCTCGTTTCCCCAAATTACTTTATGCTGAATATTTTTTTTCTTATCAATTATTTCGATGAAGTAAGAAAAATTTGCTGGCTTGTTAAGCGAAATATTTGTCAGTTCTGCCGCTTTCAACACTTTCAAAATAGACTTCATATCTTTTTTGCCAATACTTGGCAAAGTAGAATAATCATCCTTTAGAATTTGCCCGTAACGTTTAAATAACTGTCCGTTTTCAAGTAGTGTATATTCGGTAGTTGTTCCGGCAAAGCCCCCCATGTTTCCAAAAACAACTTGCATTTTTTCGTAATTCATCGGCGAATAATTCTTTTTGTTACACGAAAGTGTTGTCAGCAATAAAGTAATATATGCCAAGTACGTTAATTTTTTCATAAAACAAATTTATTTGTTGATAAAATGACGCTTACGGGTTATATTTGTAACGTTATAAGCATATTGTAAAATTAAAAACATATCTTAAATGAAAAAATTATTCTTGTTATTAATGTTAAGTGGCTTTGTGTTTGCTGCTCAAGCGCAATCATGTGCAAAGTCATGTTCAAAGAAAGCATCTACAACTGCAATATCTAAAGACAGCGATGCTGTATTAGTAGCTGCTGAAAAAGTTGCTGCATCAGACAAGTCAATTGAGAAAAGAGTTTGCGAGCATAGCGGTAAAGTTAGCTGGGTTCGCAAAACTGAAAATGCAGGCGTTGCTTCTTACGAAGATGTACAATTTGACGGTGCTACTGCAAAGTTCGTGAGTTTGAATACTGCTCCTACAAAGGCAGCTTGTTCAAAAGGCGAAGGTAAGGCTTGTTGCGCTAAAAAAGGCGCAAGTACAAGTGCTGTGAGTACTTCAGCAATGGAATCTACAAAGCCAGCTTGCTCAAAAGGCGAAGGTAAGGCTTGTTGCGCTAAGAAGAAAACTGCTGCTGCTGTTGATGCTCCAGCGGAAACTCCTCAGCACTAATCTATATAAAAAATATAATGCCGCATTGATGTAAAAGTCAATGCGGTTTTTTTATTGTTGTACTATTACTTTTTTGACACTTACCCTTTCGTTATCACTAACTTGTAGTAAGTAAATCCCACTGGCCAAGTTTGTTACGTCAAGTGCATTAGAGTTAATATTTATTTTGATTGGTATTCCTTCGGCACTCCATAATTCTACTTTTGCGTTGTCGGGTAGGTTTTTGATGTACAACATTTGCGTTGTTGGGTTCGGGAAGATACAAATATCATCCAAACTGCCAACAAAGTCTGTAATTGCCGAGATCTCTGCGTAATAATATTTCCATTCATCATCTCCCTCGTTAGTGCTGCGCGTTCTACGAATCCGCCTGTCTTCATCATACACAAAAGTTTCTATGCCAACAGTTTGCCAAGCTCCATTTAGCCATAAGTGGTTTGCCAACCCCTGCGGCGTTGTGCCGTTACACTCGTAGATAGTTTCGGAAGCATTAAAAAATGAGCCATTGATATAATTCTGTTCAAATTGCCGTACCAAACATTCATCCGTATTGTAAAGATGCGTTGTGATATCATCCAATCGCCAATGGTCGGTTTCCCATTCGTATTCGGTTATGGTGTCTAATTTATTCGTAGTAGTATAAGTATAGTCGAACCTATCAAAATTAACCCAATCGGAGCCACTCCAATTTTGATAAATTCGGCTTTGCTCCAACTGCTGTGTATTGTACTCTCGTAGAACGTGATTATAATTGTACCAAACTCCAAAAACATTGCTCTGAAAAATTTGTGAAATTGGCTGCCCGTTATCATTATTAATCATAAGGACGCGCAGCTTCGGAATCCACACAAAACCATCCCAATCCATCGTAGCTGTAGAGTCTAAAAAGCCATTTAAATTATAGTGCCAAATAAGCATAATATCATTGTACCACTGTCCTTGCAAAAATGTTTGCCCAATAGATGTTTTTATTCTGTTTGCATCATCATAGATATATTCATTGTGATAAGATTTATCCCAACTCGCGGTAGCATTATTGAAGTTCAACTTTAACTGTTCTACTAACAAATTATTGGAGTAAGTATAGGATGTGGAATCTGTTGCGGTGGAAGCTATTGTGTCCGTCTCATTATTTTGCCACTTGTGCCATTCGGCAATTCTGAGATGAGTGGATTGCCCTTGCATCATCGAAACACATATTATTATCAAAACGAATGTGAATTTTTTTTTCATAGTGCTATTTTTTGTTATAACTCTGAGGTCAGTAGCCAATCTAAATTAGTTGTTTTTATTTGATATCGCTGCCCGAGATAGTCATTTGTCAGGCAACCTTTGTAGGTATAAACTCCATGCCGCAAGCCGAAATCGTGATACAATAGTTGCTCAAAAGAAATGGCATTTTCCGCACGTAAGAGTGTGGGTGTCATAATATTACTAATGGCTACGGAAGCTGTACGCGATACACGCGAAGAAATATTCGGCACACAATAATGCGTAACGCCATGTTTAACGAAAGTCGGTTCTTCATGGTTAGTCACTTCAGAAGTTTCGAAGCAGCCGCCTTGGTCAATACTCACATCAATAATCACGCTACCTTCACGCATTTTTGTAACCATATCTTCAGTAACAATCATGGGTGTGCGCCCGGAGCTTGAATGTATTGCCCCAATGACAACATCTGCCGACATCAACTCTTGTTCTAATAATGCTAGATTGATGGTAGATGTATAAAGCTGCCGCCCAACTTGCCGTTGAATACGCATCAGTTTATATACATTATTATCAAAAATACGTACCTCAGCACCCAAGCCTAAGGCAGTACGCGTAGCATATTCTGCCACAACACCACCGCCCAAAATTACAACCCTTGTGGGTGGCACACCTGATATGCCACCAAGCAAAATACCACGCCCACCATTGACGTTAGTGAGCAATTCTGCCGCTGTCAGCATAGCACTCAATCCGGCAATTTCACTCATAATGCGTACTACCGGAAACGAGCCGGAGTCATCTTGAATATACTCCATCGCTAAACTGATTACTCTTTTTTGTAGTAATTTGTTGATGTATTCTTCATTGATAATTGGTATATGTAGTGGCGAAATAATCATTTGGTCAGCGTGCATAAATTCTATTTCTTCTAAAGTTGGCGGAGCAACCTTTATCAGCATATTTGCCTTATACACTTCTTGTTTTGAGAAAACTATTTCAGCACCTGCTTCGGAGTATTCACGATCGAAGAAATGCGCCCGCACACCAGCACATGATTCTATAATTACACGGTGCCCTTTAGCCACTAAAGTTGCCACAGAAGCGGGTGTTAGTGCTACCCTATTTTCTTGCAGGATGGTATCGCGTGGGATGCCAATAAATAGCGCGTGCGGTTTGCGTGGCACTTGTAGCGTTTCGGGTTTAGTTTCGTATTGCCCTTGCGCTAAAATATCAGGTATCGGTATGCGGCGTTGTTCGTTCATCCCAAAAGAAGTATTTTTATAAGATAATTTTTGATAAATATAGTTAAATTGTTGAACAAGTAATGCAGCGTTGGTTATTCTGTAACAGTTCGATATGGATAAATAGCACTTTTTCGGGTAAAATGGGTGCTATGAGTTGATACCACTCGACGATACAATAGTTTTCGTCATCCAAAATATCATCAATGCCAATATCTATGGCTTCTTGTAAGATTTGTAATCGGTATAAATCTATGTGATAAAAAGGAACAATTTGCTGCAAGTGGTTGTGGTAATGGTATTGATTTATGATGGGAAAAGTGGGACTATTAACCACTTCTTGCACACCTAAATTTTTGCAAAAGGCTTGCGTAAAAGTTGTTTTTCCAGCTCCCATTTCGCCCAAAAGCATTATCTTTTTATATGTGCCGAAGTTTTGTTGAATCAGTAGGGCAGCCGATTCCCAATCGTTGTGCGAGTTGATAGTAATAGGTAAAAAATCTGTTGCCATCCCTATTGCCTTACTTGTACATTTTTTTGACTCGGTCTAACTCGCGTTTTGTATCACGTTCTTTGATAGTTTCGCGTTTATCGAATGCTTTTTTCCCTTGCGCTAGTGCAATTTCTATTTTGGCAAAACCTCTTTCAGAAAAATACAATTTGAATGGGATGATAGACATTCCTTTTTCGGTAACTCTGCGTTCCAACTTTTTTAACTCCTGTCGGTTGAGCAATAATTTGCGGTCGCGGCGAGCCACGTGGTTGTTGTATGTGCCCTGAAAATATTCTTTGATGTACATATTTTTTAGCCACAATTCACCTCTATTGAAATAGCAATATGCATCGTTGAGGTTGGCGTTGCCTTCGCGTACTGATTTCACTTCAGTTCCGTTCAACATGACGCCGGCTTCGTAGTTACTGACGAAGAAAAACTCGTGCTGCGCTTTGCGGTTTACAATTTCTATTTTCTTATATTTTGATACTGCCATTTAGTGCGTTGTTTTGCGAATTATTATTTGCGTTCAAAAACATTAAAACAATAATCAAACTCATTTTTATCATCAGCTTGGTGGCATTCCTTGTTTAGCAATTTCCACTCTGATAAGTTTATCTCGGGGAAGAAGACGTCGCCGGAAACGGCTATATCTACTTGTGTCCAATAAATTTTATCCCAATATAGCAAACTTTGTTGATAAATTTCGCCGCCACCAATAATGAATACTTCGTCTTCGCCGTTATCAAAAGCGATATTTAATGCCTCCTCAATGGTGTGGGCAACCAAGCCGTTAGTAACGCTCCAAAAAGGGTTGCGCGTGATGACGATATTGGTGCGCTTGGGCAACGGGTTGCCGATAGATTCAAAACATTTTCGCCCCATAATGATATGATGATGTAGCGTTATTTGTTTGAAATATTTTAAGTCTGCCGGCAGATACCAAGGTATTTGATTGTCTTTTCCAATCACACCATTTTGGGCAGTGGCGACTATGGCAGAAACTATCATCACAATATAATTTGAGTATGGGTAAATTACTTGAAGTCTAAGGGCGAAATGTTTTTAAAATGCCCATTTAGTTGCACGCGCTCTCGCAAACGCTCCATTTCGGTGACAACCGGCAGTAATCGCTCAAGATGTTCAAGGATAAACTCTTGGCGTTGGCGCTCATCGGGGAGGCAAAGCAAATCATATTCTTGTTCGGTAGTCAGTCCAACGTGATGTGCCAAATGGTAAGTTTTTAAGCTATTGGGTGCGTCAGGAAATTTGTATGTTATTTTTAAAAGTTTAAAGAGGCGTTTTACTTTCTCTGCAATGTCGTCATACATAGAAGCATTGCCTTCTTCGTTCGTAGCTATTTTAGAAATGGTAGCTGCAGAGTAAAGTCTATTGCCAAAATCAAAATGGAAATCATCAATTTTGTAAATACCTAAGCCTTCTGTTTTAATATCCATTTCTCCGTTAGGATATTTTTTGACAATCTCCTTCATTCGAACTTCAGTACCAACGTCCATAATACGGTTGTTTAAGAAAGCGGGTATGCCAAACGTATTGCCCGATTCAGCACATTCTCCTATCAGTTGTTTGTAGCGGGGTTCAAAAATATGCAGGTTGAGTTGCTCTTCAGGGAAGACGACTAATTTCAATGGAAATTGCGGAAGAATGTCTTTCGTCATAATTTATAAACTATTAAAAAGCAAATATAGCGGAAAAAATCGTAGTTTATGCAACTTGAACCGCCTAAGTTACGTTTTTCCATTGCCTACTATTTGTTATAAAAACATAAACGTTTTGAGTAATATCACACTTCAATATCCGGCTTGGTATGTCCTGTTGTGCATAGCTTTGGGGCTTATAGGTGCTGGCATTTTATACTACAAACAAAATGATTTTAAGGAGCAACATGCGTGGTTTCGTCGTGTGTTGGCAGCATTGCGCTTTTTGTCATTTACCCTTATCAGTTTATTTTTGCTATCGCCGCTCATCAAATCTGTGAAAACGGAAACGAAAAAACCAGTTGTTGTTATCGCTCAAGATGTTTCCGAGTCGGTGCTTACATCTATCAAAGATACGGCTGCTTATAAAAAGGAACTTACAAACCTGCGCGAGGAACTCAGCGAAGATTATGATGTGACCGAATACAGTTTTGGTGCTTCGGTACGCGAAGGCATCCGGTTAAAGTCGCAAGATAAGGAAAGTAATATTGCTGAAATGCTGCAATACATTTATGATATTTATAGCAACCAAAATTTGGGTGCAGTGGTTTTAGCTACCGATGGTATTTACAACAAAGGTAGCAACCCTTTGTATGCTACCGAGCAGCTCAAAGCTCCAATTTTTAGCATTGCACTGGGCGATACTTCTATCAAAAAAGATATTTTATTAAAAAGAGTTTTTCACAATAACATCGCTTACTTAGGCGATAAGTTTACTATTCAAGCGGATATTGCTGCTGGCAACAGCGCGGGGAGTAATTCTACACTGACCGTGGCAAAGGTGGCTGGTGACCAAGTTCGCAATCTCGACCAACAGGTGATTTCTATTAATAAAAATGAATTTTTTACTACAAAAGAAATTGTGTTGAATGCTGACCAAGCTGGTGTACAGCATTATCGCCTTTCCCTTAGTAAAATTAACGGCGAGGTGAGTACCGTCAATAATGTAAAAGATATATTTATTGATGTGTTGGATGCTCGGCAGAAAATATTGCTGTTCGCCAACGCTCCGCACCCCGATATTGCCGCGTTCAAACAAGTTATTGAAACGAATAAGAACTACCAAGTGACGGTGGCATATGCTCGTGATGGCAACGTTCAGGCTGCAAATTTTGACTTCGTAATTTTTCATCAATTACCCAGCCGAAATGTAGACATCGCATCGACTATCGCAATGCTAAATGATAGAAAAACACCCCGCCTGTTTGTGATAGGGTTACAAACTGACTTAGCTAAATTAAATCAATACCAAGATTTGATAACAATTTCTGCACGCACGCAATCGGGCAACGATGTGCAGGCAGTGGTGGATGGTAATTTTAACCTATTTACGATTGATGATCGCTTATTGCGCGATTTGCCAAACTTCAATCCTGTTTCAGCACCTTTCGGCGACTATAAACTATCGGGCAATACACAAACTTTGCTGTACCAAAAAGTTGGTAAAATCGCCACAAAATATCCCCTGCTAAGTTTCGGCGATACGAAAGGTATTCGCACAGGTATATTTGCTGCTGAAGGTATTTGGAAGTGGCGACTGTTTGATTTTTTGCAACATCAAAACCATGAAATTACATCGGAGTTGATTGAGAAATCTATACAATATTTATCGGTTAAGGATGATAAACGCCGATTCAGAACGATTACAGCGAAGCATATTTTTGGCGAAAATGAACCTATATTAATTGATGCCGAATTATATAATGCAAGCTACGAACTAATCAATGAGCCGGAGGCATCCATCACCATTACCAACAGTGCTAAAAAAGATTTCACTTACACGTTTAACAAAAATAACAAGTCCTATTCGTTGAACGCAGGCATATTACCCGTTGGCAGTTATACTTTCAAAGCTATCGTGAATGTAAGTGGCGAAACGCTGGTCAGCACCGGAAAATTTAACGTGCAACCTATACAGTTGGAGTTGTTTGAAACGACTGCTAATTTCAATTTACTACGTAGTATGAGCGAGCAAACCAGCGGCAAGATGGTGACTATCAATGACTTAGCACAATTATTAAAACAGATTCAACAAAAAGATACAATCAAGCCTGTAATCTATTCTTCACATTCTACGGACTCCATTATTAACTACCGTTGGTTATTCGGGTTGTTACTACTGTTGTTGGCAACGGAGTGGTTTCTGCGAAAATATTTTGGGAGTTATTAACTTCAACTAATACTTTCGTTCACTGCTAAATAATTATCATTTGTTGGCTAATCGGTATATTTTTTCGCTTTGACTTTTGTCAGAATTTAGATTTTTCAAAAAAAACCGACTACTCTTCCACATTGGTTGTTTCTTCAGCGGTGGCGATTGTTCCTGCAGTTGAGTCATCAACAACAACGATATCTTCTTCTACTTCTTCTTGTTGAACAATAGCGACATCAGCAATGCGATCTTCTTCTTGGATGCGAATTACCTTTACTCCTTGTGTGGCACGACCGGAAACGCGCAAATCTGTAACTGGTACGCGAATGGTTAGACCAGACACATTGGTTATCATCAAATCGTCTTTTTCTTTGACTGCTTTTATAGCAACAAGGCTGCCTGTTTTTTCGGTAACGTTGAGAGTACGTACACCCTTGCCCCCTCTGTTGGTAATGCGATAATCCTCAAGTTCGGAGCGTTTACCGTTGCCGTTTTCTGATACTACCAAAATGGTGGTTTCTTTATCGTTCGGGTCAACGCAAATCATCCCTACTACCCTATCATCACTATCTTCATCTAACGTTATGCCGCGCACACCGGCTGCGGTACGACCCATTGGGCGTACTTTTTCTTCCGGAAAGCGAATAGCCCTTCCGACCCTGTTAGCGATAAGAATTTCGTTGCTGCCGTTGGTTAATCTTGCCTCTAATAGTTCGTCATTTTCATTAATCGTAATTGCAATAATTCCTCCTTGTCGTGGGCGCGAAAAATCTTCGACTAATGATTTTTTTACCTGCCCTTGCTTAGTGCAGAACACGATATAATTATTTTTGATAAATTCTTCATCACTCAAATTTTGAATAATGATGTAGGCGCGCACTTTATTTTCTTTAGGTATGGATAATAAGTTTTGTATGGCGCGTCCGCCTGCATTTTTTGCTGCTTCGGGTATTTCATAAACTTTCATCCAATAACATTTGCCTGTATCCGTAAACAGCAATAGCGTTTGGTGGGTGTTGGCAATAAACATGTGCTCAACGAAATCTTCATTGCGGGTTTTGGCACCCATTGCGCCCCTTCCTCCCCTACTTTGCGTGCGATACTCGGTAACTTTGGTGCGCTTGATATATCCGAGATGCGAAATGGTAATTACCATATCCTCCTGCGGTATCATTTCTTCAATGCTGATTTCGCCATCTTCGAGTGCGATTTCTGTTCTGCGTTTGTCGCCAAATTTTTCTTTGAGTGCTAACAATTCAGTTTTTATAATGTCGAACTGCAATTGTGTACTCCCTAAAATTGAATTCAAGTGTGCGATTGTTTTCAACAACTCTTCGTATTCGTTGCGAATTTTGTCGCGCTCCAAACCTGTAAGGCGTTGCAAGCGCATTTCAAGAATTGCTTTGGCTTGTGCTTCTGAAAGAAAGTAGGTGGATTTACTTTCAATCTCCATCATTTTCATAACTAATGAATCTGTTGGATTGAAAGGTTTTTTCATCAACGCTTCTTTTGCATCTTCGGGAGTCGAGGAACGGCGGATAAGTTCAATCACTTCGTCCAAATCATCAAGTGCAACTAACAAGCCTTCAAGAATGTGTGCGCGTTCTTGTGCTTTGTTGAGTTCAAATTGCGTGCGTCGCACCAATACCTCTACTCTGAATTTTATAAACTCGTCAATAATTTGTTTAATGGTAAGCTGGCGTGGTCGCCCTTTTACCAAAGCGATGTTATTAATACCATAGGAAGTTTGTAAGGGTGTAAATTTATACAAGTTGTTGAGTACGACGCTTGCGATGGCATCGCGCTTTATATCTACAACAACTCGCACACCGTTCCTGTCAGATTCATCTCGAATATCGGAGATGCCTGTCAACCTTTTTTCATTAATCAACTCGGCAATTTTCATTACTAAATTTGCTTTATTGACTTGGTATGGAATTTCAGTGATGATAATTTGTTCTTTTGTAGAAGTAGTGACTACTTCTGCACGACCACGTATTACCACGCGCCCTTTACCTGTATGATATGCTTCGCGCACTTCGCGCAAACCGTAGATAATTCCGCCGGTTGGGAAATCGGGAGCTTTTATAATTTTAATTAATTCGTCAATACTGATTTCAGGATTATCAATAGAAGCGCAGATAGCATCTATTGCATCGCTGAGGTTGTGGGGCATCATATTGGTAGCCATCCCTACGGCGATACCGGACGTACCATTTACTAATAGGTTAGGGAAGCTAGTTGGCAGTACAGTTGGCTCTTCAAGCGAATCATCGAAATTATTGGTAAAATCTACTGTGTTTTTATTTATATCGGAGAGTATCTCATCGCTGATGCGTGCTAAACGCGCTTCGGTATAACGCATGGCTGCGGGGCTGTCGCCATCCATAGAGCCGAAGTTACCTTGCCCATCTACTAAAGGGTAGCGGAGCGACCAATCTTGCGCCATACGCACCATTGTATCGTAAACGGAGCTATCGCCATGGGGGTGATATTTACCAAGAACCTCACCCACGATACGTGCAGATTTTTTGTGAGCTTTGTTATACCCTACGCCGAGTTCGTGCATCCCATACAGTACACGCCGATGAACGGGCTTGAGTCCATCGCGTACATCAGGCAAGGCGCGTGCTACAATTACTGACATGGAATAGTC
>JAGOHC010000052.1 GCA_017996375.1 Saprospiraceae bacterium | reverse complement strand
CAACATAGCAGCTCAAAACTGTGATAGTTACATAGAAGGCGACAGAGTTATTGCCGGATTACAAATGCTAAACTCCCACCAACAAGCTTTAGTCATTAGAGGAAATTACACTTGCAGTATGGGTTTTCTGAATGACAAACGAGGTATAATTGGAGTTTTCAGTGCTAAAGGTGGCGAAGATTTAGGTCTCAAACTTAATTTGAATGATGAAGTTGTTTTTGTGGATGCATCTAATGTGAGAAAAAATTTTCGATTTATAGAATTAGGCGATGTAAAAAGTGTTGCTGGCGTACCGACAAGAACAAACTATTTACAATTGAATACAGAAGCATTGAAATGGATGATGGAAAACACAATCGTTAAAATTATCGCCGTAAACAATTCTGATTTAATTATGCTACCAATGACTGTAACTGATACTCGGCAGGTGGCATTGAAAGATATGGCAACTTGTTTTTATCAACGCTTAGACAAAAATAAAGTAAATGATGTTCAACTTACATATAAAGAAAAAACTTCTTTGATAAAATCTTCCAGTAGTACCCCTTCAGGTGAGACACGCAAAACCAACCCGTCAAGAGGAGCAGGAGAACCCACTACCGATGCAGAGTATGAAGGATTGAAAAAAGACTTAGCCGAAATAAAAAAACAAATAAAATTAGAGATTGACGCTGAAAAAGAGAAAGGGCAAAAAATTAAACAAAAACTATTGGAAGAAGTCACAATTGCCCAACAAAACGCTGAAACGAAAAAAGCAGAATATGCAAAAGAGGTTTTGGACGCTCGCCAAAAGTCACAAGAAGAAATTGATAAAGTTCAACGAATAATTGCAGATAGTGTGTTGGTGTCAAGAAATAAAGCAAATACTGAAATTGAAAAATCACTTTTAGATGTTCAACAAGCCAGACAAAAAGCAGCGCAAGAAGTTGAGAAAAGCAAATTAGAATCTGCAAAAGAAATTTCTGATGTTCGTCAAAAAGCAACATCTGAGCTTAAAGAAATTCAAGAAAAGTTAAAAGATGCAAAAACGCAATATGCAGATGAAATTGAAGGCGCACGGCAAAATGCTACTTTAGAACTGCAAAAAATTAGAGAAGAAACAGCAACAGTAATTTCTGATGCAAGAGAAAAGGCTAAAGAAGAAAAAAACAAAACGGCACAAGATGTTGTAACTGCCAAAAAATCGGCATCGCAGATTATATTGCAAACACAAGAAGAATCGGCTGAACAAGTTGCACAAATTAAAGAAAATGCTGTTCTGGAAAAACAAAAAATAGCGTTTGAATTGGCAGAGTCGCGCCGGCGTGCAGCAGAAGAAAAAGCTGTTTTGCAACAATCAAACTCTACTGAAATTGCACAACTAAAAGAAAATGCTGCTAAGCAAAAAGAAACCATTGCAGTAGAAGTATCTGAGGCTCGCAAAAAAGCCGCTGATGAAATAACGCAAACTAAACAAGTTGTTGCAACTGAACAAGAAAAAGCACAAAAAGAACAAGTTGAAATTGCACAGACGGTAGTACAGGCAAAGCAAAATGCTTCTCAAACTATCCAACAGATTACAGACGAATCAGTAAAAAAAGTAGCAGAGGCAAAAGCAAAAGCTGATTCTGAAAAAGTTGCAATAGCTCAAGAAGTAGCCACCGCTCGCGAAAGAGCTAATCAAGAGATACAGAAAATACAAGCAGAATTGCAGACCAACGTAAGTAACTCGAAGCAAAATGCTGAAACCGTAAAAAAACAAAGTGCGGAAGAAGTTGTTAGTGCGAAAGATAGAGCGTCAGTTGAAATTAAAAAAGCGCAGGATGAAGCTGCCAACAGCGTTTTAGAAATCAACAAAAAAGCCGACGATGCTAAAAATATATACGCAAAAGAAATAGAAACAGCGCAACAAACCGCGCAAGCTAGATTGAAAGCAATTCAAGATGAAACTACCAAGAAAATAATGGATGCTAAAGCCAAACAACAAGAAGTCAGCAACATTTCTGCACAAGATGTTGTTCAATCGAAAGAAAAAGCTGCTGCGGAAATAGCAGCAACAAAAGAAGCAGTAGCAAAAGAAATTGCGGAAGCCAGAAAAATAGCTGTCAGTGCACAACAAGAATCAACAAATCAAATTGCAGAAGCAAAACGTTTAGCAGCCGAAAGTATAGCAAAAACAAAATCTGATGAAGCGGAAGCGGTTAGGTTAGCAAAAGAAAACGCCGCTAACGAAAGACAAAAAATTGCTATCGAAGTAGCGCAGGCTAAAGAAGCAAGTGCCCAAGAATTGAGCACTATCAAACTTCAAGTTGCTGAAGAAGTACGACAAGCGAAAGAGTCTGCTGCGAAGGCAAAGCAAACTGCAAAAGAAGAAGAGTTGAGAGTCAAACAAGATGCAGCAGATAATATCGCCAAAACAAAAGAGGTTGAAGCCAACGAGGTAGCAGCAACCAAACAGCAAGCAGTTACAGAAATTGAAAAAACACAAAAAGATGCAGCAGACAAAAAAGCGACTATTGCAAAAGAAGTTGATGAGGCTCAAAAACTTGCAAACAATGATATTCAGGTGGCAAGAGATAATGCAAATAAAGAAATAAAACTTGCACAAGATGACAGCACAGACAAGAAAAAACAATATGAAGCCGAAGCAGCCGATGTGCGTAAAAAAACTTTAGAAGAAATCAATACTGCAAATAAAGAAGCCTCCGATGCCATCTACGAGGCGAAGCAAAATGCAAATGAAGAGGTAAAAAAAGCAAAAGAAACATCAGTGGCATCCATCAATACAATAAATGCAGAAATACAAGCCGCAAATAATGATTTACAAGAAATCCAGAATAAATTAAAAAATAGTCAAGAAGAATTACTAAAATTGCAAAATGAAATAGAAAAGTTAAAAAAATCCAAAAACAACTAAAAAACTAAATTTTTGTTCATAAATTGCGTTACAAAAAGCAGCATGAATGAAAATTTAAGAAAATATTAATTAATCAGTGTTTGTAATAACGCCTTGCAGAAGTAATTTTGCTTGGCGTTTTTAGTTTTCATTTTCCTACCCCAAAATATATTAAATTGCTTTATTATGATACGAATTATTCTAACATCCATTTTTTTAAGTTTTTGTATTTTTACTGCTTTCGCAAGTGACGGGTACAAAATCAAAGTCACTTTTAGCAATTACAAAGGGCAATATTTATACTTGGGTTATCACCTAGCCGACAAGCAATATATCAAAGATACTGTTCAGGTAAATGGTGATGGAGAGTATATTTTTCAAGCAGATACATTGCTCGATGCAGGTATGTATTTAGTAGTGTTGCCGAGCAAAAATTATTTCCAGATTATTGTGGATAATGACCAACAATTCAGCATACAAGCTGATACAAACGATTTCGCCTTAACGACAAAAATAAAAGGCGACGAGCAAAATACTAAATTCTTTGAATACCTCAATTTTCTGAACCTCCATCGTCCTGAAATAGACGCTATAAATGCGGCATTTCGCGATACAACTATTAGTGCTGATAAGAGAAAAAAATTAGAAGATGACCAAAAAAATATCAATGGAAAAGTACGGGAGTACCAATTAAATATTATCAAAAATAATCCAAAATGGCTGTTGTCGGCGATAATAAAATCTACCATTGACCCAGACTTACCAGATTTAAAAGGAACTGATGAGGAGATACAAAAACAACGCTACATTTTTAGCAAAGAACATTGGTTTGACAATGTAAACTTAGGCGATGACCGCCTGCTGCGAACACCAATTTTATTTCAGAAAATAAGTTATTATATTGAGAAACTCACCCCCCAAATTCCAGACAGTATCAACCAATCTATTGATACGATTCTGACTCGTTTAGAACCAGCTAAAACTTCCTATCGCTACTTTTTAGTACATTTTTTAAACTCCTACGCACAATCAAAATTTGTTGGAATGGATGCCGTATATGTTTACTTGGCAGAAAATTATTATGCTAAAAAGAAAGCACCTTGGACAGACGAACAAGATTTACTTAAAATTATTGATAACGCTCGCCGACTAAAACCTTTACTCATTGGGAAAATTGCACCAGATATTTTAATGCAACGCCGCGACGGCTCTGAAATCGCTTTGCATGATGTCAAATCAGAATATACTATTTTGTTGTTTTGGAAACCCGACTGTGGACATTGTAAAAAGGAAATGCCCGCACTTGATTCTATTTATAACGAGCTGAAAGCCTTGCACGTTGAAGTCTTTGCCGTTTGTGTAAAATTGAAAGATGATACGCCAAAATGCTGGGAATTTATTGACGAACATAAATTTGACAAATGGATGAATTTAGTTGACCCATTACACAAGTCTGGTTTTTATACCATTTATGATGTTACCACAACACCGATGTTATATTTATTAGACGAAAAAAAGGAAATAATTTCTAAAAGATTAGGTGTTCATCAACTACTCGAAGTGATTCCAAAATTGCAAGAAATTCAGCGCAATAAGAAAAAAGAAGCAGGAGAGAAAAAATCAAAAAATGGAAAATAATGCAAAAATAATGGATGGTATATTGGTATCAACCTCCCTGAAAAACTCCATCCAACATGAAGTTGAAAAATTTGTAGGTTTAGGCAATGCTCGTCCACATTTAGCGGCAGTAATGATAGGTGAAAACCCGGCAAGTCAATCATACATTCGCAACAAACTGAAATCATGTGAAGAAGTAGGTTTTCGTTCAACACTTATAACACCTGATGCAAATATCAGTCAAGAAGAACTGTTAAAAATTATTACAGATTTGAATGTTGATGAAAGTGTTGATGGTTATATTGTTCAGCTGCCATTGCCAAAACATATTAACGAAACTACAGTTACATTTGCAATTAATCATGAAAAAGACGTTGATGGATTTCACCCAATGAATGTAGGCAAAATGGCATTAGGGATGCCCTCATTTATACCAGCAACACCGCTGGGTATTTTAGAGATGTTAAAATTTTATAATATAACTACTGTGGGTAAAAAAGTGGTTGTGGTGGGCAGAAGCAACATTGTGGGTACACCCTTGAGTATATTGCTTTCTCGTAAAGGCTTTGATGCAACTGTAACATTAGTACATAGCAAAACCGAAAATTTAATGCACGAAACCTCACAAGCTGACATACTAATTGCTGCAATAGGGATACCTTACTTCGTAAAGGAGAATATGGTTAAAAAAGGTGCAGTTGTGATTGATGTGGGTATCAATCGCGTTGAAGCACCAGAAACGAAATCGGGCTATAAATTGGTGGGCGATGTTGCGTATGAAGACGTAGTTTCAAAATGCAGTTATATTACACCTGTACCTAAAGGCGTTGGTCCAATGACCGTTGCCGTATTGATGCTCAACACTTTACAAGCCTACAAAAAGAAAATTTTAAATTAATTATGGCAAAACAGCAAGTTGAATTTCAAGATTTAGGTGTAATTGATTACAAAAAGGCTTGGGATTATCAACAAACGTTACAGCAAGAATTAGTACAACGCAAAGTAGCACTGCGCGAAAGCGAGCAACCATCTCCAAATATTATAAAAAAACATTATTTGATATTTTGTGAACATCCACCGGTTTATACTTTAGGCAAAAGTGGCGATATGCAAAATTTGCTATTATCAGAAGGCGAACTAAAAGATAAGCATATAGATTTTTATAATATTAATCGGGGTGGCGATATCACATTTCATGGGTTACAACAAATTGTAGGTTATCCAATTTTTGATTTAGAATATTTCTTTACGGATGTGCATTTATACGTTCGCAATTTAGAAGAGGCTATCATCCGCACTATTGCCGAATTTGGTTTAAAAGGAGAACGTATCAAAGAGTACACTGGTGTTTGGTTAGCTCCAGATAACAACAATTCTCAGTGGCGAAAAATTTTCGCGATAGGTGTTCATGTTAGTCGTTGGGTTACATTGCACGGCTTCGCTTTTAATGTAAATACAGATTTATCATATTTCAAAAATATCATACCTTGCGGAATTAATGATTCTAGTAAGAATGTAACCTCATTAGCCAACGAATTGAACGTGAAAATGGATTTTGCTAATATTCAACAACGTTTAAAACAACATTTATCAGATATATTTTTATTTGATTATCAATAATTTAAATGCTTTTTATTTTTGCAAAATATTTTTACTATCTAAATTTTCAATTTAATTCTTGTATATAATCTTTTCATTCATAGTTCGCCTTTTGCAAATTATTTTCTTGTCTTTTTTATTGCATTGTATTGCTTACTAATTTGCCCATTTTAGTACTCACTTTTTGCCTCAGTTCACCTCACCAAATCTCTTATAAACCCACGCATCACTTGTAGTGATTTATCAAAAGAGATGTTGTTATTAAATATCATATCTAATTCATTTACATAGGGTAAAATGTATTTATCATAAGCTGGCTTTACGTGGTTTTCGTAGCGGTACAATACATCTTCAACAGGATAATTTCTTTCAGATTGGTCGCGCCGAATACGCCGAATTACCTTGCGGGTATCATCGGCATCCAACAAAATTTTAATATCTAAAAGTTCTCTAATTTTTTTGAAGTGAAATACAAACAAGCCTTCTACCAAAATCACTTTAGCTGGTTGCATTACAATATTCTGTGGCACAGATTTTTCATTATTAAAAGTATATTCAACCAACTCTACCACCTCACCATTGATGAGTTTTTGCAAATCGGCTCTAAATTGTTTTTTATTAATAGACTGTGGAATGTCAAAATTTAGAATACCGTTTTGGTCTTTTAATTGCTCCTCTCGGGGCTTGTAATAATTGTCTTGCGAAACAATACACAACTCAGAATCCGAAAAATCAATTTTAAGCCGATGGATAAACGTAGTCTTTCCTGAACCACTACCACCAGAAATTCCAATAACTAAAGGTTTAGACATATTTATATTATTATTGATATGTAAATTTTCCATAAGGAGAATATACTTCTACAATATTAAGTCGATGCTCCTCTACCCTTCCGATAACTTGTGCATCCATAGAAAAATCTTTTATCACAGTCAATACTTGATCGGCAAATTTTGATTGCACATAAATTTCTAAGCGATGCCCCATATTCAAAACTTGATACATTTCTCGCCAATCGGTTTGAGAAGTGGTTTGTATTAAACTAAATACAGGAGGTATCGGTAACATGTTATTTTTAATAATTTTTTTATTTTTGATAAACTTCAAAACCTTTGTTTGTGCTCCACCAGTGCAATGAATGATACCGCTTATTTTATCCTTGCAAGAAGCGAACAATGCTGCTAAAATCGGCAAATATGTTCGAGTTGGCGAAAGCAACAATTTTCCAATTTCATAATTTTCAAATGTATCTGAGAGTTTAAAGTTGCCGGTATAAACGTACTCCTTTTCAATATTAGGATTATACGATTCAGGATATTTTATTGAATAATATTTCGATAATACATCATGCCGAGCAGCGGTCAACCCATTGCTGCTAATTCCAGAATTATACTCCATTTCATAACTTGACTGACCAGATGAGGTAACGCCAATTATCACATCACCATCTTTTATGTCATTGATAATCAAATTATTACGATTCATTCGTGCGAAGGTTGTAAATCCTACATCTATGCTCCGAACTATATCTCCTACATCTGCGGTTTCGCCTCCAGCATGATGAATATTGATACCGTATTGCTGCATATTTTCAATAAACTCCATCGTACCCTCAATGATTGTTGCAATCACTTTACCATCAATCAAATGCTTGTTTCTACCAATAGTAGATGACAGTACGATGTTATCTACACAGCCAACGCAAGCCATATCATCTAAATTCATTACGAGGGCATCTTGGGCAATGCCTTTCCAAACATTGTAGTCGCCAGTTTCTTTCCAATATAAATAAGCTAAGCTAGTTTTTGTTCCCGCAGTATCAGCGTGCATGATGTTACAATAATTGCTATCATCACCGACAACGTCAGGTAAAATTTTACAAAATGCTGTTGGATACAAACCTTTATCTAAGTTAGCAATCGCCTGATGCACTTCAGATTTTGAAGAAGACACACCACGCCTTTCATATTTAGAATTTTCTGTCATTTTTTATTATTTCTTGGATAGAAAAATTTCCGCCATCATACAACGGGCACTTCCTCCGCCGAAGGTTTCGATTGTCGCAATATCAGAATAAAGTATTTCGGTATAATTTTCAATATCATCAATTTGCATCTGGGTAAGTGAGTCATAAGCAGCTTGTGACATCACCAAATAGTTTGCATCTGTACCTTTTACTTGAAGCATATTTCCGGCAAAGTGCATCATCTGATCAAGGGAAATTTCGATAATATCTTTATCAGTTTTGTTGAAAATTTGTATTAATTTTTTACGTTCGTTTGCATCTCGAACTGTATCCAGACAAATGACTACAAATGTTTCACCTAAAGCCATCATCACGTTGGTATGATAAATTGCTTTACCTTGAGCATCAACTGAGTGAAAAACAATCTTTTGGTAGTCTAACAACTCGCAAAGTTTATCTAACACATCCTCATCTGTTCGTGGGCTAAGGCAAGCATAAATCAATTTATTGGGCCTGTCAAATATTAAACTACCCGTACCTTCCAAGTATTTTTCTAGGTTCTCATAATGTTCTAATGGAATTGTTTGTACTATATTAAATTGATTTTCAACAACTTGCAATATATCTTTGTTGCGTTCTAAGCGTCTTATTTTGGCCTGCATTGGGTAGGTAATAACAATGTTGTTCTCATGATAAGTCGCCCAATTATTTGGAAAAACAGCATCGGGCTTTTCGGGCAAGTCGCTGTCCTGTGCTACAATTACATTAACTCCAACACTTCTCAATTTATCTACAAACAAATCAAATTCTTTTATCGCTAAGTTTTTTACTTCATTTTTAGAAAGTTTAGTTGCCTTTGTTTGAAAAGCATTACTTGATGCAGTTTCTTCGTTGTAAGAAAAATTTGCAGGACGTACCATCAAAATATTGTTAGTAATTTGCTCTGACATAATATTAAGAATTTTTAAATGCTGATGATTTTAGTCTAAAGGCTAAATCATATCCTAAATATTGCTCAATGAGGTAATGCACAAAATACAACAAAGGTGTGATTAAAATGGCAACGGCAAATTTATAAATATAATTAATAACGCCGATCGCAAAAACTTGAGACAGCTGCCAATTTGCACCAACATAAAATGCTATAAACAAAACCACAAAGCTGTCAATCAGTTGTGATACTAATGTTGAGCCAGTAGCCCGAAGCCAAATTTTATCTTCACCTGTAATACCTTTTATTTTATGAAAAACAAATACGTCAATTATTTGACCGATAAGAAATGCCACTAACGAACCTACAATAATCCACGTACTTTGTCCCAAGACTATTCGATATGCATAATTAAAATCACTCACTTTTTCTCTGACAACAGCTTGTTGTTCTAATGAATTTGCTACGTTGATGTGGGAAGTTACCCAAAAGTCTGCAGGAACGAGTTGAATGGTAATATAAAAAATAAAGAATGAAAATGATATCAAAGCTGCCGCCATATATGACAAAAAACGCACACCATTTTTTCCGAAATATTCATTTATAATGTCTGTCATAATAAAAACTACGGGCCAGGTAATCACTCCGGCTGTCATATTAAATGATAAGTCAGCTTGCCCAAAAAAAGAAATACGAACTGGTGAAAGTCCAAGTGTTTTTTCGACAGAAAATATTTTCACGCCAATCAATTCAGAAATTAGCGCGTTGGCGACAAAAAAGCCGCTCAACAAAATAAACAAACGGGTAGCCTTATTGTCTAAAATCATAAATCAACATCTTGCATAGCAAAATAAAACTAATTTGTTGGCGTAATTTAAATGCAAAAGTAGAAAAAATAAAGTGATTGTGTGCATGATAGTTTATAAAACAAAAACCTCGAAAGCACGTTAAAGACTTTCGAGGTTTAAAATATTTTTTTAGTGTTTACATGTTTAATTCAAGCTCGTTTCTGCCAAAATGCGTTGAGCTGCTTCTAAAATTCTTGTATCTTCAAGATGAACAATTCCTCCGTCAGGTCCTGGTTCTAAATGCCAATCACCTGCTTTATCGTGATTGAATTTAGCTGCGCCAAAATAATCACGAACGGCTTGTTCATCAATATTCAGCTCTTTGGCAATTCTGCCCACGCTACCAGTAGGCAGACTGTGCTTGATTTTACGTAGCTCATTAAATGTGATGTTCATACCGAATAAATTTAATTTATGTGAACGAATGAAATCTATTGAACATTGATTAAAATTACGGAAATTTGCTTGATTTCTTTCAACGCCCAATTTCACGGGTAATATACATAGTTTTAGTACAAACCTCAAGTTTTTTTTCAAAAAATTATAAATGAAATTCAAAAATATTTTCCTAAAAATTGCAATTATGTTAAAGAAATATTATCAAATGCTGCTTCTATTTTGTCTGATTTTTTTGTTCAGCTGCAATAAAGAAGAAGATTTTATCACTGATAGCAACGCAATACTAACTTTTTCAACCGATACATTACGGTTTGATACCGTTTTTACTGCACAAGGTTCGGCTGTACGTTTTTTTAAAGTGTATAATGCTCATAATCAGCCCATTAAGATTAGTAAAATTTCCATAAAAGGAAACACAGCTTCAAAATTTCGTATTAATGTAGACGGCAATCCTTCAAACTCCGAACTCACTGATATTGAAATTGCGGCTAAAGATAGTATCTATGTTTTTACTTCCGTAACGATTGACCCTGATGCTCCATTATCAGAAAGTCCGTTTATAGTCGGCGATTCACTCGAATTTGTTACAAATGGCAATAAGCAATTTATTCATTTGGAAGCTTTTGGGCAAAATGCCAATTATGTTACTTCTTTAGACGACAGAGGGCAAATTATTCAAATTTGTAATGGTGGTAATTTAATCTGGAATGATAGCAAACCATATATCATTTATGGTGTAGTGTATGTGGGTCCAGGTTGTACACTAACTATTAAAGAAGGAGTAAAAGTGTATGTACATGGCGGACTTGCTAAAGATGAAGATGGCAACATTTATAACGATGGCATCATTGTAACCGACCCTAACGGTAAAATTGTGATTGAAGGGACAACAGAAAAACCGGTGATTATTCAAGCAGATAGATTAGAGGAAGAATTTGTCGCTATTCGTGGGCAGTGGGCAGGTATTTTGCTCCTAAATGGAAGCAAAAATAACACTTTTAATAATGTCGTTATTAAAAATAGTATCGTGGGTGTTAAGGTGGATTCAGCAGCAGCACTTACGATAAGAAACTCTAAAATATATAATACAGCAGGTGTGGGTATCATTGGTGATCATGCCACTATTAATGCCGAAAATTGTTTAGTTTTCAACAACAGTTTTCATGCTGTTCAATTAGAATATGGTGGAGTTTATAATTTTAAATATTGTACATTGTCTAACAATGGTACCGATAAGTCCACATTGCGAATGAGTAATTTGCGCTGCTTGACACAGCTTTGTGATATGTACAGAAAAAACGCCTTACACGCTACATTTACAAATTGTTTAATTCATGGTTCGCAGCGTGATGCTTTAGATTTTACGAATATTTCGGACAATCCTTCAGAATTCGATTATCATTTTGAAAATTGCATTGTGCGTGTTGATGAATTAGATGATACAAACAATTTCCCTGATTTTTTTAACCATACCCTTGATTGTATTAATGCAAATTCGATAGCTAACGCACGTATTTTTAAAGATATTGAAGAAGACAATTACCACTTAGATACGCTTTCAATTGCAGAACAAAAAGCCAAAACTATAAGTACTATTTTATTAGATTTGGATGGCAAAAGCAGAGATGCTTCAAAGCCGGACATCGGTTGTTTTGAATTCCAATATTAATCTTCATGTTGTTAAAAAGGTTAGTCCAAATTTTGGCGTTGTATATTATATATGCAACTAATATTAAGGCACAAGTTGCCTACTTTTCGAATGTAAAATTTACACAAGCGGATACCTTACGTGGTATGTTACGCCCAGAGCGTACTTGTTATGATGTTACCCATTATGAACTTTCAGTTTTTATAGATATAGATAGTCAACGCATTATCGGCAATAATAAAATATCATATAATGTTATTGATAATTTTACACGTTTGCAAATAGATTTATTCGAAAATTTAGTAATTGATTCTATCATTTATAACAACAAAATACTTGACTTCGAGCGCAAATTTAATGCTGTGTTTATAACCACACCGGAACAAACTAAAGGTACTCATAATCAAATAGTTATATACTATCACGGACAACCAAAAGTAGCCGAAAATCCACCTTGGGATGGCGGGTTTGTTTGGGCAAAAGATTCATTGCAAAACCCCTTTGTCGGAGTAGCATGCGAGGGTTTGGGCGCATCGGTTTGGTTTCCGTGTAAAGATTATTTAGGCGATGAACCAGACAGTGCGTTGCTTCATTTTATTCATCCAAAAGATTATCAAGTTGTTGCAAACGGAAAAAAGGTTGCTGCATCTTCACAATTTTTTCCTTTCAATTTACAACTGTCAACTTCATCCTGGAAAGTTTCTTATCCAATTAATAATTATAATATTACTTTTTACTTAGGTAAGTTTTCCCATTTTGTTGATTATTATATTAATAGCCAAAATGATAGTTTAACATTAGATTATTATGTGTTGAAATATAATGAAGCACGAGCAAAAAAACACTTTGAACAAGTAAAACCGATGTTAGGATGTTATGAAAAATATTTTGACAAATACCCATTCTGGAATGATGGTTATAAATTGGTTGAAGCACCCTATTTAGGTATGGAACACCAAAGTGGAATTGCTTACGGCAACCACTACGAGCGTGGTTATAATGGTGGTTTGATTCCCGCAGATATGAATTGGGATTATCTTATAATACATGAATCAGGGCATGAATATTTTGGCAATGCAGTTAGTTGTAACGATCATTCAGATATGTGGATTCATGAAGCGTTCACAACTTATATGGAAGCATTGTATGTAGAATGTACTGCAGATTATGAAGAAGCAATTCGCTATTTAGAAAACCATAAAAATAAAATTCGAAATGCTGACCCGATAGTTGGGCTGCGGGATGTAAACTTTTCGCAGTGGATAGGGAGCGATATGTATTTTAAGGGAGCTTGGATTTTACATTCATTGCGAAATACATTTGAAAAAGATGAACATTTTTTTGCGTTATTAAAAAATTTATACCAACATTTTCGTTTTAAAAATATAGACACTAAAGATATTATCAATTTTATCAATACTTACACAGAATATAACTACACCTCCTTTTTTGAGCAATATTTGTATCACCCTAATCCTCCAAAATTTGTTTATCAAATTGAGAAAAAAAGAAAATCTGTGTTGTTAAAATATAAATGGGTATGCGAAACGCCAAACTTTAATATGTCCCTTTTGGTAGGAAATGATAAAAAATATACACGCATTTATCCGACATCAGATTGGCAAGAAACCATCATTAAAAAATGTAAACCCGAAGAATTTAGAATTGCAACGGAGCTTTTTTATATCACACTCTTAGAAATGAAACAGGTTAAAAATAATGAATAAACAAATGATTAAATATTATTTTTTGATAGCTATCCTTCTTTTTAACACAAATATCATTCGCGCTCAGGATGATGTTGTTGAGTTCAAATCGAGAACCGGTTCGTATGAAATTTATGGAGGCTTTAGAAATGGCTATATGTTATCGGCAGAAGAAGCAACAAACACAGTTAGTCCTTCAACTTCGCCCTTGCTGGGTTTAGGTATAGAGTTTAAAACTAAAATGGAAATTGTGTCCTTCCGTTTCGTAGCCGAATATTGGAGAAAAGAAGTTCCTGAAAAAGTATTCGCCGAATACTTATCATTTCCGATTATTTGGCAGTGGAATGTGTTTGAAAATAATCGTATATCGCTTCAAGCTGATATGGCCATGTCTTTTGATGCTGTTATTCATCAGCGCAAAATTTTGAACTATCCTGCCAATTTGAGTAAACTTAATATTGGCGGATTTTTAGGTGCGAATGTTGCCGTCAGGGTAACTAACAGACAAGTGCTCAAGTTGTTTGCGCGTTACGGACGAGAGTTAAATGAGCGCAATGTGCTGCCTGGCGTGCGCATAGATGAAATAAAATATTTGTATATTGACGGCGGTATTGCCTTGCAACATTTTTTCTGATTATTTCTTTTTTGCCTTGCTCACTTTTGGTGCAAATGCATCTGGAATTTCTGCCTCTATTGCTTTTTTTACTTCATCTAAGGTTATTGTCATCGCTGTTTCGGAAGTGTGTTTTTGCCCATCATCTAATTTTGGTAGCTTTATCATGTTTTTACCAAATCGGATAAAAGGTCCCCAACGCCCGTTTTCAATGCTAATTTTTTCAGCCTCCCATTGTCGAATATATCGGTTGGATTCTTTTTTTATTTTCTCTTCTAAAATTTCAATACTATCTTTTTCAGTAAGGTTATCAAAGTTGTATTTTTTTGAAACATTGGCATATAAATCGCCCCATTTAATAAATGGACCGAATCGTCCTTTTCCTTTTGTAATTGGTTGACCTTTAAATTGCCCGATTGGGGCATCGGCACTTTTCTTCTCTTCTATCAAAACAATTGCATCTTCCAATTCTAAAGCTAATGGATCTACACCTCGTGGAATAGAATAAAACTGTTCTTGAAATTTAACATAAGGTCCAAATCGTCCTAACCCAATAGTCACTTCATTATCCAAATAGTCGCCGATATATTTAGGTAATTTGAATAAATCAAGTGCATCTTCTAAAGAAATTGATTCAATAGATTGAGATTGCTTCAAGTTAGCATACTTAGGCTTTTCATCTTTTGCTAATTCTTCTTGAGAACCTATTTGAGCAACAGGCCCAAAGCGAGACATACGAACCAATACCGTTCTGCCGGATTCGGGATCTTTACCGATAACACGTTCACCGGTAGCTCTATCTGCTTCTAATGCTGTTTTTTCGATAGTGTTATGAAAGGGTGTATAAAATTTTCCAATCATTTCATTCCATCTGTGGTTGCCTATTGCAATTTCGTCAAATTCCTTTTCAACATTGGCAGTAAAACTGTAATCCATTACTTCTTTAAAGTATTGCACCAAAAAGTCACAAACAATCATACCCATATCGGTAGGTGACAACACTTGTTTGGCAGCACCTGTTTTTTCAAAACCTACTTCGTATTTTATCACATCATCTTTAAGAATCAATACTTTATAACTTCTTTCCACCCCTTCTTTTGATTCTTTTATAACGTAACCTCTACCCTCTTCCATTATTTTACTAATGATAGGTGCATACGTTGACGGGCGACCAATACCTAACTCCTCTAATCGCTTCACCAAACTAGCTTCTGTATATCTTGCTGCTGTGCGTGTAAATTTTTCGACAGCTTTCATCTCATCCAACTGCAACGATTGACCAATACGTAATGGGGGTAACATCCCTTTTGTTTCTACCTCTTCGTCATCATCTTTTGATTCTAAATATACTTTCAAGAATCCATCAAATTTCAACACTTCACCTTCTGCAATTAACTGCTCTGGCGTTGTTGAAATACCTATATTGACGATGGTGCGTTCCAACTCAGCATCTGCCATTTGTGAAGCAATCGTCCGCTTCCAAATTAACTCATACAACCTTTGCATATCTCTATCATCAGTTACAGTTTTGCGCTCAATATAAGTTGGTCGAATTGCTTCGTGTGCTTCCTGAGCATTAGAATTTTTGGTAGCATATTGGCGAGTAAAAAGATAATTTTTCCCGAACGCTTCTGTTATCTCTTTTGCAATTGCATGAAGTGCTGTTTCACTTAATACTGTAG
>JAGOHC010000199.1 GCA_017996375.1 Saprospiraceae bacterium | reverse complement strand
CCCGAAATAATGCCGATAAGCGTTATGCCCACTTGAATTGCAGAAAGAAAACGCTCAGGGTGTTCTTGCAGGGTGAAAATCATTTGGGCGCGTGTACTACCTTTTGGGAGCATCCCTTCTATTTTAGCGCGTTTGGCAGAAACCAACGAAATTTCGCAGAGAGCAAAAAATCCATTGAGTAATATTAAGAAAAGTATCAGAAGTATTTCCATCTATGGGCAACCTGCCAGTTTTGTGACGGGACGAGGTGCGAAATTTTTTATTTATTTTGCAAAAGTATAAAAAATGAATGTTGCCTTAGTTATTTATGTGATAAATTTTGCTAATTTATGCGGCGGTGGAACGATGCAAGTTTTAGTTTTTCCGAACCACTTGTATCTGTTTTTGCCAATAAAATTATAAAACCCATCACGTATAGATTTAGGTAACAACATAAATATACCAAAAACTTGCCAAAAGCCTCCGAGTTTTTTTAGAATTAACAACCCAGACGTTGATGCAATATATATTTTTTGCTTTTCAATTAGTACGGTTGATTCTAAATAATGTTCCTCAAAACTATATTGTTGTAATATTTTTTTGCCAAAAGGTGATTGCAACTTAGCGAAGTAGAACTGATTTTTGGTGTCGTGTTTCAAGATGAACTGCACCCAATGGTTGCAAAATTTACACTCACCATCAAACAATATCAACGGCTGTGGATGTTCAGATTCCATAATATCAATGTTCGTTTTGATTGTAAATTGCTGATAGCGTAAAAGCGCCAACGCCGCAAAATCCGATGCTGACTAACAAATGATAAGAAGCTAAAAAATAACTTCCCATTTGGAAACCCGTGCCAGCACTAATAGCAAAAACCACACACATAACAAATTCTAAAATCGTGATGTTCAAAAACAGTTGTGATTTATAATTTTGCTTATTGCCATGTAATTTATCCGCTGAGGCAGTTTTTGGCGTTCTAATAAATTCGCTTTGTTTGCCCTGCCAACCTTCCAAAACTGCTTTACTATTATGCAAAGATAGTCCAGTAGAGAAGGCTAAAAATAAAAAAAATTGTGCGATTACTTGCCACCACTTTTGGTCGGCGTTGGCTACGATATAAACAATTATTAACATGAAAAAACTTACCATACTTATTGAAAAAATAAATGTGGGCAAGGAATAAAATTGCAGTGCCGCAGGCATACCAATACTCAATATACTCAATATGAATATTATAATAAAAATACTACTACTACAAAGATGTTGGAGTGCTTGCAGACGCAACGATAGTGGCTGTGGTGATGTTACTGCCGCATAAAGCAATTTCTTAGCACAAGCCGCACCGCCTTTCATCCATCTAAATTGTTGTATTTTTAGGGCTAACATATTTGATGGTAATTCTGCGGGTACGCCTATATGTTCAGTATAAATTATTTTTTGATTTTTTAATTGCGTGCGATAACTGAGGTCCAAATCTTCGGTGAGCGTATCGGCTTGCCAACCACCAGCAGATTCAATTGCCGATTTGCGCCAAACACCTGCTGTACCGTTGAATTGCAAGAAATATTTTCCGCGAAAGCGACCAACCTGTTCTACCAAAAAATGCACGTTCAGTTGTAATGCCTGCAAGCGCGTAAGCAGCGAAGCGTATTGATTAAGATGTAGCCATTTGGTTTGTACGATAGCAATATCAGGATGAGTGAAATATGAAATTGTTTTCAGTAAAAAATCTGCCTCAGGCATAAAATCTGCATCAAAAATTGCTATGTATTCACCTTTTGCAAACGGCATGGCATCTTGCAAAGCACCAGCTTTAAAACCGTTGCGTTTTTTGCGGTGTAGTAGTTGGATGTCCACACCAAGTGATTGGTACGCAGCCACTTTTTGTTGAGAGATTGATAGTGTTTCGTCAGTAGAATCATCCAGAACTTGGATTTGTAAAAGGTGCGGAGGATATTCAAATTTGCAGATGCAATCAATCAAGCGTGCCACAACAAATTTTTCATTATAAACAGGAAGTTGTACCGTAATGTTAGGAAGGTTATCGGTAGCTAATAGATGCTGTGGGATTTTTTTTCGATTAGTTATTGCATGATAAAATAATTCAATCTGACAACTACAATAAAATAAGATGACGAGTGTACATACTAAATATCCGGCAACGATGATGAAATATAAAATAGCCATACATTTCGATAAATCCTACTATTATCGTATTCTGTGTTGAAGAATTTTTCCACTAAACAAATATACAGTATATCTTTGTAACGTTAGCACATATTTAAATCTACTACTTGACACCTTTAACTTTAAATCAAGAATTTCAGGATACGCTGAGTTTGTTGGAGCAAAGTTCTGTTCCAATTTTTATTACCGGACGAGCGGGCACGGGAAAATCCACGCTGCTGCAACTCTTTCGGCGCACTACACGCAAAAATGTGATTGTGCTTGCACCCACAGGTGTATCTGCATTAAATGTAAGTGGACAAACTATCCATTCATTTTTTGGGTTTCCGCCACGCTTATTTGACAAAACTGCTATTAGGCGTAAGAAAAATAAAATTTTCAAAACTGTTGAAACAATAATCATAGATGAAATTTCGATGGTGCGAGCAGATTTGTTGGATGCTATCGACTATTTTATGCGCTTGCATCGGCATCCATTGCAGCCGTTTGGTGGTGTGCAAATGGTGTTTTTTGGCGATTTATTTCAGTTGCCACCAGTGGTAACAAAAGATACCGAACAGTATTTACATCAAATGAATTACGCAAGTCCATACTTTTTTTCGGCAAAGGCTTTTTATGAGATTAAGAATTTGCAATTAATAGAATTGACAAAAGTTTTTAGGCAAGAGTCAAGGAGGTTTGTCGGTTTGTTGGATGCCATACGCCTAAATCGGGCAGAGTATGATGAGTTAGCGGAGTTGAACAGCCGCCACCAACCTACTTTTAATAGTGAAGATTTTTACATCACACTCACCAGCCGCAATGCCATTGCGGATAGCCTCAATCAAAAAAAATTGAGCGATTTATCCGGCGAAAGCCAAACCTATATTGCTTCTATTAGTGGTAATTTTGATGAGAATATTTTCCCTACTGACCCCGCACTAAAACTGAAAGTTGGCTCACAGGTGATGTTTCTTCGCAACGACCCCGAACGACAATTCGTAAATGGAACAATAGGTATCGTTAGTTCATTAGGTGCTGATAAGATAATTGTGGAAACTCAAGAAAACGGCAAAAATCAACGAATAGAAGTGGTGCCACTTTCGTGGGAAACAATACGATATACAATGAACGACGACGAAAAAATTGAAACGGAAACCGTTGGTTCATTTACCCAAATACCATTAAAACTGGCTTGGGCAATCACTATTCATAAAAGTCAGGGAAAAACTTTTGACAAGGTTGCTATTGATTTGGGCACGGGTG
>JAGOHC010000198.1 GCA_017996375.1 Saprospiraceae bacterium | reverse complement strand
GTGTCACGCCACCTACTACATTTGTACCGTAGGCAATCATTTGTTCGGCATGGAAAGTACCCTCTTTACCGGTAAATCCTTGTACAATTATTTTAGAATTTTTATTGACTAAAACAGACATAGTAATTTTTTTATTTTTATACTAAATTTTACAATTTGAGAATCTTGGTTTTACACTAATTATTTATTCCTCTTCCACAATGATAAAGACATCTTCGTTTTCTTTGTGCATATAATATTGCTCTCGAGCAAATTTCTCCTTATCGGCTTCAATAGCCAGACGCTCTTGCTCCGTTTCCGCAATTCTCTGCTCGTACAATGCTCTATCTTCATGAAGTTTGTTGAGGGTGTGTTTCAACTTCAACTGCGTCCAGATGCTGTGTCGGTCAAAAAAAGCCATCCACAAAAAAAACACGATGCCTGTAAGCGCGTACCGATTACGAATAGGAGATGGAATTTGACTAATAATTGGGCGAAACAGGTTTTTCATAACAAAATATTTTAGGTAATTATCGTCTGTTGAATAATGCCTTGCCCGGATATACTGCCGAATCACCTAACTCCTCCTCAATGCGGAGCAGCTGGTTATATTTCGCAACACGGTCAGAGCGAGAAGCGGAGCCAGTTTTTATTTGCCCTGTACCCAACGCGACAGCCAAGTCTGCTATGGTAGTGTCCTCCGTTTCGCCGGAGCGGTGGCTCATCACAGAAGTATAAGCATTGCGCTGCGCCAAATTCACCGCCTCGATTGTTTCGGTTAACGAACCAATTTGATTCACTTTAATAAGGATCGAATTTGCAACATCCATATCAATGCCATGCTGCAAGCGTTGTGTGTTGGTGACAAATAAATCATCTCCAACTAATTGTACGCGCTTACCCAACTCGGCTGTTAGTTTTTGCCATGCATCCCAATCATCTTCGTGCAAACCATCCTCAATAGATAAAATCGGGTAGCGTTTACACCAATCTTTCCAGTAAGCCACCATCTCTTTTGAGCTAAGTTTGTCGCCGGTAGATTTTTTAAAATCATACACTTTAGCTTCTTCATCATAAAACTCTGAAGCAGCAGCATCAAGGGCAATCATTACATCTTCACCTGCACGATAGCCCGCAGCATCAATCGCCATAAGCACCGTTTCGATGGCTTCTTCGTTAGATTTCATGTTTGGCGCAAAGCCGCCCTCATCGCCAACATTGGTAGAATAGCCTTTCTTTTTTAGTACGTTTTTCAGATGGTGAAATATCTCGACACCTGTGCGTAAGCCTTCTGAAAAGGATTCAGCACCAACGGGCATTATCATAAACTCTTGAAAGTCAATACCGTTATCGGCATGAGCACCTCCGTTGAGAATATTCATCATGGGCACAGGCATAATGTGCGCGTTCACACCGCCCAAGTAACGGTAAAGCGGCATTTTGAGGTCTTTAGCAGCAGCTTTTGCTATAGCCAACGATACGCCCAAAACGGCATTAGCACCTAACTTAGATTTATTTTTAGTGCCATCTGCAGCAATCATGATATGATCTATATAACGTTGTTCGGTTACTTCTAATCCGATGAGCTCATCAGCGAGTGTTGTTTCGATATGTTCAACTGCTTTAGAAACGCCTTTACCCAAGTAGCGGCTTTTGTCGCCATCGCGGAGTTCTACGGCTTCGTATTTGCCTGTGGATGCACCAGAAGGTACGGCTGCCGTGCCGATTGCACCGCTTTCGGTAAGCACCTCCACTTCAACGGTTGGGTTGCCGCGGGAGTCTAGTATTTCGCGCCCGATAATATCAACAATTATACTCATTTACAGATGTTGGTAATTTTAATAATATTAGGTCATGTTTTTCTAAGGCACGCAAAATTAGGCAATTTTGTTGAGGATTCTGTATTTGCTTTAAGAGTATGTTTAAAATTATATATTAATTCATACAAGCTGCGATACGTTTGTGGCGATGAGGCGCACAAACTGGTCGAATAGGTAACGTGCATCGTTAGGACCGGGAGCCGCCTCCGGATGGTATTGCACCGAAAATGCCGGTTTGTTTTTGATACGAATTCCTTCGATGGTGTTGTCATTCAGATTGATGTGCGTCACTTCTATATCATCGTGTGTGTACACGGCAGATTCCTGCACGCTAAAGCCGTGATTTTGGCTGGTAATTTCGCAACGTCCTGTGATGATATTTTTTACCGGATGATTAATACCTCTATGTCCGTGGTGCATTTTGTAGGTAGGGATACCCATTGCCAACGACAATATTTGATGCCCCAAACAGATGCCAAACAGTGGTTTGTTTTCTTGCAAAATATTTTTAGTAGTAGCAACCGCATAGCTCATGGTTGCTGGGTCGCCTGGTCCGTTAGAGAGAAAATATCCGTCAGGATTCCACGCTTTAATTTCTGCAAATGGCGTTTTTGCCGGAAACACTTTCAGGTAGCAATCGCGTTGGGCGAAACAGCGCAGAATATTTTTTTTAGTGCCCAAGTCTAACACTGCCACTTTATAGGCAGCTTCGGGGTTGCCAAAAAAATACGGCGTAGGTGTAGATACTTGCGAAGCTAATTCTAAGCCATCCATGTGTGGCGCTTGTGCGAGTTGCGCTTTCAGTTCATCAAGATTCAAATTCTCGGAAGAGATGATGCCGTTCATTGCACCTTTGCTACGGATGTGGCGCACAATGGCGCGCGTGTCTGCGTTGGTAATTGCCACTAAACCTGCCGACTCTAAATATTGTTGAATGGACTCATCGGCTAATGCGCGCGAATAGGCATCAGTAAAAGTATGGCAGATTAAGCCCGCAATTTTTATGGTATCTGATTCCGCTTCTGTATGCTTGATGCCGTAGTTGCCGATATGCACGTTGGTAGCCACTAACAACTGCCCAAAATATGAGGGATCGGTGAACACTTCTTGGTAGCCGGTCATGCCGGTATTGAAACATATTTCGCCGAAGGTAGTGCCTATTTTTCCGGCAGCCTTCCCATGAAATACCGTACCGTCTTCGAGTAATAAAACTGCAGTAGGTTGGTTGGTTGAATTTACACTCATAAAGAAGAAAAGTTTTGCAAAGGTAGCGAGCGCGTATTAAAATTTATACTTTATGGTAAAAAATAATCTTTTTTGGATGGCAACTGTGTAAAACTTTTTTCTATTTTCATAAAAACATGGTGTGTCCGAAAATTATATATTATATTTTTTTGCATATATCAAAAATGTTTTATATATTGCGATTGACAATAAGGTGTGGCGATTGCAAAAACGCGCACAAACACAAAAAATATTCAATCACTCTTAAAAATTGACACCATGAAAAAAAGTTGTTCAAATCGGGTGTAGCTATGGGGTATAACTCCGAATTTTTTGGCGAAAATGTTGCCGTAAATAACCACCTGCAACTGACGGAAGATGGCATATCGCTACCCGCCGCCTATACTT
>JAGOHC010000051.1 GCA_017996375.1 Saprospiraceae bacterium | reverse complement strand
TTATAGAAGACATGGTTCTTTGAGAAAAGAACTTAACGTGAAAACTCCTTTTGATGCTGTTACTAAATGGTTTGAGTTAAAACCTGAAATATTTATTCAAAAACCAGATGATTTCAAAATAAAAATTATAAATTTGCAAACACAAATAGTTGATTTACATCAACAACGTTGTGAAACTTGACAATTATCAATAATTTGAGTGTTAATAGTAATAACTCTCTGAGCATCGGCAACAAACGAGGGCTCCATTGATTGCAAAATATTTGGAAACAATTCCGTAAAAATATCAGCATATTCGTACACGTTTTTATCACCTCGAATGAAATCCCAATTAATACTCCAAGTCATTAATCCACCCAAATCAGGATATGTAGCTTTTCGAGAATACCTACCCGGCTTAATATCCGTTTCACCACGCAGGTAATTTACAGCTTTAGTCAGCATGGCATTACTCACATTTCCGCCGCCCGCAGCAGCCGAACACGCTGGCAAACCGATGGCAACTTTATGTGGTGGCAGCCCTTCAAAACGCCCACCAGCAGTATTGAATCCTTGAATGATAGCCTCTGTTTGGGAGAGGATAAAATCAGCCGAGCCTTGAGAATATATCTGCCCGTCAATGCCATACATTGTACCGCTATTGTACAACTGCATGTGTACTAAATCTACGCTGTCGCGGAACGCATATATCAAAGGTAAGTATGCACCCCACACACCTCTATACGAACTCATGCCTCCAGTAATGTGCGCCGTTTCGGGTGACATTGTCAGTATCATTTTTTTATTGTAACGCAGTTGATATTGCTGCATAATTTCTTTAATCGCAGCAATCAAATACGCTGTAGTGCCGTACCGTGGTGGGGTACTGATTGAACCGCCTGTAACAGATACAGATTCGCCTTCCAAATCAATATCTACTCCATCAAAATGGTAGGTGTCCAATATGGCGAGAACGGATGCAACAAATTTTCGCTTTTGGTATTCGTTGCTCATTTTAACCATAACATTTGCGCCTCCCAATGATATGAGCACCTTGCAACCTTGCAATTGTATTTTTTCAACTTGCTTGATAAATAAAGCAGACGAAACTTGATCCGGCACAAAACGCATATCGTAGGTTGTACCCGATATCGGTAGCGCAAAAGCAACATTGATGATATTAAAACGAGCATCAACTTCGTCTAAGTGGATATAATCCGCGCCGCCGTTATCCCAATTATGCCAATACCCTACTAAAGCGGGTGTAGAAATTTGTGCAGAAACATGTTTATAAAAGAACATCAAAATAATGATGCTCAGTAAGATATGTGTTTGTCGCATAGTATAAAAATTGCCCACGATATTTAGCGCAGGATGGTTTTTCTCAAAAGTTAATCAACACATTGTGTTAGGATAATTTGCAATATACCAAAGCATCGCAAGCCATTGCTATTATGCAATAACTATGACAAAATTTTAAAACGGTGATTGTAAAAGGATGGGAAATTTTTCAGGGAGGGAATATTAGGGTAGTTTTAGTTACTTTTACGCATACATTAAAAATAAAACATCCACAACTTATGGCAGATAAAACCTATTTTGATGCAAACGACCTCAAAAATTTTGGCAAAATTACGGAATTTCAAGAACCTATGGGCAAAAAGTTTTTTGAGTACTACAATGAAGTAATGAAAGCGGGTACGCTCACCACTCGCGAAAAAGCACTCATTGCGTTAGCGGTTGCCCATGCAGAACAATGCCCGTATTGTATTGACGCTTATACGACTACCTGCTTAGAGAACGGTTGCGATGAAGAACAGATGATGGAAGCCGTACACGTTGCTGCCACGATGAAAGCTGGCATTACACTGGTATATAGCACACAAATGATGCGCCACACTAAAAACCTAACGATGTAAAATAATCGCAATTTTTAATTATGCTACAAATGTATCACTTCACCATAAGCTGCTGCGGCTGCTTCCATGATGGCTTCGCTCATAGTTGGGTGTGGATGTATTGATTTGATGATTTCATGTCCGGTAGTTTCTAAGTTACGCGCAACAACGACTTCTGCTATCATCTCGGTAACATTTGCGCCGATGAAATGCGCTCCCAAAAACTCGCCGTATTTGGCATCAAAAATGACTTTTACAAACCCTTCTTTTGCACCCGCTGCGCTCGCTTTGCCGGATGCCGAAAATGGAAACTTGCCTACCTTCAGTTCGTAACCAGCTTCTTTAGCAGCTTGTTCCGTATAACCCACCGATGCAATTTCGGGAGAGCAGTATGTACAGCCCGGAATGTTGTTGTAGTTAATTGGTGCCGGATTATGTCCCGCCATTTTTTCGACACAGGTAATTCCTTCGGCACTTGCCACGTGTGCCAACGCTGGAGTTGCCAACACATCGCCAATCGCATAAACGCCCTTCACATTGGTTTGATAAAATTCATCCGTTTTGATAAACCCTCTATCAGTTGCTACACCTATCTGCTCCAAACCGATATTTTCGATATTGGGCGTAACACCTGCTGCGGACAGTACCACATCACATTCCAACACTTGCATTTCGTTAGTCTTTCTATTTTTTACAGTCACTTTACAAACTTTACCCGAAGTATCCACCTTTTCTACTGAAGTGTTCGCTAATGTAGTGATGCCTGATTTTTTATAAATTTTTTCTAGTTCCTTCGATATATCTGCATCTTCGCGAGGCACCAAGCCTTGCTCCATAAATTCAACGATAGTAACTTTTGTACCAACAGCATTATAAAAATATGCAAACTCCACCCCTATTGCGCCAGCACCTACTACCACCATTGTTTTTGGTTGTACGGGCAATGTCATCGCCTTGCGATAGTCAATTATTTTCGTACCATCAATTGGCACATTTGGCAGTTGTTTGGCACGGCCACCAGTGGCAATAATAACTTGCTTTGCAGTGTAATTAGTCTTTTTATTTTCGGCATCAGTTACTTCTATTGTGGTTGCCGACGTGAGTTTGCCTGTACCAATAATAGCTGTTATTTTATTTTTTCTGAATAAAAACTGAATACCTTTGCTCATACCTTCGGCAACGCCACGGCTGCGTTTTATAATCGCGTCGAAATCCGCCTTAGCATCTGAAACTGTTATGCCATAATCGGAAGCGTGTTGCAAATATTCAAAAACTTGTGCACTTTTTAGCAGCGCTTTGGTAGGGATACAACCCCAGTTCAAACAAATACCGCCCAAATTTTCGCGCTCGATTACTGCCACATTCATACCAAGTTGTGCTGCACGAATTGCCGCAACATATCCACCGGGTCCGCTACCTAAAACAATTAAATCGAAGTTTGACATAACTAAAATATATTTTTAATAAAATTTTAATAAAAGAAATCTGCGCCGCAAAGATAGCTATAAAATGCTAAAATAATAATCCTTCAAAATATCAATATATATATTTGAATATCAACACATTAAACAAATACAATAATAAACATCAAACAACCACTGTGGCAATATTCTTGACAAAATGTAAGGTGTTCACTCCATCGGCATAATCATCAATAGCAGGCGACTGTGCTTCGCCAAAAGGCGTATCATTGGTACTGATTATACATTGTATTTCGTGAGCATGCGCAGCTAATTTTTCTTTAACAGTAGCTACATCTTGGTAGAATTCGTAGTGCAGCGTAGCTAAGGGCGATGCAATGCGAGCGTCTTCTTTTAGTATAATGCAACCATTATTCAAAAACGGTGATTGGTTGAGCAGCAGCAACGCCATTTGGTAATCGAAATTATTCTTGTATCGGTCAATTAATACTATCTCTTTCCACTCATGGAAAACAGTCAGGAGCTGTGTGAAATCATACCCCATCAGTACATACAACTTAGACACGTTGCGGCATCCGAGTCCAAAATATTGAAAAACATCGGTTGCTAATCGGCGCAACTCTTCGTCTGATTCTTCTCCTGTAAGGATAGCGACAGCATTTCTGTTTTTGCGAATGATGTGTGGATATTTAGCAAAGTAAGTTTCAAAATAATGAGAAGAATTATTACTCCCAGTTGCAATTACCGCATCGAAATTGCGAATTACTCCATCTGAGAATCTGGTGGTGGTTGCTACTGCCGGAAACGACTGCTGTAGTTGTTGCAACAAAAATGGAAGCAATACTTCGTCTTTGTCTGATAACTTAATCAAACTATAATTACCCGAGATGAATATACACAACCAGTCGTGAAAGCCCACCAACGGAATATTGCCAGCCATCACGATAGCAATAGTTTTGGGATGCGCGTTGTCGGAGAGTTGGTTATCTAATGCCCAATTTATCAGAATCTCGCGTTGCAAAAAAAATGTAGCTACGGAAGTCAGCGATAGGCGTATGTTGTCTTCAATAAACCACCCATTATATTGGTGTGCTTTTGTTATTGCTGTCTGCAATGCTTCGTCGTTAAAGTTGGTCATTATCGTACCTAAATGACAAAGCGCATCTATTCGTTCTGTAAGCGTCATGTTTTATATGCGGAATAATTTTAGGGCAAAGGTACAAAACTTAGGGCATATTGGGTAGATTGAAGCATACTTCGATATGCCCAAGCAACAACCTTTACATTGTGAACAGTAAAATTTAACTAACGACAATCTAATAACTAAAACTCATTCTTACTAATTCACTTTTTTGAGAACACCTTTTTCTTCAATGACGATAAAAGCATCCTTATAGCCAAGTTTTACTAATTCCGGAAGCACATTTTGGGCTGCTTGCAGCGAAGTAAATCCCTTTAACAACACGATGATATTGCCATCTTTGTTCACTTCCTCAATAGTGGCTATTTTTTTGAGGGCTTCGCGTTGTAAATTAACTGTGCTTTTTAAAGTGGCTATGCGAATTTTGTATTCAGTAACAGACACAGGCGTAGGAGTAGGTTTTTTAGGTAGTCCATTCACTTTCTTTTCGCTTTCGCTAACGGCAGGTTGCACTTCACTTTTTGTGGCTACTGCCGATTCTTTTTTATTCAAAGCCCTAATAATACTATCTTCCGAAGTAATGTTTTCATTTACGATAAATGCCGAAGCATAGCCTTTGTCTTTCACCTTGTCTAATGCTGTTTGTGCGGCATCACGGGTCGGGAAAATGCCTAAGCGTATCTTTGAAACATCGCCCTCGTACTTGTGATAGATATTGCCGATAGCTGCCAAATTTCCAAATTTTTCGAGTTCAATTTTACCGTCTTTTGCCGATGCTAACTGCACAGAGAAACCTTCAATTTTTTCAGTGGATTTTGCTTTTTCAGGTTTACTGGCAACCACGTCTTTAGCAGGAGTTTCTTTATTTACAGATGTGGTTTTACGCTCCGCCTTTGCAGGTTTTTTTTGCTTCTTGGGTGTTTGTTCTGCTTCTTCGTTTTCAACTTTTGCGATAGCACTCTCAAGATTGGTTTGCGATGGTATCATTTTTATTGTACCTAAAATAGTTTTATCAACACCATCTTTATTGTCTATGATTTTAGTAACATCCGAGTAGCCCGCCTTAGAATATTTTATCACATAAACCTTTCCGGGCAGCATGGTTAGTCCGTATTTACCAGCTTCTTCACTTGCTGTTTCTTCTACGTTGCCGGAGGCTTGCTCCGTTGATTTAACGAACACGCGCATCAACGGTTGGCGCGTTGTTTGGTCAATGAGTTTACCGATATACTCGTTTTCTTGTGCGCGAAGTTGTATGACTATTTCTCTATCAGCATTATTACTCATTGGGAAGATATGTGTGCGATACCCACCTCTGGAAACTTTCACTTTGCAATCAAAAATCGGTGGGAGTTCAATTACACTATTCCCGCTTGCATTAGTGTATGCGCTATTGATACCCGTACATTCAGTCATTTCGATATGTGCATTTTCAAGTGGCTCTCGATTGGCTGCATTGACTACCCGGATGGTGTATTGATTTTTTTCTTTTTTTACAAAGTAAATATCCTCTTGCCCTTTTCCGCCGATGCGATTGGAGGTAAAGCAGCCTAAATTTTTTGCAGCATCATACGAAAAACCATAATCATCGTAACCAGAATTTACGTTAGGTCCTAAATTAATTACCTTATCCCAAGAGCCATTTTTCATCTCCGCCTTGAAGTTATCCATACCACCAAAACCCATGTGATAATCGGATGCGAAGTAAAGCACACCATCAATATACAATGGTGCAATTTCATCGCCCGGCGTATTGATAAGCGTACCCAAATTTGTTGGTTCTAACCATTTTTCGCCATCGCGATTGCTTGAGTAAATATCAAAACCGCCCTGCCCGCCTGCTCTGTTCGATGTAAAATACAGCGTGTTGCCGTCAGGCGAAAGATAGGGATAGCCATTAGAGAAACCATTGCCGTTATACATAAATGCACGAGCTTCCGTCCAATCGCCTTTGCTGTCTGCTTCTGCAATAAAGATGCTCATTTCATTGCCGGCTGCTGGTATTTGGCGCGTGCCTTCCAAAAAATTATTTTTGGCGAAAGCTACCCATTTACCATTGGTACTATAAGAAAGGTTGCTTTCATTTTTACCGTTGTTTAATATGTTTTTGAAAAGTGCTGGCGCGCCCGTAGTATTAGCATCATCCATTGGCGCAACAAACAATTTATTGGTAACAACATTGAAGCCGTCGCCTATTGTTTTGTCAAAATCTGTGCGAGAGGAAGAGTACAACAAATTTTTGTCTAAGAATATTGCTCCAAAATCAGAAGCAGAAGAGTTTATTTTTGCTTCATAAACTTGAAACAACGGTGGGAGATTTTTCTTCTGAAGGGCGAAGTCACAACTTTCGCCAAGTGCTTTGGCGGTTTTCGTATCCTCGCCTGTATAATTGAGGAGCAAGCGTTTTGCCTCAGCGTATTTGTTTATTGCCATTAACGTTTCAACATAGTTAAAATACGAGTTGCCCGTTATCAGATCGTTGGCAATAGCTTTCTGGTACCACTCTGCTGCCGCCGCCATGTTGTTAGTAAAATAATAGCAATCGGCTAATTTGACCATTGCCGGATAGTTGGATTTGTTATCATCCAAAATAGCTGTATATGACTTTATTGCTAAGTTATAAGCGTGGAGTTCAAATTGTTTGTTCGCTTTTTCGATGTCACCCATTTGAGCATTCAAGGTAAGTGCATTGAAGAAAATGAGGCTGCCGATAAGGAATAGATTACGCATAATATGTGCAAGAATTTGTTGATGTATGGTTAAACCTGCTAAGGATTCTCAAATTTATACTTTTTTCAGATAAGAGAATAGTATAATATATTTTTTTACCCTTATCCGAGGATACTTTATAACATTTTATTATGTGTTTTGTGTATTTCAGAACAACACATTAACCTATCAATAACATTTTCACAGGTGCATCCGTCAATATTTTGGCGTTTCAACCTGAATCTATCGCCCATACAATATTAATCTTTGCGAGTTTCACGCACAAAGATTGTGATTATTTGAAAAATTTGAAATATAACTGACACCTTTACGATGTCACAAAAAATGCTATTGACATCTTGCGCAGAAAATATTAACTTTGTGTATCATATATTTGTAATATTTCCCTTCTTACTTTTTTTTAACCAAATTTAAACTTACTATAATATGTACCGATTCTACACAAAGGCAATAGTTGTATTGTTTCTTTCCTTCTTAATCTTTCCGATTTTCACTTCTGCACAACCATCTGGATTCTCCAACCAACTCTATATGGGCAACTGGAATCAAGTTGTCGGGTTTACGTTTGATGCCAATGGACGTATGTTCGCTTGGGAAAAATCAGGTAAAGTATGGATTGTTCAAAATAACACCAAAACGCTAATGATAGATATTAGCGAGGAAGTCGGCGACTGGCGCGATTTCGGGTTAGTTGGGTTCACTTTAGACCCTAACTTTTTGACTAACGGATACGTATATTTATTCTATGTGGTAGATAGGCATCACTTGCTCAATTACGGCACAACACAATATAGCGCTACCACTAACGAATATTTCAATGCTACCATTGGTAGAATCACACGCTACACCGCTACCAGTGCTTCTAATTTTGCACAAGTAAATTATACCTCTCGTAAAGTTTTAGTAGGTGAAACAAAAAGTACCGGAATGCCTATCCTTCACGAATCGCATGGTGTGGGGCAATTGATATTCGGTACAGACGGTACGCTCATAGCAAGTATGGGTGATGGTGCGAGCTACTCCAGCACAGATCAAGGTTCTGCAATAGAAACCTATTATGCACAAGCTATTAGCGATGGTATCATCACAGCTGCACAAAATATCGGTGCATATCGCAGCCAATCGTTAGACTCCTACAATGGTAAATTGTTGCGTATTGACCCCGCTACCGGCAACGGACTTTCTACCAATCCATATTACAATTCTGCTGCGCCACAGTCTCCGCGCTCGCGAATATGGGCTAGCGGACTTCGTAACCCATATCGCATTACCTTACGTCCCGGAACGGGCAGTACCAATCCAGCTGCAGGCAACCCCGGCGTAATTTATATTGGAGATGTTGGCTGGGGTACACGTGAAGAATTAGACATTTGCACTACTGCCGGACAGAATTTTGGTTGGCCAAAATATGAAGGAATGACTTATCAACCGGGTTATAACAACAATACTTATCTCCCTACAAGCCATCAATTACCTAAAGCAGATTGGCGTTCCGATAATCAACCTCGTGCAAGCATTGGCAATACAATTTATAATATTGGCAGCACGCAAGTACCCGGCCCAACGTTCAACGGAAACTCCTCTACTGGTGGCGTGTGGTACACCAAAACAGATTTCCCTGCCTCTTTTCGCGGATATTATCATGCCGATTACGGCGGGCAGTGGATTCGCTATTTTAATATGAATGCGAGTAACGAAGTAGTTTCTGTTGCTAATTTTGTAGATGCTGCCGGAGCGTGTGTATTCGTTGGCGCAAGCCCTACGCAATCGGGTATTTTTTACGTAAGTTACCCTTCCGAAATTCGCCGCGTTATTAGTACGGCTAACACAAATCTACCCCCTATTGCTAACGCAACCGCTACACCAACTTATGGAACTTCGCCACTAACTGTACAATTTACTAACACTTCCTCCGACCCTGAAGGCGGTGCGTTGACATATCTATGGAATTTTGGTGACGGCACAACTACAAGCACAGCAACCAACCCTTCACATATATTTACTACTGCAGGTACATATAACGTAACCTTAACAGTTACAGACAATACGGGGCAAACGGCAATCAAGAACCTAAGTATTTCTGTAAACAATACACCACCAAATATAGCTGCATTAAGCATTGATAACGTCAATTCTTATCCGGCAACAGCGGGTGCAATATTACAACTGAGTGCTACGGTCAGCGATGCTCAGTCTCCTAATAGCCAATTAAGCTATGCTTGGCAAATTACTTTCTATCACGATACACATACCCATCCAGAACCTATCGTTTATGGACAAACAACTACAGGTGTGCTTTCGTATACTCCTTGTAATGATGGCAGCACTTATTATTATAGAATTTCGTTGACCGTAACCGATCCAGGCGGATTATCTGCAACGCGATACAAAAATATATATCCAGATTGCAATAATGCAGGAAATTTACCTTGTTACGTCGGTGCAAATGGCAGCCTCTTGCGCGAGGTATGGAATAATATTTCGGGCAACGCAACTACCAACCTAACTACCAATAGTGCATATCCCAACAGCCCGACTTCTACTAATCAAATTACTACTTTTCAAGTGCCTATTAATATAATAGATAACTACGGTACACGCATCAGAGGGTTTATCAAACCTTCCGTTTCAGGTAATTATCAATTTAATATTTCGGGTGACGATAACTGCGACCTCTACTTCGCAGCTGCTGGAATTGATACGCTTAACAAACCTATAATTGCATACGTAGCCGGTTGGACAAATCCGTTAGAGTTTACAAAATATCCATCACAAACATCTGCTGTCATCTCGCTTGATGCTAACAAACTTTATTATATCGAAGCATTACATAAAGAAGGAAGTGGTGGCGATAACCTTGCCGTAGCTTGGAAAACTCCTACCAACTCTACATGGACAGTTATTCCATCTGCCAACTTAGTATCATATCAACGCTGTGGCGGAACTTCGTTACAAAATCAAACTATCACTTTTAATGCGATTCCAAACAAATTGACAACCGACGCTCCATTTGCAGTTTCTGCTACCGCCAGTTCGGGATTACCCGTAACATACTCCATCGTTTCCGGTCCGGCTACTATTTCCGGCAATACCATTACCCTAACAGGGCAGGTTGGCACTGTTACCGTCCGCGCATCTCAAGCAGGAAATTCGCAATATGCAGCAGCCACACCGGTAGATAGATCCTTCACCGTTACTGCGACTACTCCTTGTTACGTCGGTGCAAATGGCAGCCTCTTGCGCGAGGTATGGAATAATATTTCGGGCAACGCAACTACCAACCTAACTACCAATAGTGCATATCCCAACAGCCCGACTTCTACTAATCAAATTACTACTTTTCAAGTGCCTATTAATATAATAGATAACTACGGTACACGCATCAGAGGGTTTATCAAACCTTCCGTTTCAGGTAATTATCAATTTAATATTTCGGGTGACGATAACTGCGACCTCTACTTCGCAGCTGCTGGAATTGATACGCTTAACAAACCTATAATTGCATACGTAGCCGGTTGGACAAATCCGTTAGAGTTTACAAAATATCCATCACAAACATCTGCTGTCATCTCGCTTGATGCTAACAAACTTTATTATATCGAAGCATTACATAAAGAAGGAAGTGGTGGCGATAACCTTGCCGTAGCTTGGAAAACTCCTACCAACTCTACATGGACAGTTATTCCATCTGCCAACTTAGTATCATATCAACGCTGTGGCGGAACTTCGTTACAAAATCAAACTATCACTTTTAATGCGATTCCAAACAAATTGACAACCGACGCTCCATTTGCAGTTTCTGCTACCGCCAGTTCGGGATTACCCGTAACATACTCCATCGTTTCCGGTCCGGCTACTATTTCCGGCAATACCATTACCCTAACAGGGCAGGTTGGCACTGTTACCGTCCGCGCATCTCAAGCAGGAAATTCGCAATATGCAGCAGCCACACCGGTAGATAGATCCTTCACCGTTACTACACCAACAACCACTACTGCGCCAGATTTAGTATTATCTAATCTTGTTTCGCCGACATCAGGAGTACAGGGCAATATAGTGGCTTATACTTTTACATTAAATAATATTGGAAATGCGTTGGCATCGGGCAACTACATTATTGGAGCGTATCTTTCAACAGATAATACTTGGAGCACCAACGATATACAAGTAGGCATCGTAAATACTGGCAACACACCCGTCGGGTACAATGCTGTAGTAACCGGCGCGATTACTGTACCTGCAACACAGGCAACCGGCAATTACTACCTAATTCTTCGTGCAGATAAAGATAACGTTATTGCAGAAAGTAACGAAAACAATAACAACTCAAATGCTGTGGCATTTCAAGTAACGGCATCAACGGGCGGCAATGGCACTGATTTGCAACTTACTATAAATGTGAGTCCGGCTAATCCGGGGCAATGGCAAAATGCAACATTTACCGTCACATTATGGAATAAAGGTACTGTGGCTGCAACAAATGCTACCGTAAAGTTTCCGATAGTTTCGGGGTTAGCCTATCAAAGTAATGCAACTGCGAAGGGTTCTTATGATAGCTGGGGGAGCATCTGGACTGTCGGCACAATGGCAGCCAATGAAACCGCCACACTAACTGTAAATTTATTTACACTGCAAACAACCATACCCACATTTATGGTGCAAGTGCAAACCGCATCGCCAACTGATGTAGATAGTACACCCGGAAATAACACCAGTACAACCCCAACTGAAGATGATGAAGCAACAATAGGCAATAATACGGCAGGCAGCAGACAATCATCCATTGCATTTAGCGCTTACAAAGTACATAATGGTGTTGTGTTGGATTGGGCAAACAATATGTCAGAAGTTATCGCATCATACAGCATCGAGCAATCCGCCGATAATCGTCAATACCGAATAATTGCAACTGTAAGTGATGACTACAATGACGCCACTATTCATGCATTTAATGAGATTGATTACAATCCAACAATCGGAGAAAATTATTATCGCATAAAATATATCCTTGAAGACGGAAATTATTTCTACTCTCCTATTCAAAAAGTTTTTGTAGAAGAGGTAGTTGATTTTACGCTCTATCCCAATCCAAACTATGGCAACGAGGCGTATCTACAACTCCGAAAATTTGAAGGAAAATCATGTACAATTTTGGTTAGCGATTTAGATGGCAAGGTGTTGCAAACCACCGAGATTGATGCTATCAATGAAGTTACAACTATTGATATCTCAAATTTAAAAGACGGCGGATACACCGTATTCGTGAAAATTGATGGTGGCGCAACATTTACTCAACGATTGATTGTTGTTCGTTTTGATTAAAATAAAACTATTCTATAAAAATTTAAAACCCATCGCTGCAAATTGTGTCGGTGGGTTTTTTATTAGTCCGCAAAAAAGAAGTTACCTACTGTAAAAAAAATCAGCGGCAAGACGTATTTTTACGAGCCGAATCACAAACAAAAATTATGCGATAAAATATGCGAATAATTGGCTATATCGAACATCCAACATTAAAAATTACTGTTTTTAAAATGGATAACAAACTTTCCGTTAAATTTGAAACAGGTTTGTATGAGCAGACTTATAAATTTCGAGATGGTGAAGGCATAGAAGAACTTGCGGATGTAACACGTTTAATTACTCCCAATTTCATCGGTCAGGTGGAGCAAATTTTTATTCAAATGCACCAATACAGACTGAGTACGTTCACCGCACAGCAAACACAATTTGAAGAAACATTTGAGGATATAATTTAAACTCCCTCTCAATCATCATAAACAAAAAATGGTACAAATTTTTGTAACAGGCGGCACATTCGATAAAGAATATAACCTCATCAACGGTGAGTTGTATTTTAAAGATACGCACTTGATGGAAATGTTTGAGCGCGGGCGCTGCAATGTTGAAATAGACATCAAAACGCTGATGATGGTGGATAGCCTCGAAATGGGCGAAGCCGAGCGAACAATTATCGCTTATAACTGCGAAAAAAGTGCTAGCGACAACATCCTAATCACACACGGAACGGATACGATGGTCGAAACGGCAAAGTATTTGGCAGCACGCAATCTACCCAAAACGATTGTACTGACCGGTGCCATGATTCCGTATGCGTTCGGAATGTCATCAGATGGGTTCTTCAACTTAGGAAGTGCTTTGGCATTTGTACAAATGCTGCCACACGGCGTTTTTGTAGTGATGAATGGCAGATATTTTGATTGGAGCAACGTGAAAAAAAATAGGCAAACCGGCAATTTTGAAGAAGTAACTGATGATGACAATACCGATGATTAGTTTTGATGATTTTCTGAAAGTTGATATGCGTGTCGGAAAAATATTAACCGCCGTTGCATTTGAAAAAGCCCGCAAGCTTGCCTTCCAACTGACGATTGACTTCGGCGAACTTGGCGTAAAACGGAGCAGCGCACAGATTGCCGCAAACTATACTGCCGAAACACTCATCGGGCAACACGTAATAGCTGTCGTCAATTTTCCGGTGAAACAAATAGCAAACTTTTTCTCCGAAGTGCTCGTGTTGGGCGTAACTGATGCTAACGGAAATATCGTACTCTTGCAACCCAATCAGGATGTTCCGTTAGGTGCAAAAGTTTCTTAAATAACGGTTATTTTTTTAGCGAAGGATCTAAGCGGTATGCTTTTTCTAAATACTGCTGCCCCATTTGTTGATTACCGCTATCGCGATATGCCGAGCCGAGATAAAACGTCAGCACGGGGTCGTCGGGTTCATATTTCAATCCCTCTGAAAACTCTTTGATGGCTTGTTGCCAACGTCCGCTTGTGGCATACACCGTACCCAAATTGCGATGAGCATCCACCATTCGCGGGTCGAGTTCCAACGCTTTTGAATACGCATATTCTGCCGAATCGCGCATATTGCGTTCGTAATAAATTGTTCCCATATTGCTAAATACGGTTGCGTTGTTCGGGTCGTATTGTATGGATTGCCGGTAATTTTGCATTGCCAAATCCGGATTTCCGGAGCGATAATAAATTAGTCCTAATTCACCAAAAGCGTGGTGGTATTGTGGGAATATTTGTAAGGCTTGTTCAAACTCAGTTTTAGCTCTCAGCAACCAATCTTTTTTCTCATTGACATCGTTGGATTCTTTCCATTTATCCATTAGCTCTAACCCGTGATGGTATTGCAGCATAGCAGAATTAGGCGATTGATTGGAGTCTTTTTCAAACAGTGTGAAGCCACTTTTCCAATCGGGGTTGCGCTCAAATGTTTTATACCCATAAAATAAGAGAAGTAAAATAAGCGGTGCCGCAATATTTATTTTAGCAAAAATATATTTGGAAATGTTCTGTAACGATACTGTTGATAAATCAACATTCATCATTTGCAACACACCTAAACCGAAACAAATGGCAAATCCTAAACTTGGGATAAACAAAAAGCGTTCTCCATACGATGAGCCAATCAGGTAAATTAGGTTAGTGAAAATGGAAAAGGTGATAAAGAAAAAAGCTATCCCAAAGGCGTAATAGTTGCGCTCCTTCAGTTTTGTTAATGCCCAAATGCCCGCCCCGACGTAGGCAATGACGGAAAGCCACACACGCCAGTCTGTAAAATTGGTAATCGGTACTTCGTTAAAACCCAAATCGGAAACTAATTTATATGGTAAGATTAGTTTTACCAAATAAATGCCCATCAGCAAAAAAGCAGTAGCAATTTGCTCACCTTTATTGGCAGCACCAGCTAATAAATTTGAAAGCACCGGTACTTGGTTGTCGCCATCCCAATCACCTAACACATTGGAACGAATCACGAAATAAAGAATGGTAGGCAATATATATAGAGCGGATATTTTGGCATTTGTCGTCCAATTTTTATCAGTGAAATAGTAAGTCAGCAAAGGAAATACCGCCAAAAACGTAACGGAATTTTCTTTAGAGAATAACGCGAGAGTGAACCAAAGCAGCGAAAAGAGTAAGTTTTTGAGCTGACTATTCTCCCAATATTTCAGAAGCTCGTTGCAAGTTAGCATACAAAACAGCATGGCGTAAATTTCGTCACGACTTTTGATATTCGACACCACCTCTGTATGGATAGGGTGCATGATAAACAGCAACGTAATAAGGAATGGCACAAACGCACTATACTTGGCGAACCATCGCCGTAAGGTATAAAATGTAACCACGCCCAACAGCGCATACGTAAGTATATTCATTAAGTGGCTAAACCAAGGTTTATCGGGTGCTAACTGCCACTCGATTGCAAAAAAGGAAAGTGGAATAGGACGATATATTTCGCTGCCTTTGTTCCAGAATCCGTAGCGGTAGTGCGTTTTGAAAATGGTAGGAATACTCTCAATTCCTCGCTGTGTGAGCCAATTTTTTTTGAGTACGGAGTAGTCGTCCAATACATACCCGTAGTTGATAGTTTGAATATACAACACAATTGCAACAATGGCGATGACGGCGGCATATATAATATTTTTTTCAACATTGCCGGAAGCGGGTAACACTATGGTTTTATCAACCGCAGGTTTCAAATTTGTTTTTGCGGGTTTGGTGGTTTTCTTTGCCATAATGATTCGAGTATTATTCTGCGTCCAATTCCGAATCAATGTCGGTCAATTCTTCGATAGCATCTTTAAGTTTTTGCAGGTCGGCAACAGCGCGTTTTTCTATCTTATTGCGAATGATGGGTAGTGTCAATTTTGCCAAAAAATTTCGTGGCGTGAGTTGAATCGCCACAGCAAGTCGAGTGGCTTCATCCGCTTCAATTGGTGTGAGGATATTCGTGACTTTCATATCAAAAGATTCGCCATAAAGCATGGATATAAGTTGCTCATTTTCGACAGTTTGCAGAATTTCTTCACGCATTTCGATAGTTCGGCTATTTTCGAAGTAGAAGTGTTTGGCAGTAGAACCTGCTTCGCCGTTTTCGCCACTTAGCCTTTCGAGGTGTACAAAGTTGGATACCCAAAGGGATAAATTTTCTTCATCAATCAAAAACTGATACACCACCGACGGGGGTTGGCTAATTTCTATGTTGGATTCTATGGTCATAGTCGTATTTTTCGACAAATTGT
>JAGOHC010000050.1 GCA_017996375.1 Saprospiraceae bacterium | reverse complement strand
CTTCATGGGAGATTGACTTGGACAATAAAAGTTATATAAAAGTCACTTTGCTTGACTATGACAATAAGATGATAGAAGGTGAATTTGATCTATATTTTAAGATGAGCCGACAAAGCACGCTGCCCGGTGGTGTAAAATATGCCGAGAAAATCAGGTTCCGTTGTGGGAAATTCAAATCTAGAATCGTTGAATAATCTGTATTATTTGTTAAAATGACCACTGCTATAATAACTCCCAGAAGTACCAACAAAGCAACTACTTCAGGGAGTTATTTTACAATTATTTCAAAAAATTACTGCTTCGCCTCCGCATAATACTGATAGAAGTACGGTATCGTTTCGATACCTTTATAAAAATTAAACAACCCGTAATGCTCGTTTGGTGAGTGGATGGCATCGCTATCCAACCCAAAGCCCATCAGCACTGTATTCACTTTCAATACATCGGCAAAAAGCGCAACGATAGGAATACTGCCACCTTCGCGCTTCGGAATAGGGTCTTTGCCAAAGGTTTGTTTCATCGCCAAATGCGCTGCATGATACTCCGGTGTATTGGTAGGTGTAACAACTGCTTCGCCTCCGTGGTGTTCGGTTACTTTTACTCTTACGTAAGCTGGCGCGATGCTTTCAAAATGTTTTTGGAAAAGCTTGGCAATTTTTTTAGAGTTCATGTTTGGCACTAATCGCATACTGATTTTGGCAAATGCTTTTGACGGCAATACCGTTTTTGCACCTTCGCCAGTATAGCCGCCCCAAATGCCATTTACATCCAATGTAGGGCGAATGGAAACACGCTCTAAAGTAGTGTACCCCTTCTCTCCTTTTATCTCTTTAATGCCCAAATCTTTCTTGTAATTTTCGAGGTTGAATGGTGCTTTGTTCATGGCTTCGCGCTCCTTCTTAGAAACTGCCTGCACATCATCGTAAAATCCCGCTACGGTAATTTTTCCATTTTTATCGTGCAGCGATGCTATCATATCGCAAAGCACATTGATTGGATTGGCAACTGCGCCGCCATATACGCCGGAGTGTAAATCGCGGTTTGGCCCTGTCACTTCCACTTCCATATACGCCAAGCCGCGCAAGCCAGTTGTGATAGATGGTGTATCGTTAGCGATGATAGATGTATCTGAAATTAGTATTGTATCGCAAGATAATTTTTTTGCATTCTTTTTAACAAAAGGATATAGGTTGGATGAACCTACTTCTTCTTCACCTTCAATCATAAACTTCACGTTGCAAGGCAGTGCGTTGTTTTTTATCATGGCTTCAAATGCTTTGATGTGCATGAAAGTTTGTCCTTTATCATCGCAAGCACCACGCGCAAATATTGCCCCTTTTGGGTGAATTTTTGTTTTTTTGATGACTGGTTCAAACGGCGGTGCATCCCATAAATTGAGTGGATCAACGGGTTGTACGTCGTAGTGACCATACACTAACACGGTGGGTAATTTTTTATCGATAATTTTATCGCCATAAACAATCGGGAAGCCTTCTGTTTGGCACAATTCAACGTTCTCAACGCCTACTTTGCGGAGGTGTTCGGCGATGGATTCGGCGGTGCGGACGACATCCGCTTTGTGTTCGGGGCGAGCACTTACGGATGGTATTTTCAGCAGTTCGAGTAGTTCATCTAAAAACCGCTTTTGGTTGTCTTGGATATATTTCTGAACGTTTTTCATAAAAATTTTATAACTTGATTTTGATTAATTAGAAATAAAAAAACCTGACGCTAAGTTACAAAATTTTACATTAACGCATTTATTTTCCGCCAATAAAACCCTATTGGTCGGCGTGGGCACTACCATTAACATCGCCAATTTTTATCCCTATCATTTTTGTTGAATAGGGTATAACCGGATGTGGTGCGTTTTGCGGAGGAATTCCCGAATTGTTAAATCCATATACGGGCGAAATTTCATCGCCAAACTGCGTACCTTCCGGCACAAACACCCAAGAAGTATTTCCTTCGATGCTATTAATACTCCCTAAAACAAGTCTTCGCAGTTGCACAATATCAAATGTTGTAATCGTGCCTGAGCGATTGATGTCAGCGGCAATGAGCTTATATGGACTCGTCAATGGTTGTATGCCCAAAATATGCTTCCGCATCAATAATAAATCAAAAGTTGTAACGCCGTTCAGCCAGTTGGTATCTTTTTCAAGATGGAAATAATACGTATTAAATAATGGATTACCATACAGATACTGAGGCGAATATGAACACCCCCACCCTCCATATTGATATATTGATACGGTATCTTGGCTGAACAATGAAGTGTCAATTATTGAACCCTCGCTTAAAAATGCAAAGCCTTGCACACCTCCTACACATTCTCCTCCTTCTGTTTCAATATATATTTCTGCATATACCTCTTCTCCACAATTGCAAACATTTAAAGGATTGTTTTGTAGGATGATATATGTTATCGTGGTATCAGTATTACCGGCGGTATCGCTTGCCAATATTTCAATTTGAAGTGTACCTGCTTGGCAGCAGTTTAAGGTAAGATTTAATGCAAATGTATCGGTAGTACCAAACAAGCGAATGCGGGTGTTCTGTATAATCGTCATGCTATCAGTGCAATTGTCCGAAGCTGATAAAATAAAATCTACCGCCCAGATTGTAACGAGTTGAGATGAAGGTAAAATCATTGTCGTCAATCCGTAATACGGTTGAACGTTGGGTGGGATGGTATCGTTTTCGCATTGCGCGTTGGCAAAAATAGGTGCGATACACAATAGCAAAAGTGTGAAAAACTTGTTCATGGTGTTGTATAGTTAATTGGTAAAATAATCTTATACTGATACAATTTGCTACACGACAAATATGCTATATTTTCTTAATCAATGCAAGTACATATTGCCGCCTTTTCTGGAAATATTGTATCATTGCCGTTAAATGCTACAAAAGTTCCTTTTAAGATATTGCAAAATTCAGATTTTGCCACTATTTTTGTTCAATAGGTAAAATGTATTATTTATCCAATGTGATTACCAAGAAACTAGAACACTTTGTTCTATAAATCGAATACAGATGAAAGGTTTTTTCCTGATCAACTTTTTTTTACTGCTTTGCAATTTAGTTTCTGCACAATCGCAATATACCATTGCCGGGCGCGTAGTAGATGCCGATAACGATGAGGGGCTTCCGTTCTGCAACGTTTTTTTTGCAAATACCACCGTTGGCACAAGTACTGATGTTGATGGATATTTTTCTATCACTACCGATTCGCCACATGATTCTTTAATGGCAACTTACGTTGGATATAACACGTTAAGTATTGCCGTTCCTAACAATGATACCAATTATTTTGAGCTTAATTTTAGGATGATTGCATCCACGCTCAATTTAGATGAAGTCATTATTCTTGCTGGTGAAAATCCCGCCAATGAAATTGTCCGAAACATTATTAAAAACAAAGAAAAAAACAGCTTAGGAGCTAATGACAATTTCCGTTGCGAGATGTATGAAAAAGTGGAGTTAGATTTGATAAATATTGACACGAATTTACAAAAAACGCGCCTGATGCGCCCGTTTGAATTTATCTGGACTTACTTTGATAGCACTTCTGATGAGCGCCCTTTTTTGCCACTATATTTGACGGAGCAGCTTTTTGACAACTATTATGTGAAAGACAAATCGCTCAAAACAATTTTAAAAGCACAAAAAACTTCGGGTATTAAAAATGAAACCGTCACCGAATTTGTCAGCCGCATTTATGAGCCTGTTAATACAAGTAAGGATTGGATTTATGTTATGGAGAAAGGCTTTGCAAGTCCGTTTTCGAGCTTGGGGCTTTTTTACTACGAGTATTATATTCAGGATAGTTCTACAATCAATGGGCAGTGGTGTTACAAACTAAAGTTCAAGCCGAAACGGCGACAAGAAAATACTTTTTATGGCGACTTCTGGGTTGCTGATACTACTTTTGCCATTGAGCGCGTAAGTATGCGTATGAGCCCTGATGTGAATATCAACTTAGTAAATCGCGTTATTATTTTTGAGCAATCAGATTACATTAACGGTCGTTGGTTACCCGTCAAACAAAAAATAACTGTGGACTATACCCTAACGGACAAAGTGCCCGGCATGATTGGTCGTAAGACACTAACGTATCGTGATTATCGCCTAAATGAGCAACTTACCGCTATTGAATTTGTAAAGCAAGACCCCGAAAATTACGACATCAACGAGCTAAAAAAAGATGATAAATTCTGGATAGATAATCGCCATGAGGAACTTACCAAAAGTGAGAAGACCGTTTATGCAATTGTGGACAGTATCAAAAATGTGCCCGTATATAAAACTTACGTGGACTGGATTTATACGATCGTTGCCGGATATAAAGAATTAGGTAAAATAGAAATTGGTCCGTATTTTAATGTTTATAACCAGAATTATGTAGAAGGACATCGTTTTAGCTTAGGTGCTCGTTCAAGCACCAAACTGAGCGACTCTTATCGATTCAGCCTTAACCTCGCCTATGGCACACGCGATCAACGGTGGAAATATGACGGTTCCGTAAAATGGCGCATCCGCAAACGTCCGTTTAGCATAGTTGGTGCCCGCTATCGCAATGATGTTGCCTTCACTAGTGACAGTAGCGAAGAAATCGGGTTGGGCGAAGGTACGCTGTTAGGCGGATTCTATCGCCGACCGATTATTATGAAAATGGTACATACCGAAGAAACAAAATTCTTTTATGAACAGTGGTGGAAAGCGGGTTGGTCAGGCAGATTGACTGTCTTACAACGCAATATTGACCCTTACGGACGGGTAAATCCTGATGGAGGTGGGTTCAACTATGGCTTTATTTCAAATTTAGAGTCGCCAAGTACGCTTGATACTATTATCAACGATTTTGAAGTTATCGCTAAATTGCGTTTTGCCTTTAAAGAAAAATTTGTGGATGGACTTTTTGAACGAACAACATTAGGTTCAAGATTCCCGATTGTTGAATTGCAATATACACGCGGTATTAAGGGCATTTTGAGTGGCAGTTATGCGTATAATAAACTAACCTTTGCTATTCAACATTACGTATATCTGAATCCGTTTGGCTGGACATCCTATCGAATTAAACTCGGCAAAGTGTGGGGCACAGCTCCTTTTTTGTTGCTTGAAGTTCCTCCCGGCAACGAAACTTTCTTCTACAATAAATCGGCTTATAACGGCATGAATCGCTATGAGTTCGCTACCGATGCTTATGCTGCACTACATATCCTCCATCATTTTGACGGATATTTTTTGAACAAAATTCCGTTGCTGCGAAAATTAAAATGGCGCGAAGTTGTAGGTTTTAAAGCACTTATTGGAAGGATGTCAAACGAAAATTTAGCACATAATGCACCTAATTTATACACCCTTAACGACCTGAATACTTATACCGGTTTTCGTGTACCCACCAAACCTTATATGGAAACAATGATAGGTATCGAAAACATTTTTAAGGTGCTGCGAGTTGATGCCATTTGGCGGTTGAGCTATTTAGATAACCCGCAGGCATCGCGTTTCAATTTGCGTGTAGGGTTGGACTTTTATTTTTGATATTATCGCCTAAATTTTTTGTTTGCTACTTCCTCGAAGTTCGCATAGCTTTCACTTTTTTTATTTTCGGATTTTCTACAAAGGCTTGGTATGCAGGTGTTTCCATTCCGAAAATAGCTACTTTGCCGTTGTTATCGGCGTGTACGCCAAAGCCATAAGTTTTAGTTAATGGCGATGCTCGAAAACAAGGTTGCCCTTTTGAAAAAAACTTCGCTCGCGCTGAGTCATATTCTTGCACTGTCAAATCATTGCGGTCAGCAAATACTTGAAAAAAAATATCATCAGAAGTGTATTTGTACGGGTGCTTCACCAGTAGTGCATATTGCATTTCAGCAATAGACGGTTTATCACTTTTTGTGGGTGGAATTGTCCCACTTTCTGCGCTTGTGTCTTCGGCAACTTCCACAAAAGTATTGAAATAATTGGTGGTGTGTATTTTTGTTTTTTCATTCATTGTACAATTTTTTTTCTTTACACAGCACTAATTTTGCGTATCACTTTGTATAGGCGCGTGTTTTCATTCACTTCTTCTATCCAAGGGTCGTGCTCTAAGTAGTTGGCAGATATAAGTTTGAGGTGCGTAACGCGACCTTTTTGGTTAAACATTCGTTGTACATATTTTACCCAAAGTTGCCCGTTGTTTTTGACTGCATAAATTTCGTTATCGCGCACTTCCAACAAGCCGTTCACCTCGCGGCAAATAGCGATGTCATCATTATGTATCACTGGCTCCATACTGTTACCTAATACCGGAAAGGCGACCAACCCACTACCAGCAACGCCGGGTATTGCAAAATACTCTAAATCTTCTGTAGCCGAAGTGCCTGCATCTATGGTTGCCCCTGCGAAGGCTTGCGTAGTAGTAAATAAAATATTCCCTTTACGCGGTTTTTCTTTCTTAATGCTGCCATTTACATTGCTGTTATCTTTCACTACAACATCGTAGCCAAACGGCGAACCCGCCCCTTCGAGCATAAACTTCTCATTAATGCCGTAGGTGTTACACAATATCCTCGCTTGACGATAATCAATGCACCGTTTGTCAGTAGGATCTAAATAGCGGCGCACGATATGTCCGTAGGCACGATTCCCTAAAATTTTATCGGCGAAGTCGCCGATGCCTTTTCCGTCTCTATCATTCAGCACAATATCGCCACGTTCTTCTAAAAGTTTGAATACGTGAATAAAGCGATTATTAAGTTGAATTCTATCTTCTCGTATCATGGTGTAAGGTCATTTGTTTTAATAAAATGTTTGAACAATTAGTAATTAACCACAAAATAAAACAATTATTGTTAATAAAACAATTATTTTGAAATATTTTTTTAAAAAAGTTTTAAAATTGTTTTTAATAATGGTAAAACAAAAAGGCAGGATTAACGTTACATTTTTCGTATCTTTGTATGCAGAAGGTTAAAATTCAAGCTGTTTTTTTACTAAATGTCTAAAATGCGATTAATATTCTGTCTTATCATTAATTGTTTTTGTTTGTTGGCAATTGCCCACGCTCAACCTCTAAATGCGGATTCAACACTTCCAAAAGTATTTTTGAGTGGCGACCATGAGGAGGAATACAACCAACTTTGTTTGGAAAGCAAGCTATTGTTGGAGGTGTGTAACAATGACGTGGACATCGCCTACGCGAAATGGTATAGTATGTTGTTGGAAATGGAAGCATACGCTGACCAAATCAATTTCGACCTCAAGGGTGCTAAAATGTTTATCAACGTTTTTTGGAATCCTGACGGCTCATTTCTGCACATCGTTTATCAGTTGAAGCCCAACTCTCGCAATATGAATGTTGCTGAGTTAAATGCGTTCTTTTCCAGTTTTATGAATAACTATAAATTTCCTTTGGTTACAAATGTGAAGTATGTCAATTATGGCGCAGCGTCTTTTCCTGTAAATCCGCAGCGTGTTGGCAGGTAATTTTTTTATTGTTTGAACCATTCGGCATATTGCACATAGTTATTCGCAATGCGCTTGATATTATCTTTAAAAATTTCTGCACTCAGGGTTTTTACTTTTTTGGCAGGCACTCCGGCATAGATATGCCCCGATTCCAACAAACTGTTTTCCAGCACTACTGCTCCAGCTGCAATAAGTACATTAGATTCGACTACCGCGTTATCCATTACTATCGCGCCCATCCCCACCAATACGTCATCATGGATAGTACATCCGTGTACAATTGCTCGATGCCCGATAGAAACATTATTGCCAATGTTCGTAGGATGTCGCTGATAAGTACAGTGAATAATTGCCCCATCTTGCACATTCACTTTGTTGCCCATGCGAATATAATGCACATCGCCGCGCGCAACACTCTGAAACCAAAAGCTACAATCGTCACCACAAATCACATCACCTACAACGGTTGCGTTTTCGGCTAAGAAGCAGTTGTTGCCAAATTGTGGAAGGATATTTTTTACTGGTAATATTAGTGCCATTTTTTTGTATATGTTTAATACTAATCTTCAGATAAAATTATTGTTTTACTAACAACTTCACAAAAATAAGTGTCTTTAGTTTTAGCTATAAAAAAATTATAATTTAGGCGTTGAGAATTTATCATATATCCAATTTATTATATATATTTAACAACTGAAATAATTTAACAACATCCAAAATTAAACTTTTACGCCGTACAAAGAACTACTTTTAACCATTCTCAACATGATGCCAGTATTGAAAACAACTTCCAATAAATTTATTCGATTAATAAATTGGCATTTTGTTTTTCTTATTTCCATTTTACTATTGCAGACTGGGTGCAAAAAAGAACCTACAGATGAGTACTTTAGACTTACTCATACTATGAACACCACCAGTGTGCCTATTAATAATCTACCTATTTCTAAAGAAGAAGCATTAGCTTGGTTTGTTCAATATAGATCAACAATTCAAAATTCGGTTGTTGAAAATCCACAGTTGTTTGACCTCAAATGGGATAAGGCTTTTGAAAGCACATCCAAATCCGGCAAGGAGTTCATTGTTGTCCCAGTCAATGATTCCTTAATTAGAGCAGATAACAACCAGTTAGTGCAAGTTAAAGCATTATTCTCCAGAAATGCTGATCAATCCATCTTATCAGAATATGTTTTTATACTTTTAGATTCTTCTTATACAGCTAATCCTGTAATAGATGATCCCCTTAGTTTTAGTGGAATTCTACTTTTTTATGATTTTTCATACAATTTTAAGTACGGAAAACATATCAATAATGGGAGAGTTTCTACTAATGATATTCGGATAGAATCACACGAAGAAATACATTCAAGATGCTACTGGATCGCTCAATACTTCTATTATTATTGCCCTTTGGGGCAGGTATTTACGCCTAATTGTTACACCGTAGTGTATAGTTTGGACTGCTATGGCGAACTTTGGGATGCTGGTGGTTATGGTGGCAATACAAATAGTGGTAGTGGAGGTAGTAATGGTGGTAGTGAAGGCGGCGGATTAGGTACTGGGCAGTATGAAGCCAACTGGAGTTCACCACCGAATCCAACAACTAACCAAAATGGAGAGCACCTTTTTGGCGATGAGTTATCCATTTTTGATATATTAGAAGGCTCTATTCCACTTGATTTTTTTCAAGATGAAGGGGGCACATTGCCAACTGGTATTACTACAAGTCGCTTGGCTAAGTTACAGGTGCTTTTTGACGAGGTATTAAATCTTGATCAAATCACATTCTTAATTGCCAACTATCGACACATTGATAAATGTTATAATTATTGGATTGCAAATAAAACATTACACGCAGAGGCAGCACGTGCCGCACTTAATCAACACGTAAACGCCTTAATGACAAATACCGATTATTGGTATTATATATACGATTACTACCAACAAAATTCAAATGGGAATATGTGGTGGGAAGCCACACATTCTCATCTTATGAGTACATTCCCAAGCTATGCTGCTGAAAACGTAGATATGAATGCTTTCATAGTTCAGCACGGAATTTTTAAATTTGGGGCAACCGCAACTATTTTTGAAGCAGCAAATAGCCTCGATAGCCAATGGCCCACGTTAGATTTAGTAGGATTCCAATTCTACTTGGATATATTTGCTGAACATCTCTTTCCAATAGGTATTACACTCATTCCTTATGGCATTGGAGACTTAGCAGACATATACCAAAGTTGTGGCACATTTAGTTGGGGTTGTGCTACTGCGATAGTAGGCATTTTAGTTCCTTTTGATGAGCTGTTTGATATATTTAAAAAAGCACCTGAAATAAAGGCAGCCTGGAAAGCCGTAAAGGGTTATAGCATCGAGCTGAAAAATGCGTGGAAATTCCTCGAAAACTGCCCAAGAAGTACGCGAGTTAATCCTGGATTTCTTCAATCCGTCAAATCTGCGTTAAATAGAAGCCTTCATAGCATAAATTCGCTTTTTAATTACGCAGGAGTACCTTATATAAATACAGCTACTATTGAACATATTTTTAGAGGCAGTATTAATGGTGGCGTACATCATATTTCTGCATTGATAGCCGACCCTGATACCTACAAAATCCATAACCGCGTGGAAACTAGAAACGGCTGTTACCGAGCAACAATTTATAAAAATGGTGTAGAAATGTATTCTGGACACCCAGATGGTAAGAGTTTTTTCCCTGATCAATGGAGCGAGCAAGAGGTCATTACGGCTATAAAGGGAGCTTACATAAATAAAACTCCTTCTGGGGGAAATGTTTATATAGGTACATACAATGGGTTACAAATAAGGATGCAGATTGTTAACTATGGAACACCTTCAGAATATATTATTAGCGCTTTTCCAAATTAGAGAAATGAAAATATATTTAAATGGACATTTTGCCTTCGTTTATAAGGTTATTAATAGTCAAATTCGACTATCAGAATTATATTGCCCACCAATAATGGACGTTTTTCAACATTTTGATGGAATTCACAATAATTATATTAGTCAGGTTGATTATACTTTATCGAGCAGTTTAGACAAAATTATTGACTTTATTAAGTTAACGCTAAGTGATGGCCAAGTCAGAACTATTGGGGGCGGTGAAGAAGCTTACCTTAAAATTCACGAGGATTGGACCCAGTTATTTTTAACATTACCTGTTGATTATCCTGAATATCAACTTGAGACACCTATTTTGCTAAATGCACTTATTGGTTATAGAAAGTGGTGGAATCAATTGGAATCCTGCCAAATACCCGGCATCATCCCGGCGTCTAAGTTAGATTCGTGGGTAGCAGTACCCAAGGAGTATGTGAAAGAAGAATGGTGGGTACAGCAGCAAAGCAAGGAGGATGAAAGTGAGGTATAAAACCCTGCTTTCATCATATCCTTAATTGTGTGCAGATGACACCTGATAAAGATTTTTTTCCTGATGAGTGGGGTGAATCTAAAATAATAACTGAGATAAAGTATGCTTGGCCAAATAAAACTTATATTAACCAACAAACAGATCCTTATGCTTTTTGGGGGTATATGTCAAATGGCCAAAGAATTAAAATAGTATTAAATCAAGATGGTTCAATAAAAACTTGTTTTCCTCAATAAATAAATATGGAAGTAAATTTTGGAATTTCAATAATTCAACGAAATAAGATGAGAGGAATATCAGCTTATACATTTCCACCTCATATAGGAATAATTATTAATAGATTTATGTATATTTTTCACTCAATTGAACAAGTAGATAAATCCATAGAGTGTATTAATAAAGTTATTGAAAATGGCAATGGAGGCAACTTAGGAGATAATGATTATTCAGTCGAAGTAAGCAGGGAATTCGTAATATTTGATTTGAATTGGGATAAGTCAGACGATCCTTATTTGAAGTATTACCCTTTAAAGATTAAAACTATTGAGTTTATTGGTTTTTTATTATCATTAAAGGATTTTATTAATAAATACGAATCCTGCCAAATTCCCGGCATCATCCCAGCGTCTAAATTAGATTCGTGGGTGGCAGTACCCAAGGAGTATGTGAAAGAAGAATGGTGGACACAGCAGCAAAGCAAGGAGGATTCAAAATAATTATCCTCCTTTGTATTTAACAAGTTAAATCAGGAATTATCTCCAATTACTAATTACTTTTCCGTTGGAGTTTTGAAAAAACTGCACCTGCATATCTGTACCATCAAAAACACCAAAGGATTGTTCGTACAGCCATTCACCGATGTTGATATACCTACTCGTTTTATTTTTCAGCAGCCAATCTATTGGCAAATGCCGATGCCCAAATACGTAATAATCGGCAGGTGAAGTATCCACTTTGCGCTGTGCGTATTGTATAAGCCACTCCTTCTCTTCACCCAAAAAATATTGGTCGTTCTCCCAATTTACAGTACGGCTGCGCTGTGACCAATAGTTGGCAATGCCAATACCGAAGTTTGGATGCAATCGCTCAAACAGCCACTGACAAGTTGCATTGGCAAATACTTTTTTGATAAACTTATAACCATAATCGCCGGGACCCAAGCCATCGCCGTGCCCGATAAAAAAAGTTTTTCCTTGGATATTTTTGATGATAGGTTTGCGATAGGTGGGTATGCCCAATTCATTTTCAAAGTAAGAAAATATCCACATATCATGGTTGCCCGTAAAGAAATACATAGCTACACCCGCATCGCTGAGCTCAGCCAATTTGCCCAACAAGCGCACATAACCTTTAGGAACAGCATGGCGATATTCAAACCAAAAGTCAAATAAATCGCCAACTAAATATATAGCTTCCGCCGAATCTGCAACTGCGTCTAACCACCTGACTATCTGCTTTTCGCGTACTTGAGACGAGAGGCGACCAGCAATTCCTAGATGAAAATCAGATATAAAGTAGGTGTTTTTTATCGATTCCACAGTGTGTATTGAAATTTAATGCCGAAAGGTAGTATTTTTTTAGAAAAAAATATCGACTGATGTTTCATGCTAATAATAAATACAGTATCTTTGTTAGCGAATATTCGCTAATTTAATAATCAATAAAACCACCTGCCGCCATGTCAGAAACAACAGTAAATACCGTCCTCAAGGGAGGCGAATTCATTATCAAAGAATCTAACTGTGAAGATATTTTTACACCAGAAGATTTCTCGGAAGAGCAACTTATGGTAAAAGCAACGTGTGAGGATTTCTTCTACAACGAAATACAACCCAACCGTGACCGCATCGAAAACATGGAACACGATGTCGTTGTCAATTTGTTAGACAAAATGGGCGACCTCGGCTTGTTAGGCTCTCAGATACCTGAAGAATACGGTGGTATGCCGATGGACACCAACACCAACACACTTATCTCGCATTATTTAGGTCCATCCGGTTCATTTACCGTTTCATTTGCTGTACAAACCGGTATCGGTATGCTACCGATACTTTACTTCGGCACAGAAGAACAAAAACAAAAATATTTACCAAAGTTAGTATCCGGCGAGCTCAAAGCGTGCTACTGCTTAACCGAACCCAGCTCCGGCTCTGATGCGCTGGCAGCAAAAACACGCGCCGACTTGAGTGCCGACGGCAAACACTACGTCATCAACGGGCAAAAAATGTGGATTTCTAATGCAGGATTTGCAGATGTGTTTATCGTTTTCGCAAAAATTGGCGGCGAAAAATTTACTGGATTTATTGTTGAAAAAGGAGCAGTAGGATTAATGCTTGGTGCAGAGGAAAAAAAGTTAGGCATCAAAGGATCATCAACCCGACAAGTGTTTTTTGAGAATGTACAAGTTCCTGTAGAAAACGTTTTAGGCGAAATAGGGAAAGGACACCTCATTGCATTCAACGTACTCAACATTGGTCGCTACAAATTAGGCGTAATGTGTATGGGCGGGGCTGAACTGAGCATCACTACCGCCGTAAAATATGCTAACGAACGCCAACAGTTTGGCAGCCCAATAAGCTCATTTGGCGCAATCCAATACAAGCTGGCAGAACAAGCTATCCGCACGTTTGCGATAAACTCTACATGCTACCGCATTTCAGATTTATTGCAAGATTGGAAAACGAATATGCAAGCTCAAGGAAAATCATACGCTGAAGCTACCTTAGATGCTGCTGAAGAATACGCCATTGAGTGTTCTATTGCAAAAATTGCCGGCTCAGAGGTATTAGATTATGTTGTAGATGAGACCATTCAAATTCACGGTGGTGTAGGGTACTCAGAAGAGTTTACTGCCGCTCGCGCCTATCGCGATTCGCGCATCAATCGCATCTATGAAGGCACCAATGAAATCAACAGAATGTTGATAGTAGATATGTTGTTACGCAGAGCAATGAAAGGTGAATTAGATATTGTAAATCCGGCATGGGCAGTACAAAAAGAGCTTTCATCAATGCCTGGTATGGAAACACTTAAAGGAGCTTATGCTCAAGAGAAAAAAGCTATTCAAGATTTCAAAAAGATAGTGCTGATGGTTGCCGGTGCTGCTGCAAAAATGCAAATGGACGGCAAGTTGAACATGAAAGAAGAGCAAGAAATTTTGATGAACGTTGCCGATATTATCATTGACACCTATACTGCCGAATCGTTGTTACTGCGCGTAGAAAAATTGAATACCCTCAGTAACAAAGCAATTTCGCAAGAAGTTTATGATGCTATGCTGCAAGTATATATCCATGATATGACTACCAAAATAGGCAAAACAGCTACTGATGCGTTGGCATCTTTTGCTGAAGGTGATTTGTTGCGTACTTTCTTAATGGGTATCAAGCGTTTCACAAAATACCCTACGGTGAATGTAAAAGCATTGCGCCGCGTCATTGCTCAACAACTCATTGAAAGCAATAAATATTGTTTTTAAGTATATTCAAAAATTATTATAATGAGATATAAGAAACCGCATCGAAGGGGTCGAGTGCGGTTTTTTATTTGCTCCGAAATTGTATCTTTGCCACATGGCAAGAATAATGAGTATTGATTATGGGTTGAAGCGCACCGGCATTGCCGTTACCGATACATTGCAGCTTATCGCTAATGGCTTAGATACTGTTGCTACACATACCTTGTTAGATTTCTTAAAAACCTATTTCCTTACGGAAGAAGTAGAAATAGTTGTCATCGGCGAGCCGCACGAATTGAACGGCAGCGATGCACCTATACTTCCCACCATACGAGCATTTGCGCGGCAACTGCAACAAAATTTTCCGGCATTAAAAATTGTTTGGCAAGATGAACGTTTCACTTCGGCGATGGCGCAACGCACCATAATACAAACGGTGACAAAAAAGAAAGACCGCCGCGACAAAGGACTTACCGATCGCATCAGTGCCATCATTATTTTACAAGAATATCTTGAGCGAAAACGCTTGGGAAACCAAACTTTTGAACCCTAAATTATGTTTTTTAAGCTTATTTTTTAATCAGTCAATTTGCAAATTTGTTAGTTTAACATGATATTACCAATTTATTTATACGGGCATCCAGTATTAAAAAAAGTAGCGCAACCTATTGATAGTGAGTATACTAACCTTGAAGAACTAATTAAAAACATGTGGGAAACCATGTATGCCGCAAAAGGTGTCGGGTTAGCAGCACCACAAATTGGGCAATCCATACGATTGTTTTTGATAGATACCGAACAACTTGATGACGAAGACCGCATCAACTCCAAACCGATAAAAATGGCGTTTATCAATGCCCAAAAAATAGAAGAAACCGGCGACCTCTACAATTACGAAGAAGGCTGCTTGAGCATACCGCATATTCGAGGCGAAGTGGAGCGCCCCACTACCATTCGCTTACGCTACATGGACGTAAATTTTAACGAACACGAAACTGTGTTTGAAGGATTAAATGCCCGTGTCATTCAACATGAGTATGACCACCTTGAGGGCATCCTTTTTACCGAAAAGTTAAAACCTATCAAACGCTCCCTCATACAAAGGAAGTTGGAAAGCATTCGCAAAGGAAAAGTAGATGCAGATTACAAAATTCACAGAAGCTAAACAAGCTTTTAAAAATAGGGCATAAAAAAACCAAATTCAAGCGTACTACCGAAAGAATTTGGTTAAATCACATTTAGTTCAGTTAGTTAATGTTAACTATTTAGGTAACAACACATCATTTATCACATGGATTACACCATTTGATGTGTTAATAGAAGCAACTATTTCAGAACCATTCACATACGTCTTTCCCTCTTTTTTAGTAATTTTTACTTTCTGACCACTCACCTCTTCAAACTCTTGTCCATCTTGCATGAACTCGGGTTTCAACACACCCACATACGCATGGTACTCCAAAATACTTTTCAAATCTGCTTTTTTCTCTGGTTTGAGTAATCCTTCGACTGTTCCAGCAGGCAACTTCTGAAAAGCAGCATTGGTAGGTGCAAAAATAGTAAACGGTCCGGCATTGCTCAACGCATCAACCAAACCTGCCGCTTTTACGGCGGTTACTAATGTAGAGTGATCTGCACTTTTAACAGCTACTTGAACGATATTCGGGTTAGATACGTCGTCTTGCACACCCGATTGTCCAACCATATCTTGTGCAGAACTTACATCGCCCACAGACGACGAGGATACAGTTTGTGTTCCGGCATCGCCGCCACAAGATAGCAGGAATACGCATCCCGCAAACATTACTATTGTAATTATGATTCTCATGATATTACGTTTTGCCACAAAGGAAGTACGTTTTTAAAAAAACGTTTATGAGTATAATCACAAACGGGTATATTTTTTTTAGAATTTTAGTAAGCAAACTACAAGCATTATGATTAAAATCATAAATTAAACAATAATGTAACATGAACTTTGCACCGAATTAAAAATTATATGAAAATATGAAAATAAATGTATTCTATTTGATTCTATTTTCCATTTCAGTTATAGGTGCTTGTGGAAATAACAATCAAAATACTAACGAAGA
>JAGOHC010000197.1 GCA_017996375.1 Saprospiraceae bacterium | reverse complement strand
AATGGCTTTCTGACGCCATAAGTAAAAAAATGACAAGACATTCGTAAATGCAAATATTTTTATTAAAAAAATAATAGTTTATTATACTGATATCAAGTAATTTATCATTCGATATCAAGTATAAACTCGAAAGTGATTTACGCATGTTTTAAATTTTGTATTTACGAATGTTGTATATTTATTGCGTAAATAAGACGTTGTGTGTAATGCCCGGCGACAGCTCGCTGTGCAGGTGGTTTTTTGGCTAATTTTGACAACGTGTAAAAAATATCAAATTTTTAAAATTCGGGACAGTGAAATGTGAAATTGACTTTAAAAACGAGTGGAAGAATGAAGCAAAAATATTTTATAGATTGTTGGCTATTGCCGTGTTCGCTACGCTCACACCGCACCGCCAACCCATTGCCACAAAATGGCTGCGCCATTTTACGGCTGCCCACCCACCGCCCAAAAACAAGCGAACACAAGGAAGCAATAATATTTGATTACTATTACTGAATATTTAGTAAATTTGCACTCTGAAATTTAAATGTTCAGAATGAAGTAAATAGGCAAGACTTGCGAAGCCGTAAGAGCAAGGTATAAGAAAAAAATGCAATAAATATTGATTTTTGCAAGATGATGACTATTTATTGTAAACAAGAGAAAATCTTTTGTGAAATTTAGGTATTGAAGAAATAACTACTTTTATGTGTTGATTTCGAGCATGAACAATACATAAGGTGACATGCCGAAAATCCCATTAAGAGTAGGTAAAACGAAAAATTATTATGTAAAAGCGAAAAGTTAATTTTAATGTGGAACTTTTAAACAATACAATTTAATAGCCAATGAAGACTTATTTACTTTTATGGAATCCTGAAAATTGGGATTGGAAAACATTAGAACAAGACATTGAACAAGTTAATTTGACAGGGAGCTATTCTGACGAATGGAGTTGTGGTAATACAAAATCGATTGAAAAAGGCGACAGAGTTTTTTTATTAAAACTCGGAACTGAGCCAAAAGGAATCATTGCATCCGGTTATGCAATTTCCACTTCTTATACTGGAGCACATTGGTCGATAAAAGATAAAACCACAAATTATATCCGTGTCGATTTTGAGGTTTTACTTCATCCCGACAAAGAACCAATCTTGACGCTCGATAAGCTTAACTCGGGAAATCTTGCAACGCAAAATTGGCCGCCTCGATCTTCAGGTACTTCTATTAATTCCGGACTTGCTGACGAACTTGAAGCAGTTTGGTTTAAATTCTTGACAACTCAAAAAATCAGAAACAATCCTTTTACTCAGGGAGACAACGGCGCTCAAAAAACACACACGGAAGGAATGCCTAACCAAGTTACAGTAACAACATACGAACGCAATCCACACGCGAGAAAAGAATGTTTGGAACATTATGGTTACAATTGTGCTGTATGCGGTTTCAACTTTGAAAAAACATACGGACAAATAGGGAAAGAGTTTATTCACGTTCATCATTTAACACAGATTGCAACAGTTGGACAGGCTTACCAAATTGACCCGATAAAGGATTTACGCCCTGTTTGTCCAAATTGTCATGCAATAATTCACAAACAAAAAGATCCATTGACAATAGAAGATGTAAAAGAATTAATTGAAAAAAATTAAAAACGAATCAGTATGAACAAATTTATTCTTACATCAGTATTTTGCTTATTTACAGCAATAAGCGTCTTTTCTTATTCCGGTGGTAGCGGCTCGGCAGCTGATCCTTACCTGATTTCTTCTAAAGCGGATATGGACGAGTTGGCACACATAATAAACAACTCTCCTCAGGTTCAGACTTACGCAGGATACTATTTCCGCCTGACACGCGATTTAACCGGAGCCGCCGACACGATTACCACTTTGGTAGGTAACGGTAACACTCGCTATTTCAGCGGCATTTTTGACGGGAAAGGGCACAAAATAGCCGTAAACAGAACAGGCATATTCGGAAATATTCAAGGAGCAACAATTGAAAATTTGGAAGTGACCGGAAGGATAACTACCTATTCGTGTTATCGTACTACTGTCCCTACCTCTTATTATATCGGTGGCATTTGTGGATACGCTTCTTCAAGTAGTATTTCAAACTGTCGTAATAATGCTAAAATTGAAGCATCGAATACCTATACCTACGCTTTAGTTTATACCGGCGGTATATGTGGGTACGCTTCTTCTAGTAGCATCTTCAAATGCCGAAATAATGCCAATGTTGAGATGTCGGCTAGTACTAGTGCTAATTCTATTTCTTATACCGGTGGCATTTGCGGATATGCAGATAACGGTGTTATCAGTATCAGCAATTGCTATAATACAAATTTGGTTTCCGGCACTTTAAATAACTCGAACCCTAATCGAGTATCTACTTCTTACAGCGGCGGAATTTGCGGATACGCAGCGACAAATTCAGCTACTACCAAAATAGATAAATGTTATAATACGGGAGATGTAAAGGCAAGTGCGCAGAGCAATGGAGTTGAGTTGGAAAGGTCTTACGCGGGCGGTATCTGCGGATTCCAAGGATATATACAAAATTGCTTTACAGCTGATTGTGAAATTACAAATAGAGTGGATGCTGCAAGAGGCAGAATCGGAAGGATAGGAGGAACGGGTGGTAGTTATACCAACTGCTATGCAAGTACAAATACGATACTGAATACAGAACTGATTAGTAATTCTAATACTGGCAGCAAAGACGGAAAAGATGCAACAATTGCCAATCTGCAAAACCAAACGTGGTTATCTTCTAATTTATCTTGGGCTTTTACTACAGTCAATCTTATGCCTCAGGTTTGGAAAATAAAGCCCAATGAATTTCCTATGCTTATAGTACCCGCAGTAATCACTTTCGTATTACCCGAAATAAGCTATGGAGATCAAATACTACTCAATGCTACAAGTGATAATAATGCTGTACCTATCGTGTATAAAGATAATTACGGTAATAAAATAACAGGAGGTTTATTAATTGCAAAAAATGCCGGAACAGTTACTATTACCGCTTCACAAGCGGCAAGCGAAGATTTCCTTGAAACTTCGCTAAGTATTCGTGTAACCATTAATAAAAAGGAATTGACTATTACACCTAATTCTGCATCGCGCTTATATGGGGAGTCTAATCCTGCTTTCAGTCTCTCATATAGTGGTTTTGTAGATGGCGACACCGAAGCGAAAATAACGAAGCCGACTGCATCAACGACAGCTACGATATATAGCAATGTAGGGAATTACAATATTACTTGTTTCGGAGGGAATGCGACAAATTATAATTTCGTTTACAAAACCGGCATATTGGAAATTAACAAGGCACAATTGACTGCAACTGCCGATAACAAAACTCGCGAATACGGTAATACAAACCCATCATTAACAATTTCATATTCGGGTTGGAAAAATGGCGACAATCTAAATTTGCTGACAACACAGCCAACAGCAACTTGCTCAGCAACACAAACAAGCAACACA
>JAGOHC010000196.1 GCA_017996375.1 Saprospiraceae bacterium | reverse complement strand
GTTACAGGTATACGATTGTACAACAAATGAAATTTTAAATCCCTCTTGCTTAAAATTAGTTCCACATATTGGAGCATGCTCAGTTCCAAAATTATAGGCATGGTTGTCGCTCAATTGTTTGGTAAGTTCATATTCCTGATTGGCAATAAAATATGAAGCTGTATTTTGCTTAAAAATTGTAAACAAATCAATAAGTTCATCATATTCCTTATGGTCGCGGTCTATATTCAGCAACACCGAAATTTCTGGTTTGTAATTAACTATAGAACCATCAGATTCATCGGCTTCTATCACTAGCCATTCGCCTGTGCCAACCCATGCATTACCGGGCATGCCTTTTTCTTGCAATTCGGACAAACCAGCACCGGTGATAAGTGAAGGCGATTTTCCACACGTTTGTAATATATGGAAAATCATAGCCGTTGTGGTAGACTTACCCGAAGTACCTCCTACTGCAATAGTTTTAATACTATTAGAAATTGCTGCCAATAATTCGGAGCGTTTCATTACAGGAATACCAAGTTCTAATGCTTTTTGATATTCCACATTACTTTGTTCTATAGCGGTAGATACAATTACAACATCTGTAAATTTTGTTATACCACTTCCATCTTGAAAATAACAAGCAATTCCTTGCTCTTCAAATTGAGTTTGTATACGAATTTTTTGTTCAGCACCAAACAAGCGGTCAGATCCCGAAACCTGTTTGCCTACCCCTTGTAAATACTGTGCTATAGCACTCATACCGGTTCCGGCAATGCCAACAAAAAAGAATGATGAAAAAGAATCTAATGTCATAAAGTATGTCTAAATGTCTGAGCGTCTAAATGTCAATGGTTAATGATTAGTAAGTATTCATAATAATCTAAAAAAACTATTTTTTGAACGTAAAACTACAACAAGTTTCTTTATAAACTTATTACTTCTCAATCTTGAAACTTAGCTGTGTATAGGCAATCGCACAGTAAACATAGAACCAATATTTGGCTTAGTTTTAAGCAAAATAGAACCATTAAGTAATTTTACAATATTTTTTGAAATTGCTAAACCTAATCCCAATCCACCTGTTTTTTCAGACGAATCGGCTTCAATACTCTGAAACGTGTCGAAAATTCTATTTTCGATTTCCGGCAAAATACCAACTCCTGTATCGTGCACTATAAAATCTATATAATTGCCTATTTCATTAACTTTACAAACAAGTGTAATTTCTCCTTCTGTTGTAAATTTAAATGCATTTTCTAACATATTATACAAACACTGATATAGTCTTTTTTGATCCGTCATAAAGTAAAAATCGGCAGCAGTTGTATTGTGCATTTTAAACACAATGGCTTCCTTTTTCTGCTTTTTTTGCTGAACCACAAATTCATCATACAACTCTTGTAACAACTCTTGTGGACTACAACTATTTTTTTCAATATGTATTTTTTGCGTTTCGAGCGAAGTTATATCAAGTAAATTATCTATAAATGCCAATAATTTCTCCCCGTTTTTTCGAATTATTTTAACATATCTATCACGTTCTTCCTTTGTAATATCATCATCTTCCAATAAATCAGAAAAGCCCAAAATTGAATTAAGTGGGGTACGAATTTCGTGGCTCATTTTCGATAAAAACATTGATTTCATTTTATCTGCCTGCTCAGCATTTTCTTTTGCTGCAATCAGATTTTTTTCAAATGTTTTTCGTTCGCTAATATCGTGAAACATGCATACCCAACCCAATTCATTTGATTGCTCATCATTTACTAATGAAACTGATAACGATATAGGTATTATTTTTTTGCTTTTTACAACAAAAAACACCTCATGTTTTGCATGCAACAATTTACCAATAGCGATAGGATTTTGTGATTCGTCGCAAATATAATCGGGAAAAAAGTTTTCGCTTACATCGGAATTTAAATACCCGGTAAGTGCAGAACATGCAGGATTTATTGATACTATTCTAAAATCTTTGTCGGTAATAATCAACGATTCCGGCATGTTTTCGAATATCATATCGCCTGTAATGGCACGCGCCAACAAATCATGAGTTTTTGCGGAATTTTCGAGTGCATTTTTCACACGCGTTTCTAATTCCTGCTGATTGAATGGTTTTTTGATATAATCGTATGCCCCACTGCGAAACCCTTCATCAATATCGGCACCTGTAACTTTGGCGGTAACAAATATTACCGGTATAGTTTTATAATCTTTGTGTGCATGGAGTTTTTTTGCCAAAGAAAAACCGTCTTCTTCGGGCATCATCACATCGAGCAAAATTAAATCGGGAATTTTTTTTGTTATTTCTTCCCACATCTCGGTACCACTGGTAGCCATAGCAATATCATACTCCAACAGCATTTCTGCCATCAAAAATCTATTTGAATATTGATCATCTACAATGAGTATTCGTGGTCTTTTTTGCATACATGTAGTTATTTAAATGATGTAAGTCCAGAAAAATCGAGTGTTGCAAAATAATCTTCAACTGTGTCGGCTCTACGAATTTGCACCACACTACCATCGGTTCGCAGCAATAATTCTGCGGAACGCAATTTACCGTTATAATTAAAACCCATAGCATGACCATGAGCACCGGCATCGTGAATAACCAACAAATCACCAATTTCAATTTTTGGCAATTCTCTATGAATGGCAAATTTATCATTGTTTTCGCACAACGATCCGGTAACATCATAGGTATGTAATTTTGGAGCAAATTCTTTACCCAAAACCGTAATATGATGATACGCTCCATACATGCCCGGACGCATAAGGTTTGACATACTTGCATCAACCCCAACATAATCGCGATATGTTTGTTTAAAATGCTGTACTTTTGTTACTAAATAACCATACGGACCCGTAATATATCGTCCCGATTCTAAAAATATTTTTAATGGGGCTAAACCTTGTGCAACAATAATTTCGTCGTATTTTTTCTTTATCCCATTACTTATATAGGTTATATCTACAGGCTTTTGGTCCGGTTTATACGGAATGCCTATTCCTCCACCTAAATTTACAAATTCAAACCGAATACCTAATTGTGTATGAAGTTTCACAATTAAGTTAAACATAATTTCGGCAGTTTCTATAAAATAATCATTGTTCAACTCATTGGAAGCTACCATAGTATGAATTCCAAACCGTTGAACACCTTTTTGTTTTAATATGGCATATCCTTCAAACAATTGAGCTTCGGTAAAGCCATATTTTGCTTCTTCAGGATTTCCTATTATTTCATTTCCTTCTTTCAAATTTCCAGGATTGTATCGGAACGAAAGCAAATCGGGCAAACCGGCATGCTCTTCTAAATATGCAATATGACTAATATCATCGAGGTTAATAACTGCTCCTAATTCACGAGCTTTTTGGTATTCATAAGCTGCGGTATTGTTCGAAGTAAACATAATATTTTCTCCCACTACCCCTGCCGATTCAGACAACAATAATTCGGGATGCGAACTGCAGTCGCATCCAAAACCAACTTCAGATAATACCTTTATCAAATATGGA